>NZ_BNTL01000002.1:0-432470 GCF_022179005.1 Pseudomonas sp. PAGU 2196 | reverse complement strand
GTTTCGGGCCAATTATTCCTGAGGCATGGGCGCGCGGACCTTCGGCGGCTGACACGATATCGAGTCGGACCAACAAGGCGGTCGCGCGCAAATGGCACAGGCATCACTGGCCCGAAACAGATGTGGGAGCGGGCTTGCCCCGCGAAGCGCCGCGCGGGCGGCGCTCGATCTAACAGGCGCTATACATTCACCGGCGAACACCTTGTAGCCCAATACCTATCCATCAGGCCAAAAAAAAGGGCCAACCCCTGCCAAGAGATGTGGCCCATAAGCGCTCAAAGAGAGTCACTTGCCTGAAGAGGATTGCCGAATCAGCGCGCGGTAATCACCGCCAGTTTGCTGATCCCCGCACGTTCAATCGCCGCCATGGCCCGCGCCACCTCGCCGTAGTTCACGCCATCATCGGCCTGCAACTGCACACGGACTTCCGCGTCCTTGGCCTTGGCCGCCTTGAGGTTGGTCTCCAGCAGGTCCGGCTGGATCTCGTCCTTGTTGATGAACAACTTGCCAGCCCCGTCGATGCTCACCACCAGCGGATCTTTCTGCTCCACCGGTGCCACCGCCTCGGTCTTGGGCAGGTTGATGGGGATGGCGTTGGTCAGCAGCGGCGCAGTGACGATGAACACCACCAGCAGCACCAGCATGACGTCTACCAACGGCGTGACGTTGATTTCACTGAGGACTTCGTCGCTGTCCTGGGTCGAAAAGGCCATATCAGGACGCCTCCTTCACCGGCTGAGTGAAACCGGCCTGGGCTTTGTGCACGGCAGGGTGCACCAGTACCCGGAAGGCACTCTTCTGCGCCAGGCTGTAGAAGTCATGGGCGAAGTCGTCCAAGTCTGCTGCGGTCAGCTTGAGGCGGCGCAGGAAGTAGTTGTAAACCAGTACCGCTGGCACCGCGACGGCGATACCCACCCCCGTGGCCACCAGTGCCGCGCCGATCGGCCCGGCCACGGTCTCGAGGCTGGCGGAACCTGCCGCACTGATGCCCTTGAGCGCTTCCATGATGCCCCACACGGTGCCAAACAAGCCGATGAAGGGCGAGGTACTGCCGATACTGGCGACCACCGCCAGGCCGGTTTCCAGCGAACGGCGCTCGCGGACGATCTGCTGGCGCAGAGCGCGTTCGAGGCGGTCCTGGTGATTGATGGCGTGGCTCAGGTCGTTGGCCTGGGTGGTATCGCCGACGGCAATAGCGGCATAACCGGACTGCGCAACGCGGGCGGCTGGGCCAGGTAGCTCATGGCTGATTTCGGCGGCCGAATCCAGGCTGGAGGCTGCCCAGAATTGCTGGTGGAAGCGTTTGTCCTGGTTCTTCAGCCGCACGAACTGCACGACCTTGACCAGGGCCAGGCCCCAGGTGACGACAGAGAAACCAACCAGCAGCCAGATGACTGCGCTTTCAACGGATTCGAGGGGGGATGCCAACAGGCTCATGATGATGTCTTCCTATGTTCTGCTGATTCTGTGAAATGCGTTAGCGAAGCTTGAAGTCGATTGGCACGCTGACCCAGCCGGTCTGGGCCACGTCGCCTTGCTTGGCGGGAACGAAGCTCCAGCGCTTGACGGCAGCCAGCGCAGCGGCATCCAAGGCATCGCGGCCACTGCTCTTCTGCACCTGGATCTGCCCCGGCTTGCCACTGGGCAACACCTCGACGCGCAACAGCACGGTGCCTTCCCAGCCGCGGCGCTGGGCCATCTGCGGGTACTCCGGCGCCGGGTTCTTGAGGTACGCGGCGTTGGCTGAAGCCGGTGTCACCGGCGCCGGCGCGGGTGGCGCAGGGGCTGGCGGTGCCGGGGCTGCAACAGGTGCCGGTGGCGGTGCCTCGACCGGCTTCGGCTGCGGCTTGGGCGCCTGCTTGACCACAGGTTTAGGGATCGGTTTTGGCTTCGGTTTGGGCTTGGCGGCCAGCTCGTCGACTACCGGCGGCGCGGGTGCCGGGGGTGGTGGCTCGACCACGGGCGGCGCAGGGGCGGCGAACTCGATGGTCATGGGTGGCACCTGCGGCGGCACCACGGGCAGCTCAGGCGTCGGCGCCTGGCTGACCCAGTAGGCGGCGGCGCCGTGCAGCGCCAGTACCAGCAGCGCCAACGCCAGCTTGTCGCGGCGCTTGAGGCCGCTGGCAGGCGTGCGTTGCAGGCGCTGCTGGCCAAGCGGAAGACGAAGCGTGCGTCCAAGCTCGACCAGGTCGCCCGGTGCCGGGCGCCATGGCTGGTCGTAGGCTCTGACGGCCGTCTGGACTTTACCCATTGATCAAACTCCTGGGGTCTCGATTCAGGTGTGTGGCTGAATCATCGGGGCCAGAGGCTTATCTCTTAAAGTAATGTTTAAAATTATGGTTATAACTTAATTGAATATTGTTTTTGAGCGATCGTGTGAAAGCCACGGATTTCGAGGGCTGTGGGCTGGAGGGCGATTAGCGATGCTTTGTGGGCATGCAAAATATTCGCGTAAGGCATGAGATTGCTGCGAGGGCTGCGCCCTCGATTCGCAGCACAAGGCTGCTCCTACAGGGAATCGCGCTGCAGCATTGTGCTGCGAAGGGGTGCGAAGCAGCCCCAGCAATCCACCAGGCAATAAAAAACCCGGGATAGGGCCCGGGCTCTTCATCTTCAAAGGCAGATCAGATATCCGCCACCTTCTGCCAAACCTTCGGCCGGAAGAACAATGTCTCACCCCGCGCCAGGCCGGTCAGGCTGTCGTGGTCCTTGACCACTTCGGCCTCGATCAGCTCGCTCTGCCCTTCCACCTTCAAGGTCACCCGGGTGGTCGCGCCCAGCGGGCGGATATCGCGCACCTCGGCGGCATGGTGGCCTTCGGTTTCATGGCGCGACAGCGACACTTCGTGCGGGCGGAACAGCACGTGGTGGCCTTCGCTCAAGGCCAGACGGTTGGAGTCGCCGAGGAAGTGGTAGACGAAGTCGTTGGCCGGCTGCTCGTACACTTCACCCGGCGAGCCGATCTGCTCGATCACACCCTTGTTCATCACCACGATGCGGTCCGCGACTTCCATGGCCTCTTCCTGGTCATGGGTGACGAACACCGACGTCAGGTTGATATCTTCGTGCAGGCGCGCCAGCCAGCGGCGCAGCTCTTTACGCACCTTGGCATCCAGGGCACCGAACGGCTCGTCGAGCAACAGCACCTTAGGCTCTACCGCCAAGGCGCGGGCCAGGGCGATACGCTGGCGCTGGCCACCGGAAAGCTGCTCGGGGTAGCGGTCGGAGAGCCAGTCGAGCTGGACCATGTTCAGCAGCTCATGCACCTTTTCGGCAATCTTGCTTTCGCTCGGGCGCTCGCCCTTGGGCTTCATGCGCAGGCCGAAGGCGACGTTGTCGAACACGCTCATGTGGCGGAACAACGCGTAGTGCTGGAACACGAAGCCGACGTTGCGATCACGCACGTCGTGGCCAGACACATCCTCGCCATGGAACACGATGCTGCCGTCATCCGGTGTCTCCAGGCCGGCAATGATGCGCAGCAGGGTGGTCTTGCCGCAGCCGGACGGGCCGAGCAGTGCCACCAGCTCACCGCTGTGGATATCCAGGTTGATGTTGTCCAGGGCCTGGAAGCTGTTGAAGCGCTTGCTGACGTTACGAACTTCGATCGACATGAATTATTCCTCCGCAGCGCTATGGCGCAGGCGGTTAATACGGTTCTCGCTCCACTGCTTGAGCAGCAGGATGAAGAGCGCCAGGATCAGCAACAGGCTGGCCACGCTGAAGGCCGCGACGTGGTTGTACTCGTTGTAGAGGATCTCCACGTGCAGCGGCAAGGTGTTGGTGACGCCGCGAATATGGCCGGACACCACCGACACCGCGCCGAACTCACCCATCGCCCGCGCCGTACACAGCACCACGCCGTAGATCAGGCCCCATTTGATGTTGGGCAGGGTCACATGCCAGAACATCTGCCAGCCATTGGCGCCCAGCAGGCGCGCGGCCTCTTCTTCCTGGGTGCCCTGCTCTTGCATCAGCGGGATCAGTTCACGGGCAACGAATGGCACAGTGACGAAAATCGTTGCCAGGACGATGCCCGGCAGCGCGAACACAATCTGGATGTCATGGTCCTGCAGCCAGGGGCCGAACAGGCCTTGTGCGCCGAACATCAGCACGTAGACCAGGCCCGCGATCACCGGCGAGACCGAGAACGGCAGGTCGATCAGGGTCACCAGCACGCTCTTGCCACGGAAGGTGTACTTGCTCACGCACCACGCCGCGCTGACGCCAAACACCAGGTTCAGCGGCACCGAGATGGCCACGGCAAACAGGGTGAGCTTGAGCGCCGACAAAGCGTCGGGCTCGAAGATCGCCTCGAAGAAAGTGCCGAAACCGTTTTTCAGCGCCTGCGATACCACGATCACCAGCGGCAGCAGCAAGAACAGCGCGAACACCAGCCAGCCAAGGCCGATCAGGATGCGCCGCGAGGTGGCGCTGCCACGGCGGGCGGCATTGGCGGCGGCGGTAGCGCTCAGGGATGAACTAGACATAGCCGGCCTCCTTCAAGGGGTTTCGATGCGGCGCTGCAGCAGGTTGATCAGCAGCAGCAGGATGAAGGAAACCACCAGCATCAGCACGCCGATGGCAGTCGCGCCGGTGTAGTCGTATTGGTCGAGCTTGACCATGATCAGCAGCGGCAGGATCTCGGTCTTCATCGGCATGTTGCCGGCAATGAAGATCACCGAACCATACTCACCCACCCCACGGGCGAAGGCCAGGGCAAAGCCGGTCAGCCAGGCAGGCAGCAGTGCCGGGGCCAGGATGTGGCGGAACACCTGCAGCGGTTTTGCGCCCAGGCAGGCGGCGGCTTCTTCGACTTCACGCGGGATGTCGGCCAACACCGGCTGCACGGTGCGCACCACGAACGGCAGGGTCACGAAGGTCAGCGCCAAGGTGATGCCAAGCGGTGTGTAGGCGATCTTGAAGCCCAGGTCGGTGGCGAACTGGCCAACCCAGCCCGCCGGGGCGTACAGGGCCGTCAGGGCGATACCGGCCACGGCGGTAGGCAAGGCGAACGGCAGGTCGATCATCGCGTCGATGATCTTGCGCCCGGGGAAGGTGTAGCGCACCAGTACCCAGGCCAGCAGCGTACCGATTACACCGTTGATGATGGCGGCGAACAGGGCGGTGCCGAAACTCAGCTTGAGCGCGGCGATGACCCGCGGCGCGCTGATGATGTTCCAGAACTGCTCCCAGGTCAGCTGCGAGGCATGGATGAACATGGCCGCCAGCGGAATCAGCACAATCAGGCTGAGGTACACCAAGGTGTAACCCAGCGTCAGCCCGAAGCCGGGTATGACGGGGGAAATACGACGTGACATAAGTATCCCTGGTTGAACGCACGAAGCCCGGAATCAATCCCGGGCCGGTGCAGGCTTCTGAATCTTGGGGCTGCTGTGCAGCCCATTCGCGGCACAAGGCCACTCCCACAGGGGAGCGCGGTTCCTTGTGGGAGCGGCCTTGTGCCGCGAATGGGCCGCACAGCGGCCCCGCTTTTCCATAACCGCTTACTGTGCCTGATAGATCTGGTCGAACACACCGCCATCATTGAAGAATTTGGGTTGTGCAGTCTTCCAGCCACCGAAGTCCTTGTCGATGGTGACCAGGTCCAGTTTCGGGAATTGCTTGCCGAATTCGGCAGCGACCTTCTCGTCACGTGGGCGGTAGAAGTTCTCGGCGGCGATCTTCTGGCCAGCCGGGCTGTACAGGTGCTTGAGGTATTCGGTGGCAATCGCAGTATTGCCCTTCTTCTCGGCGTTCTTGTCGACCACGGCCACCGGTGGCTCGGCCAGGATCGACAGCGACGGCACGACGATTTCGAACTTGTCTGCGCCACCGTCTTCCTTCAGCGCCAGGAAGGCTTCGTTTTCCCAGGCCAGCAGGACGTCGCCCTGGCCGTTGTTGACGAAGGTGATGGTCGAGCCACGGGCGCCGGTATCGAGCACCGGCACGTGCTTGAACAGCTCCTGCACGTAAGCCTTGGCCTTGTCTTCGCTACCGCCGGTCTTCAGGCCATAGGCCCAGGCGGCGAGGAAGTTCCAGCGGGCGCCGCCAGAGGTTTTCGGGTTCGGGGTGATGACCGAGACGTCTTTCTTGATCAGGTCGCCCCAGTCCTTGATGCCTTTCGGGTTGCCCTTGCGCACCAGGAACACGATGGTCGAGGTGTACGGGGTGCTGGCGTCCGGCAGGCGGGTCTGCCAGTTGTCCGGCAGGGTCTTGCCGAGCTTGGCGATTTCGTCGATGTCGCCGGCCAGGGCCAGGGTCACCACGTCGGCGCGCAGGCCATCGATTACAGCGCGGCCCTGTTTGCCCGAGCCACCGTGGGATTGCTGGATCTTCACCTTGTCGTCCGGGTGGGACTGCTGCCAGTGCTTGATGAATTCGGCGTTGTACTGTTGGTACAACTCACGGGTCGGGTCATAGGACACGTTCAGCAGTTCGTAGTCCTTGGCGATTGCGGAACCGGCAAAAACAGCACTGGCCAGGGCGGCGAGCGCATAACGGCGGATGGACATGGTGAAGCTCCCGATTGGCATTTTTCTAGTTTTAGAGGTGTGGCGCGATCAGCCGGTCTTGTTGCCGGGCTGTTGCAGGCGGAACTTCTCCTTGCGCTCGATCTGGACGACCTGAGCGTTGTGCACGGTAATCTCCACCGCACCGAAACGCAGATCGCGCAGGGCGCTCTGGATCTCACGCAGAATGGTGGCTTCGTCCTGACCGTCGATGCTACGCAGAGATGCACTCATGCTCGTTCTCCTTGGAGTGAGGGTGCCGGGCAGAGGTTTGAAGGGGATTTGCGCCTGGCTTGAGGGCAATAGTAGTGAGGCGGGGATATTCTTAAAAATACTGTTTAAGAATGTTTATATAACCATTTTCACAAGCCTCACATTTCCCCTGTAGGAGCAGCCTTGTGCTGCGAAGAGGCCGGTACATTCACCCTCAAACACGGATGGCTGTACCGGCCTCTTCGCAGCACAAGGCTGCTCCTACAAAGGGATGTGAGGTCAGGATGATTGTTTTTCAGGCTCGCGGATTTTGTACCAGGCCACATACAGCGCCGGCAAAAACAGCAGCGTCAGCAAGGTGGCCACGATGATCCCGCCGATCATGGCGTAGGCCATCGGCCCCCAGAACACCTCGCGGGCAATCGGGATCATGCCCAAGCTGGCCGCGGCCGCCGTCAGCAAGATCGGCCGCCGCCGGTGGTTGGTGGCCTCCACCACCGCATCCCACGGTGACAGCCCCTGCGCCTCGAACTCATCGATCTGGGTCACCAGGATCACCGAGTTACGAATGATGATACCGGCCAGGGCCAGAATCCCGAGAATGGCCACAAAGCCCATCGGCGTACCCGTAGGCACCAACGCCAGCACCACCCCAATCAAGCCCAACGGCGCCACGCTGACCACCAGGAACAGCTTCTGCACGCTGTGCAGCTGGATCATCAGGAAGGTCGCCATGAGGAACAGCATCAACGGAATGACCTTGCGGATCGGCCCTTGCGCCTTGGCGCTCTCCTCCACCGTACCGCCGGTCGCCACCTCGAAGCCGACCGGCAGCTTGCTGGCGAACTCGTCGATCTTGGGCTTGAGCTGAGCCACCAGGTCGGTGGGCTGGATGTCGCCATTGACCGACGCCTTGATGGTGATGGTCGGCTTGCGATCACGCCGCCAGACCAACGGCTGTTCCAGCTCGTAACGCACCGTGGCGAAGGCCAGCAGCGGAATCGAGGTGCCATTGGGGGTCAGGATCTGCAGGTTCTGCAAGGTATCGGGCGAGCCACGCTCGCTGTCTTCGGCACGGGCGACCACGTTGACCAGGTAGATGTTGTCGTTGACCTGGGTAATCGGCACGCCGGTGACGATGCTGTTCATCACGTTGGCCACGTCTTCGGACGACAGCCCCAGCTGACGCGCTTTGTCCTGGGCAATCTCGATGCGCAGCACTTTGCCCGGCTCGTTCCAGTCGTAGATCATCTCGCCGATGTGCTCGTTGGCATCGAGCAAGGTGGCGAGCTCGATGGCGTGCTTGCGCACCTGGTCGATGTCCTGGCCGCTGACCCGGTACTGGATCGGCCGGCCCACCGGCGGGCCCATCTCCAGCGATTGCACGTTGGTGCCGATGCCGACGAACTCTTCGCGCAGCAGTTTCTGCAGGCGATCCATCATGCCCTGGCGCTCTTCGAAGCCTTTGCTGACGATCACCAACTGCGCGTAGTAGGGGTTCTGCAATTGTTGGTCGAGGGGCAAGTAGAAGCGAATCGCGCCCTGGCCAATGTAGGTGCTCCAGCGCACCAGGTCCGGGTCGTCCTTGATCCTGGCCTCCAGTCGGTCGACGACCTTGCGCGTCTCTTCGATCGAGGCGTTTTGCGGCAGGTTGAGGTCGACCAGGATTTCGGGGCGGTCGGATGATGGGAAGAACTGGTTCTGCACGAAGCGCTCGCAGAATATCGCCAGTGCAAACAGCAGCACGGTGCCAATGATGGTCAGCCAGCGGTTGCGCATGCACCACAGCAGGCCGCCCTCGAATGCCCGGCCCACGCGCCCAGGTTCGGCCTCGTGGGCTTTGACCTTGCTGCTGAGGATATGCACGCCCAGCACCGGGGCGAAGAACACCGCCACCACCCACGACACGATCAACGCCACGGCGATCACCGCGAACAGTGTGTAGGTGTACTCACCTGCCGAACTGGCGTTGAGCCCGATCGGCACGAAGCCGGCCACCGTCACCAGGGTACCGGTCAGCATCGGGAACGCCGTCGAGGTGTAGGCAAAGGTCGCGGCCTGCTCTTTGCTCTCGCCCATTTCCAGGCGTGTGACCATCACCTCCACGGTAATCATCGCATCGTCCACCAGCAGGCCCAGGGCGATGATCAAGGCGCCCAGCGAGATCCGTTGCATGGTGATGCCGCTGTACTCCATGAACACGAAGACCATGGCCAGCACCAGCGGGATCGAGCAGGCCACCACCAGCCCGGCGCGCACGCCGAGGCTGACGAAGCTCACCGCCAGCACGATCACCACAGCCTCGAAGAGTGCGCTGGTAAAGCCACCCACCGCCTGCTTGACCACCACGGCCTGGTCGGACACGGTGTGCACACCCACCCCCACCGGCAAGTCGGCGATCACGCTGTCCATCTTCTTCTTCAGCGCTGCGCCGAACACCTGGATGTTACCGCCCGCCTTCATGCCGATGGCCAGGCCAATGGCGGTCTGGCCGTTGTAGCGGAACATCGGTGACGGCGGGTCGACGTAGCCGCGCTCGATATCGGCAATGTCGGCAAGGCGGAAGAAGCGGTCATTGATCCTCAGGTTGACCGTTTCCAGGTCCTTTTCAGAGGCGAACTGGCCGGTGGTCCGCACCGAAATACGTTCGGGGCCCGCCTCGATCACCCCTGCCGGGGTCACCGCGTTCTGCGATTGCAGCGCCTGCATGACCTGGCGCTGGTCGATACCCAAGGCCGCCAGTTTGCGGGTGGAGAAGTTCAGGTACAGCACTTCGTCCTGGGTGCCGACCAGCTCGATCTTGCCGATGCTGGGCACTTCGCGCACTTCGGCGCGGGCCTGCTCCACGTAGTCCCGCAGTTGCCGCAAGGTCAGGCCATCGGAGGTGAAGGCGTAGATCGAACCGAACACATCACCGAATTCGTCGTTGAATGCCGGGCCCTGGATGCCCTCGGGGAACTGGCCGCGGATGTCCTGGATCTTCTTGCGCACCTGGTACCAGATGTCCGGGATGTCCTTGGCCTTGGTGGTGTCGCGCAGGTACACGTAGACCGTTGACTCGCCCGGGCGGGTGTAGCTTTTGGTGTAGTCGAGCGAGTCCAGCTCTTCGAGTTTCTTCTCGATGCGGTCGGTGACCTGATACAGGGTTTCATCCTGGGTCGCACCGGGCCAGCGGGTCTGGATGACCATGGTCTTGATGGTGAACGACGGGTCTTCCTCACGGCCCAGGTTGAAGTAGGAAAAAATCCCCATCAGCAAGCCGACGAACATCAGGTACCAGACGAACGATTGATGCTTGAGCGCCCATTCGGACAGGTTGAAGCTTCCTTTCATTGCGCATCCTCGTCGAAGGTGACCTTCTGGCCAGGCTTGAGGCTGTTGACGCCGGCAGTCACTACGCGCTCGCCTGGCTGTACGCCGGAGGCGATGACGATGTGTTCGCGGGTGCGGTCGATCAAGGCGACATCCCGGGTCGCCACGGTTTTCTGCTGCGTGTCGATCACCCACACCTGGGTTTTGCCGTCACGCTCGAGCAAGGCGCTCAGGGGCAGTTCACTGCGCGGCGTGACCGCAGAACTCAGGCTTACGCTGATCGCGGTGCCAAGGTGGAAGGCGGCCGGTGTGCTGGCCAGGGTCAGGCGCGCACGCCGGGTGCGCGTGGTGGCGTCGGCTTGCGGCTCCAGCTCGCGCAACGAGGCCGTGGTGTTGATGCTTGGGTCGAGCTGCGAGGCCACGGTGAAGGTGAGGCCCTTGTCGAGTTGCTCGCCCACGCCGATCGGCAGGTCGATCACGGCTTCCTTGACGTCTGGCCGGGCCAGGGTCACGACAGCCTGGCCCGCCGTTACCGTTTGCCCAGCTTCGGCCTGCCAGGCAGTGATCACCGCCGCGTGGTCGGTGCGCAGGGTGCTGTAATCAAGCTGGTCACGCGCCTGGCTGACCGCAGAGCGTGCCTGCTCAAGCGCCGCACCGGTGGTTTTCAGGTTGGTCTGGGCAATGTCCAGCTGGGCCTGGGCACCGACACCGCGGTCGTACAGCTGCTGCTGACGGCGCGCGTCGGCCTGGGCGTTTATCCACTGCGCCTGGACCTTGGCCAAGTCGCCTTCGGCGGCGCGCAACTGGTTCTGCTGGTCGGTGGGGTCGAGGGTGGCCAGTGTGTCCCCAGGCTTCACCTGCGCCCCCACATCAAGCCAACGCCGGGCAATACGCCCGGACACGCGAAAGCCCAAGGTGCTCTCGAAGCGCGCCTGAATGCTGCCGGCAAAGCGCCCAAGTTGCGCTTGCACCTGCGGTTCGACCTTCACCGAAAGCACCGGCCGAACGGGCTCGACCGCTTCTTCCTCAGAGCTGCAAGCAACCAGCAACAGCCCGACCGGGAGCAATAACAGCAAGCGCTTCATGGCGCATCCCCCGCAGCCTTTTCATCGATTTTTTCCACCTGCATGCCGGGGTGCAGCAACTGCCCGCCATTGACCACCACGGTCTCCCCGCCTTTGAGGCCGTTGGCGACCACGACCTTGCCGGTGAGGTAGCGCGCCACTTCAACCTTGCGCAGTTCGACCTTGTCGCCCTCGCCCACCACCCAGACGGCAGGCTCATGCAGGGCCTTGGTCAAGGCCGACCAGGGCAGCTCGATGCTGGAACGCCCCTGGGAATTGGCAGTGGCCGTCACCGGTGAGCCCAGCTGCATGCCGGGCGGCACGTTGCGCAGGCCAACCTTGACCTGCACCGTGCCACTTTGGGCTGAAACGGTTGGCGTCACTTCGCGAACGAAGCCTTGCGCCTGGACGTTGGGGTCATCGAGCAGCTTCACGATCACCCCCTCATCGCTTGGCGGTGCCACCAGCAACGATTCATACACGTTGAACACTGCATCACGGTCGCCATCGCGGGCGAAGCCGAAGATCGGCATGGTGGCCTGCACCACTTGGCCGACCTCGGCCTGGCGCTCGGTGATCACGCCGGCGGCTTCGGACACCAGCGCGGTGTAGCTCAGCTGTTCATTGGCATTGGCCAGCTGCGCCTGGGCGGCCTTGAGCGCGCTCTGGTTGCTGCGCAGCGCGGCTTCGGCGGAGTCGTACTCGCTCTGGCTGGTATAGCCTTTGGGCAGCAGCTTTTGCTGACGCACGAAAGCCGCGGCCGTCTGCGTCACGCGCGCTTGGGCGGCGAACACCTCGGCCTTGGCCGAGTCGACGTCGTTTTGCAGGTCTTTCGGGTCTAGCCGTGCCAGTACCTGGTTGGCCTTGACGTGATCGCCCACATCGACGCTGCGCGAAATGATCTTGCCGCCCACGCGGAACGACAAGTCGGTTTGCACCCGCGCTTGTACGTCGCCGGTCAGGGTCACTCTGGCAGCGAAATCGGTAGGCTGGACCTGTTGCACACCGACCCGAGGCAGCGTCTCGGGGGTTTCTTCCTTGCTACAGCCGGTGAGCATGTACAGCACACTCAGGCCTGCCAGCACCAGTGGACGCGTCACCCTCATGCAGGCTCCTAGCTTGCGCACAAATGATTTGTGAGATGCGACTGTCAGCGTAGTTCAGGGTTCAGCAAACATCACTGATGGAGATCACTGGAGTATTTTCGGCGCTGGTGCGGGCCTCTTCGCGGGTGAACCCGCTCCCACAGGGACTGTGCAAATGCTGAATTCTGCGTAGCACCTGTGGGAGCGGGTTCACCCGCGAAAGGGCCGGTACAGACAACCACAAGCCCCCTGCCATTTCCCGAAACCATCCAACGCACTTTTGCGGTTTCACATCCACTACCTTGGAGAGGTCACTCTTCAAGGAAGAAACCAATGCCTCGGGCTCAATCACACCTGCTTCGACGTGGTCGCTATTCAGAACTCGGCAGGCTGTACCTGCTTACTACTGTTACCCATCAACGCAAGCCGCTGTTCAATGACTTCCAACATGCCCGATTAGTTATCCATCAACTGCGACAATCCGATCACGACCACGCCTGCCGGTCATTGGCCTGGGTACTGATGCCGGACCATCTGCATTGGCTAATCGAGTTGAAAGGCACGACGCTGGGTACATTGATGCGCAGGTTCAAATCCAGATCCAGTCTGGTTTTGCATCAGGCGGGGGTTGAGCATGATCCGGTGTGGCAGCCTGGGTATCAGGACCGGGCATTGAGAAGGGAGGAAAGCATGGTGCATGTAGCCCGGTACATTGTTGCCAATCCGTTGAGGGCTGGATGGGTCAGAAGTGTCCGGGACTACCCACACTGGGATGCGGTATGGCTTTGAATCGGTGCTGGGGTTTCGCGGGTAAACCCGCTCCCACAGGATGTGTGCAGTGTTCTAGAGCTGCACTTGCCTGTAGAAGCGGGCTTGCCCGCGAAGCGGCGGGTCAGACCGGCGCAGCTGCAGCCGTCGGGCGCTTGACCTGTGGCTGCGACACGTTCGCCGCAGCCCCTTCTTCGATGGCCTGCTGAATCGCCTTGCGACGGTGCTCTTCAGCGCGGCGGCTGAAGTACCAGACCATGAAGGTCACCAGCGACACCGACAACAGGATCAGGCTGGCCACGGCATTGATCTCTGGCTTCACGCCCAGGCGCACCGCCGAGAACACTTCCATCGGCAAGGTGGTCGAGCCTGGCCCGGACACGAAGCTGGCCAGCACCAGGTCATCCAGCGACAGGGCAAACGACATCATGCCGCCCGCCGCGAGCGATGGCGCGATCATCGGGATGGTGATCAGGAAGAACACCTTCCACGGCTTGGCACCCAGGTCCATCGCCGCTTCCTCGATGGACAGGTCCAGCTCACGCAAGCGCGCCGACACCACCACCGCCACGTACGCCGCACAGAACGTGGTATGGGCGATCCAGATGGTGACGATGCCACGCTCTTGCGGCCAGCCAATCATCTGCGCCATGGCCACGAACAGCAGCAACAGCGACAGACCGGTGATCACTTCGGGCATGACCAGCGGCGCGGTGACCAGGCCGCCGAACAGCGTGCGGCCCTTGAAGCGGGTGACCCGGGTCAGCACGAAGGCCGCCAGGGTACCCAGCGCCACCGCTGCCACCGCCGTGTAGCAGGCGATTTCCAGCGAGCGCATCACCGACCCCATCAGCTGGGTGTTGTCGAGCAGGCCGACGTACCACTTGACCGACCAGCCCCCCCACACTGTCACCAGCTTCGAGGCGTTGAACGAGTAGATCACCAGGATCAGCATCGGCAGGTAGATGAACAGCAAGCCGAGCACCAGCATCAGCTTGGAGAAACTGAAGCGCTTCATGCCCTGCCCTCCATTTCTTTGGCCTGGCTGCGGTTGAACAGCAGGATCGGCACGATCAGGATCGCCAACATCACTACCGCCAGCGCGGACGCTACCGGCCAGTCACGGTTGTTGAAGAACTCTTGCCACAGCACCTTACCGATCATCAGGGTTTCCGGGCCGCCCAGCAGTTCTGGGATCACGAACTCGCCCACCACCGGGATGAACACCAGCATGCAGCCCGCAATGATGCCGTTTTTCGACAGCGGCACGGTGATCTTCCAGAAGCTGTTGAAGGTGCTCGAACCCAGGTCCGATGCGGCTTCCAACAGGCTCGGGTCGTGCTTCACCAAGTTCGCGTACAGCGGCAGGATCATGAACGGCAGGTACGAATAGACCACGCCGATGTACACCGCCAGGTTGGTGTTGAGAATCTGCAGCGGCTGGTCGATCAGCCCCAGCCACAGCAGGAAGCTGTTAAGCAGCCCGTTGTTGCTGAGGATGCCCATCCAGGCGTAGACGCGGATCAGGATCGCCGTCCAGGTCGGCATCATGATCAGCAACAGCAGCACGGTCTGCGACTCTTTGCGGGCGTTGGCGATGGCATAGGCCATCGGGTAGCCGATCAGCAGGCACAGCAAGGTGCTGAAGAAGGCCATCTTCAACGAGCCCAGGTAGGCCGAGATGTACAGCTCGTCTTCGGTCAACAGGCCATAGTTGGCCAGGTTGAGCACCAACTGGATCTTGTCTTCGACGTAGCTGTAGATCTCGGTATACGGCGGGATCGCCACGTCGGCTTCGGCAAAGCTGATCTTCAACACGATGAAGAACGGCAGCATGAAGAACAGGAACAGCCAGATGAACGGCACGCCGATCACCAGGTGCCGCCCCTCCGGGGTCAAGCGCTGGAAGGCTCGCTTGAGCTTGCGCAGTTTCATGACCGCAGTACCACGCCGCTGTCATCTTCCCACCACACGTACACTTCATCGCCCCAGGTCGGACGTGTGCCCTGGCGCTCGGCGTTGGCCACGAACGACTGGACGATCTTGCCACTCGGCAGCTCGACGTAGAACACCGAGTGGCCGCCCAGGTAGGCAATGTCGTGCACCTTGCCGCGCGACCAGTTGTGCTCGCAGGTCGGTTGCTGGGTAGTGACCAGCATCTTCTCCGGGCGCAGCGCGTAGGTGATGTGCTTGTCTTCGACCGACGTGGTGATGCCGTGGCCAACGTAGATCTTGCGCTCCAGTTCAGGGCTGGCAATGATCGCGTGGCCTTCGGCGTCGTCGACCACTTCACCTTCGAACAGGTTGACGTTGCCGATGAACTCGCACACCAGGCGGCTGGTCGGGGTCTCGTAGATATCCACAGGCGAGCCGATCTGGGCGATCCAGCCCAGGTGCATGATGGCGATGCGCTGGGCCATGGTCATGGCCTCTTCCTGGTCGTGGGTCACCATCACGCAGGTCACGCCCACGCGCTCGATGATTTCCACCAGCTCAAGTTGCATCTGCGAACGCAGCTTCTTGTCCAGGGCGCCCATCGGCTCATCGAGCAACAGCAGTTTCGGGCGCTTGGCCAGCGAGCGCGCCAGGGCCACACGCTGGCGCTGGCCACCCGACAGCTGGTGCGGCTTGCGTTTGGCGTACTGGGTCATGTGCACCAGCTTGAGCATCTCGGCCACACGGGCGTCGATGTCCGCCTTGGGTAGCTTGTCCTGCTGCAGGCCGAAGGCGATGTTCTGCGCCACGGTCATGTGCGGGAACAGCGCGTAGGACTGGAACATCATGTTGATCGGCCGCTCGTAGGGCGGCATCTCGGTGATGTCGACGCCATCGAGCAAGATCCGCCCTTCGGTGGGGCGCTCGAAGCCAGCCAGCATACGCAGCAAGGTCGATTTGCCGGAACCGGAGCCACCCAGCAGGGCAAAAATCTCACCCTTGCGGATTTCCAGGGACACATCGTCCACCGCTACCGTTTCGTCGAACTTTTTCGTGACCCGGTCGATCTTGACCAGCACCTGCTTGGGTTGCTGGCCACCCTCGAGGGCTTTCTTATAGGCTCCGGAGGCAACTGCCATGAGTGAAACTCCCAACAAGATTTTTGTGCCCGCGCGGCCTGGTCTGCAGGGGCCGCGGCGGGTCTGGATTGTTACTTGCCCGACTTGACCTTGGTCCAGCTACGGGTCATCAAGCGTTGCACCTTGGGCGGCAACTCACTGTTGACGAACATCTTGTCCAGCACTTCCTGCGGTGGGTAAACCGCGGCGTCAGTCCTCACGGCCTGGTCCATCAGGTCGCCAGCCTTGGGGTTCGGGTTGGCGTAACCGACGTAATCACTGACCTGGGCGATAACCTCAGGTTTCAGCAAATAGTTGATGAAGGCATGGGCCTCTTTGACGTTCTTGGCGTCCTTGGGGATCGCCAGCACGTCGAACCAGAGGTTGCCGCCTTCTTTGGGAATCGCATACGCCAGGTTCACGCCCTTCTTGGCTTCTTCGGCGCGGGCCTTGGCCTGGAAGATGTCGCCAGAGAAGCCCGCCGCGACGCAGATGTCGCCGTTGGCAAGGTCGGTGATGTACTTGGACGAGTGGAAGTAGGTGACGTAAGGGCGAACCGCCAGCAGCTTCTGCTCGGCAGCCTGGTAGTCCTTGGGGTTGCTGCTGTTGGGGTCCAGCCCCATGTAGTTGAGCACCGCCGGGAGCATTTCGTCCGCCGAGTCGAGGAAGGCCACACCACACTTGGAGAGCTTCTTCATGTTCTCGGGTTCGAACAGCACCGCCCAGGAATCGATGGTGTCGACGCCCAGCGCAGCCTTGACCTTTTCAACGTTGTAACCAATGCCGTTGGTGCCCCACAGGTAAGGCACGGCGTACTGGTTGCCCGGATCGTTCTTTTCCAGGCGTTTCATCAGCGCCGGATCCAGGTTTGAATAATTGGGCAGCAGGCTTTTGTCGAGCTTCTGGAACGCGCCCGCCTTGATCTGCTTGCCGAGGAAATGGTTGGACGGCACTACCACGTCATAGCCGGTGTTACCGGCCAGCAGCTTGCCTTCCAGGGTTTCGTTGGAATCGAACACGTCCTGCACGGGCTTGATACCCGTTGCCTTCTCGAAGTCCGCGAGTGTGGTCGGGCCGATATAGTCGGACCAGTTGTAGAAATGCACCGTAGGCGCCGCTTGGACGCTGCATGCCAGCGTCAGGCCCGCTCCAGCCATCAAGGCCTTGCGTAATACAGAAATAGACAAGTGGGTGGTCCTCACAATCAGTGCCTGGGTAGCGGCAATGTGGCCGCACACGCAAAACCGGCGCGCAACTTACCTTCGCAGCTTCGATGCCGCAATCATCAATTGCCTTTCATGGCCTCTGGGCCGGGCAACCCCGGCCCAGAGCGCCTCGCATCGGGCTTACTTGCCCGACTTGATCTTGGTCCAGCTGCGGGTGATCACACGCTGCACAGAAGCGTCAGGCGCAGCGATCGCGTACAGCTGCTTCTTCACTTCGGCAGGCGGGTAGATGCTCGGGTCGCTGGTGATGTCTTTGTCCACGAACGCGGTGGCAGCAGCGTTGCCGTTCGGGAAGCGCACGGCGTTGGTGATCTCAGCCATGATTTCCGGCTGCATCAGGAAGTCCATGAACTGGTAGGCAGCGTCTTTATGCTCGGCATCTTTCGGGATGGCGACCATGTCGTAGAAGGTACCGGCACCTTCTTTCGGAATGACGTAGTCCACCTTGACCTTGTCGCCAGCTTCGTGGGCGCGGGCCTTGGACTGCTCCAGGTCACCCGAGTAACCGACGGCCACGCAGATGTTGCCGTTGGCCATGTCGCCGATGTACTTGGAAGAGTGGAAGTAGGTGATCGAAGGACGGATCTTGAGGAACAGGTCCTCGGCGGCCTTCAGGTCTTCCTTCTTGGTGCTGTTGCTTGGCAGGCCCAGGTAGTGCAGCGCGGCCGGGATCATCTCGGTCGGCGCATCCAGGAAGCTCACGCCGCAGCTCTTGAGCTTGGCGATGTTCTCAGGCTTGAACACCACGTCCCACGAATCGATCTTGTCCACGCCCAGCGCGGCCTTGACCTTCTCCGGGTTGTAGCCAATGCCGATGGAGCCCCACATGTACGGGAAGGCGTGCTTGTTGTCCTTGTCGCTGGCATCGCCAACGGCCTTGAGCAGGTCGGTGTCGAGGTTCTTCCAGTTCGGCAGTTTGGAACGGTCCAGTTCCTCGTACACGCCAGCCTTGATCTGCTTGGCCAGGAAGTTGTTCGAAGGCACGACGATGTCGTAGCCCGACTTGCCTGCCAGCAGCTTGGCTTCCAGGGTTTCGTTGCTGTCGAAGACGTCGTACTTGACCTTGATACCGGTCTGCTTCTC
Source organism: Pseudomonas sp. PAGU 2196 (assembly GCF_022179005.1). Lineage (NCBI taxonomy): Bacteria > Pseudomonadati > Pseudomonadota > Gammaproteobacteria > Pseudomonadales > Pseudomonadaceae > Pseudomonas > Pseudomonas sp. PAGU 2196. The sequence goes on along the minus strand of NZ_BNTL01000002.1, from coordinate 414,154 downwards.
GAACTTGGCGATGGTGTCCGGAGCGATGTAGTCCGACCAGTTGTAGACGTTCAATACCTTGTCTTCAGCCTGAACAGCGGTCGCCATGGCACCCATCAGGGCGGCGGCCAGCAACGTCTTGCCCATTTTCTTCATGCGTCATGCTCCAGATTTTTTTGATTAGCCATCCGTTCAGCTGCCAGGTCCCGCAGTACACGCGTCGGGCGACTGAAACAGTCGCTAGTCTGGCAAGTTACAAGGCGCTGTTTCAAGGAAAGCAGCCCCTTGTAACCAACTAATGTCACAACGCTAGCCTAGCAGGTGCTCATCTGATCGCTTCGAGGGTCAGGTCGAGGCACTTGCGCGCCTTTTCCACCAGCTCGTCGATCTCTGCATGGCTGATTACCAGTGGTGGCGCGATGATCATGGTGTCACCTACCGCACGCATGATCAGGCCGTTCTCGAAGCAGAAGTTGCGGCAGATCATGCCCACGCCCTTGCCTTCGTAACGGCTGCGGGTGGCCTTGTCCTTGACCAGCTCGATCGCGCCGAGCAGGCCCAGGCCGCGTACCTCGCCCACCAGCGGGTGGTCTTGCAGCTCACGCAAACGCTTTTGCAAATACGGTGCCGCTTCTGTGCGCGCCTGCTCGACGATTTTTTCGTCGCGCAGAATGCGCAAGTTTTCCAGGCCTACGGCGGCCGCGACCGGGTGCCCTGAATAGGTGAAGCCGTGGTTGAAGTCGCCGCCTTCGCTGATCACCTTGGCCACGGTGTCACGCACGATCACACCACCCATGGGGATGTAACCGGAGGTCAGGCCCTTGGCGATGGTCATCAGGTCTGGCTTGAGGTCGTAATAGTCGGAGCCGAACCACTCGCCGGTACGGCCGAAACCGCAGATCACTTCGTCGGCCACGAACAGGATGTCGTACTTGGCGAGGATCTCCTTGACCTTCGGCCAGTAGGTTTCTGGCGGGATGATCACCCCACCGGCACCCTGGATCGGCTCGGCGATGAAGGCGGCGACGTTGTCTTCGCCGACCTCGAGGATTTTCTTCTCCAGTTGCTCGGCAGCCCACACACCGAATTCGTCCGGGCTCATGTCGCCGCCCTCACCGAACCAGTACGGCTGCGGGATGTGCACGATGCCCGGAATCGGCAGGCCGCCCTGCTCGTGCATGCCGCTCATGCCGCCCAGGCACGCACCGGCGAAGGTGGAGCCGTGGTAGCCGTTGATGCGGCCGATGATGGTCTGCTTGTGCGGTTTGCCCTTGAGCGCCCAATAGTGACGGACCATGCGCAGCACGGTGTCGTTGCCTTCGGAGCCGGAGCCGGTGAAGAACACATGGGTCATGCCTTCCGGCGCCACGTCGGTGATGGCTTTGGCCAGTTCCAGCGCAGGCGGGTGGGCGGTCTGGAAGAACAGGTTGTAGTACGGCAGCTCGCGCATCTGCTTTTCGGCAGCCTGCACCAGCTCTTCACGGCCGTAACCTACCGCCACGCACCACAGGCCGGCCATGCCGTCGAGGATCTTGTTGCCCTCGCTGTCCCACAAATGCACACCCTGGGCCTTGGTGATGATGCGCGGCCCCTTTTCCTTCAGCTGTTTGTAGTCGCTGAAGGGCGCGAGGTGGTGCTCGCCGCTCAGGTTTTGCCATTCACGGGTTTGCGGGTTTTTGACGCTCATGTGCTTCTCCGTTATCCGACAGCCGCGCTCCTGCGGCACCAGGGTTGATCAGACTGCAAACAGCAGGAACTCACGCTCCCAGGAACTGATGACGCGTTTGAAGTTTTCGTGCTCGGCGCGTTTGGTGGCGACGTAGCCGGTGATGAACTTCTTGCCCAGGTACTGAACCAGCGCACGGCTGATTTCCATGCGTTCCAGGGCATCTTCGATGGTCAGCGGCAGGCGCAGGTTGCGGCGTTCGTAACCGCGGCCCTGCACCGGGGCACTGGCTTCGATGCCTTCGACCATGCCGATGTAGCCGCACAGCAAGCTGGCGGCGATGGCCAGGTAAGGGTTGGCATCGGCGCCCGGCAGGCGGTTCTCGACCCGGCGGTTTTGCGGGCCGGCATCCGGTACGCGCAGGCCAACGGTGCGGTTTTCTTCGCCCCACTCGACGTTCACTGGCGCCGAGGTGTCGGGCAGGAAGCGGCGGAACGAGTTGACGTTGGGGGCGAACAGCGGCAGCGCTTCGGGGATGAACTTCTGCAGGCCACCGATGTGGTGCAGGAACAGCTCGCTCATGCTGCCGTCTTCGTTGCTGAAAATATTTTTGCCGGTGACCACGTCAACCACGCTCTGGTGCAGGTGCATGGCACTGCCCGGCTCGCCGGTCATGGGCTTGGCCATGAACGTCGCGGCCACGTTGTGCTTGAGCGCGGCCTCGCGCATGGTGCGTTTGAACACCAGGATCTGGTCGGCCAGGTGCAGGGCGTTGCCGTGACGGAAATTGATTTCCATCTGCGCCGTGCCGTCTTCGTGGATCAGCGTGTCGAGGTCCAACTGCTGCAGTTCGCACCAGTCATAGACGTCCTCGAACAGCGGGTCGAATTCGTTGGCGGCCTCGATCGAGAACGACTGGCGGCCAGTTTCCGGGCGGCCCGAACGGCCTACCGGAGGCTGCAGCGGGAAGTCCGGGTCTTCGCTGCGCTTGGTCAGGTAGAACTCCATCTCGGGCGCGACGATTGGCTGCCAGCCTTTGTCAGCGTAGAGCTTGAGCACTTTTTTCAAGACGTTGCGCGGCGAAAGCTCGACCGGGTTGCCCTTCTTGTCATAGGTGTCGTGGATCACCTGCGCCGTCGGCTCGATGGCCCAGGGCACCAGGAACACGGCGTCTTCGTCGGGGCGGCAGATCATGTCGATGTCGGCCGGGTCGAGCAGTTCGTAATAGATGTCGTCGTCGACGTAGTCACCCGTCACGGTCTGCAGCAGCACGCTCTCGGGCAGGCGCATGCCTTTTTCGGCGATGAACTTGTTGGTCGGCGAGATTTTGCCGCGCGTGATGCCGGTCAGGTCGCTGATCATGCATTCGACTTCAGTGATCTTGTGCTCTTTCAACCAATCGGTGAGCTGGTCGAGGTTGTTACTCATAAATACCTCAGGAGGTAAGGTGGTCCGCGCCTTGATTCTGGATGGAGAAGATTGCTAAAGCAAAAACCCCCACGCAGGAGCACAGTGGATACACTGAAAACAAGCGTGTCCGTAATGAGTTTGAAGGGCAGGAAGGCGAATCGAAGCGTGTGAAGCCGCTACGGGGAATGGTCCGGGTGCGCCAAGCGTCAATTATTGCGGCCAGGGCGGCCACACCGTTGACGGTGCGTGCATGAACGACAGGGGTACCCGATGGCACTGCGCAGGCAGTGCTTTCAGGTCGCGACAAGCGGACCATGTGACCCTCGTATTATTGTGTTCTGGGTTGAATCCGAGCTTAGCCTTGTTCATTTTTTTACACAACACCTCCGTAAAAAATAAAACACGGCACGCTTGAGATAGCCCTTCACGCGGGAAATAGCGGATAATGGTCCGCCCCGATATGCAGCAAATCTGCCGTAGATGTGCCATTTCAGGGCATCATGGGGTTGGCTTGACATCAGTATGGCTTTTCGATTGACTGGTCTTGCAAGCCCCCCTTGATTGATATTTTTAACAACAAAGGTGTTGCATCATGTCGGTACCCCCGCGTGCCGTTCAGCTTAACGAAGCGAACGCGTTCCTTAAGGAACATCCTGAGGTTCTCTACGTTGACCTTCTGATTGCAGATATGAATGGTGTGGTGCGCGGCAAGCGCATAGAGCGCACCAGCCTCCACAAGGTTTACGAGAAAGGCATCAACCTGCCGGCCTCCCTCTTCGCCCTGGATATCAACGGTTCCACCGTCGAAAGTACCGGCCTTGGCCTGGACATCGGCGACGCCGACCGCATCTGCTATCCCATCCCCGATACGCTGTGCAACGAGCCGTGGCAGAAACGCCCCACCGCACAGCTGCTCATGACCATGCACGAGATCGAAGGCGAGCCGTTCTTCGCCGACCCTCGTGAAGTGTTGCGTCAGGTTGTCAGCAAGTTCGACGACATGGGCCTGACCATCTGCGCCGCGTTCGAGCTGGAGTTCTACCTGATCGACCAGGAGAACGTGAACGGCCGCCCGCAACCGCCGCGCTCGCCGATCTCGGGCAAGCGCCCACAGTCGACCCAGGTGTACCTGATCGACGACCTCGACGAATACGCCGACTGCCTGCAGGACATCCTCGAAGGTGCCAAAGAGCAGGGTATTCCGGCCGATGCCATCGTCAAGGAAAGCGCCCCGGCGCAGTTCGAAGTCAACCTGCACCACGTCCCAGACCCGCTCAAGGCCTGTGACTACGCGGTGCTGCTCAAGCGTTTGATCAAGAACATCGCCTACGACCATGAAATGGACACCACGTTCATGGCCAAGCCCTACCCGGGCCAGGCAGGCAACGGCCTGCACGTTCACATTTCCGTGCTGGACAAAGATGGCAACAACATCTTCACCAGCGAGGATCCCGAGCAGAACGCCGCGCTACGTCACGCTGTCGGCGGTGTGCTCGAGACCCTGCCCGCGTCCATGGCGTTCCTCTGCCCGAACGTCAACTCGTACCGTCGTTTTGGCGCACAGTTCTATGTGCCGAATGCACCGAGCTGGGGCCTGGACAACCGCACCGTCGCGCTGCGCGTGCCGACCGGTTCTGCAGACGCCGTGCGCATCGAGCACCGGGTAGCCGGCGCCGATGCCAACCCGTACCTGATGATGGCGGCCGTGCTGGCCGGCGTGCACCACGGCCTGACCAACAAGATCGAGCCGGGTACGCCGATCGAAGGCAACTCGTACGAGCAGCTGGAGCAGAGCCTGCCGAACAACCTGCGCGACGCCCTGCGCGAGTTGGACGACAGCGAGATCCTCAACAAGTACATCGATCCGAAGTACATCGACATCTTTGTCGCGTGCAAGGAAAGCGAGCTGGAGGAGTTCGAGCACTCGATCTCCGACCTCGAGTACAACTGGTATCTGCATACCGTGTAACTGAAAACGCCGCCCATCAGGGCGGCGTTTTTCTGAGACCGGTGTCGCCTGCTTCGCGGGGCAAGCCCGCTCCCACAAGTCCTCCGCATGGCTCAGGCCTAGTGAGATTCCTGTGGGAGCGGGCTTGCCCCGCGAAGAGGCCGGTACAGGCGTACAACGTTTTCTCGAAAATCTTCGAATTACGCTGGTAGTTGTACAGCGATGCCCGCGCCGCCGGCAGCCGCTCCACGCCACTGGGCGCAAAGCCCCGCTCACGGAACCAGTGCGCAGTCCGCGTAGTTAGCACGAACAACGTATTCAGCCCCATCTGCCGCGCACGGCTCTCGATGCGCTCCAGCAACTCATCGCCCCGCCCGCCATGCCGGTACTCCGGGTTCACCGCCAGGCACGCCAGCTCCCCCGCCTCGGAATCGGCAATCGGGTACAGCGCTGCACACGCGATGATCATGCCCTCGCGCTCGACCACACTGAACTGCTCGATTTCCCGCTCCAGCACCTCGCGCGAACGGCGCACCAGGATGCCTTGCTCTTCCAGCGGGCTGATCAGCTCCAACAGGCCGCCCACATCCTCGATGGTCGCCTCACGCACGACTTCGAACTGCTCCTGCGACACCAGCGTGCCGCCACCACCGCGGGTGAACAGCTCGGTCAGCAGCGCGCCGTCTTCGGCATAACTGACGATATGGCTACGCGCCACGCCGCCCTTGCAGGCCTCGGCGGCCGCATCCAGCAATTCGCCCTGGTAGTCGCTGCCCAGGCGCAGCAGATGCGGCGCCACCTGCTGTGGGCGCAGCTCACGCACCAGCTTGCCCTGCTCATCCAGCAGGCCCGGTTCGGCGCCAAACAGCAGCAGCTTGTCGGCACCCAGCTCGATGGCCGCGCGGGTGGCCACGTCTTCGCAAGCCAGGTTGAAAATTTCGCCTGTGGGCGAATAACCCAACGGCGACAGCAATACGATGGAACGCTCGTCGAGCAGGCGGCTGATGCCTTTGCGGTCGACCCGGCGCACTTCGCCGGTGTGGTGGTAGTCCACACCCTCGAGCACACCGATCGGCCGCGCCGTGACCAGGTTGCCGGACGCCACGCGCAGGCGCGAGCCCTGCATCGGCGAGGCGGCGATGTCCATCGACAGGCGTGCTTCGATGGCCAGGCGCAGGGCACCCACGGCATCGATCACACAATCCAGGGTCGCCGCATCGGTGATGCGCATGCCACGGTGGTAGTGCGGGGTCAGGCCACGGTCGGCCAGGCGGCTCTCAATCTGTGGGCGCGAGCCATGCACCAGCACCAGCCGCACGCCCAGGCTGTGCAGCAGCACCAGGTCGTGGACAATGTTGCCGAAATTAGGGTGGTCCACCCCATCGCCAGGGAGCATGACTACAAACGTGCAGTCGCGATGGGCATTGATGTACGGGGAAGCATGACGCAGCCAGTTGACGTAATCGGGCATGACAGGGCCTGTGGATAAGTGGACGGAGAACGGCGATACAGGGGGCGTTCAAGATCATCGTCGGAACAGGCTTGCGGTCACGCGCGGTCTCCTCTAGGCAGGAACGAATAAGCTCAATGGACGTTTAGTGCAGGCAATAGTGCCGAATCAAGTCTCGCAATAGACGCACGGTAGGCTCGATTCGTGACATTTCCAGGTACTCGCCGGGCTGATGGGCACAAGCGATGTCGCCAGGGCCCAGCACAATGGTCTGGCAGCCCAGCTGCTGAAGATAAGGTGCTTCGGTGCCAAACGCTACCGCTTCGGCGCGGTGACCGGTCAGGCGTTCGGCCACCTGTACCAGCTCGGCGTCCGCCGCCTGCTCGAAGGCAGGCACTTCCGGGAACAGCGGGGCATAGTCGATGCGCACCTCGAACCGCTCCGCCACCGGCGCCAGCTTCTGGCGAATCGCTGCCCGCAGTTGCTCGACATCCATCCCCGGCAACGGCCGCAGGTCGAATTCCAGCGCGCATTGGCCGCAGATCCGGTTGGGGTTGTCGCCGCCATGGATGCAGCCGAAGTTCATCGTCGGTGTAGGCACGGTGAACTGTGGGTTGCGGTAGGTTTGCTGCCATTCGCCGCGCAACTGCATCAGTTCGCCCATCGCGGCGTGCATGGCTTCCAGGGCGCTGCGGCCGAGGGACGGGTCCGACGAATGGCCGCTGCGCCCAAGGATGTCGATGCGGTCCATGAGGATGCCCTTGTGCATGCGGATCGGCCGCAGGCCCGTGGGCTCGCCGATCACTGCGGCGCGGCCCAGCGGTTGGCCGGCCTCGGCCAAGGCACGCGCGCCGGACATGGAGCTTTCTTCGTCGCAGGTGGCGAGAATCAGCAGCGGCTGCTTGAAGTCATGCTCCAGCAACGGCACCACCGCCTCGATGACCAAGGCAAAGAAGCCCTTCATGTCGCAGCTGCCCAGGCCAACCCAACGGCCATCGACCTCGGTCAGCTTCAGCGGGTCGCTCGACCACAGCTGCTCGTCGTAGGGCACGGTGTCGCTGTGCCCCGCCAGCACCAGGCCACCCGGGCCGGTGCCACGGCTGGCCAGCAGGTTGAACTTGCCGGGGCTGACCTGCTGGATGTCGCACGTGAAACCCAGGTCACCCAACCAGCCGGCCAGCAGGTCGATGACCTGACGGTTGGACTGGTCCAGCGCAGGCTGGGTACAACTGACCGAAGGTGCGGCGATCAAAGCGGCGAACTGGTCTTTCAGCGTCGGCAACGGCATGCCTGTACTCCTCGGAAGCGTTGCCCATCATAGGACCATCTGCCGTCTGGAATAAACCGTTGACGGCCGACTCCTGTAGACTCTCTGCCAACGAGCCCCTCCTTCGAGCCTGCGATGCACAAAGAAACCGAACTCAAGCTCCGCGCCAGCCGCGAGACCCTTGCCGCCCTGCGTGAGCACCCCCTGCTGAAAAAGCGCAACAAGTCCGGTTGGCAGACCCGTGAACTGCTCAACCAGTACTTCGACACCCCGGAGCGCGAGCTTTCCGCCGCCCGTGTCGCCCTGCGCCTGCGCCGCGATGGTGATGCAATCATCCAGACCTTGAAGTGCCGCGGGCAAAGCGTGGCCGGGCTGTCCGAGCGCAACGAGTACGAGTGGCACCTGGACAAGGTCAAGCTCGACCTGAAAAAGCTCGACGGCACCTGCTGGCCCGAGCAGTTGGCTGCGCTCGACAAGAAAACCATCAAGCCGCTGTTCACCACCGACTTCAGCCGTGAATACGCCGAAATCGCTTGGGGCCGTGGCAAGAGCAAGGTCGTGATCGAGGCCGCGCTGGACCAGGGCTTCGTGATCGCCGGCAAGCGCAAGGAAGAAATCTGCGAGTTGGAGCTCGAACTGCGCGAAGGCGCACCTGAAGCCCTGCTGGAACTGGCCGCCGAGCTCGCCGCCAGCCTGCCGCTGATGCCTTGCGACATCAGCAAGGCCGAGCGTGGCTACCGCCTGCTGGAGCCCGAAAGCTACGAGCTGGGCCTGCCCCAGACCGAGCTGGACGCCGAAATGGCCCTGGACGATGCCTTCGCCGCCCTCGCCTGGCAGTTGCTCGGCAGCAGCCAGCGCCTGGCCGAGCAATACCGCCACAATGGCCACTGGCGCCTGCTGCAGGACTGGGTGCAGTCCCTGGCCGAACTGCGCGCACTGGTCGCCAGCCTGGGCCAGGCCGCACCGCGCGCCACCACCCGCGAACTGCGCGCCAGCCTCGACGCGCTGCTGGAAGACTGGCGCCCACTGGTGCAGGCCGGCAACGATGACGAAGACATCCGCCGCGCTGCGCCTGAGCAATTTGCCGAAGAACTCGAAGACGTGCGTTGGGGCCAGTTCTCGCTGGAAACCTCGCGCTGGCTGCTGGCCCGTGGCTGGACCGTCGAGCGCAAAGGCCGTGGCGAACGCCAGGGCAAGGCGCAGCTGGCCAGTTGGATGGCGCACTTGCTGGGTGAAGAAGGCCGTTCGCTGAAACTGCCGCTGTACACCCAGCGCCCGGAAGACCTGGCCGAACAGCTGCCGCGCATCGAACAGCTGCTCGCCTGGCTGCACCATGCCCGCCAGGTGCTCGAAGCGCCGCAGATGGACCGCCTGTACGGCGACCTGAAAAAGCTGCACGAGCTGGCTGAACTGCCGCTGTCCGAAACGCCCGACGAGCTGCTTGAAGCCCGTATCGAGCAGGCCCGCGCGGTTGATCAAAGCCGTGGCTGGAAGTACCTGCTCAAGGCTTGATCGGCGTCGCTAGCCCTGTAGGAGCAGCCTTGTGCTGCGAAGAGGCCCGTTTTGCCACAGATTTTTTCTGGTCAAACCGGCCCCTTCGCAGCACAAGGCTGCTCCTACAGATCGTGTGCTATCTCGACAGTGGCAGGCTGGTGGTGGATTTGATCTCCGAAAGCGCCACGATCGAATTGACCTCCTGAATCCCCGGCACATTCGACAGTTTTTCGAAGAAAAACCGCTCATACGCCTCAATGTCCGAGGTAACGATACGCAGCAGAAAGTCCACCGAGCCCATCAGCACGTAGCACTCCAGCACCTCCGGAAAACCTCGGATCGCCTCGGTGAACTCGGTGAAATTGGAGCGCCCGTGCGCGTTGAGCTTCACCTCTGCAAAAATCTGCGTGTTCAGGCCGATCTTCTTGCGGTCGAGCAGCGTCACCTGCCCACGTATCACCCCCTCCTCCTTCAGCCGCTGGATGCGCCGCCAGCAAGGCGACTGCGAAAGCCCCACACGCTCGGCGATCTGTGCGCTGGACAGCGAAGCGTCCTCCTGCAGCAATTCAAGGATGCGCCGATCATAGGCGTCCAGCTCGCTGTGCATGAATAATTCTCCAGATCACGATATTTCGAATAGAACAATCTGCCATACCGGCCAATTGGTCGAATCATAGCGAAAAAATACCCGCTTCAACGTGCAAGAATTTCTCCCACATTTGCGGAGACCAGCATGAACGCACTGCCACGTACCGACGCCTGGGCCGCCAGCAACGCCCACAGCACCGTGCACTACCGCCTGCAGGCCGAGGCCGAGCCCGACAGCTTGTGCCGGGTGCTCAACCTGTTTGCCTTACAGTTCCTGACCCCGCACCACGTGCAGGTCAGCCAACAGGATGACTGGCTCGCCATCGAGATCGGCATTGGCGGGCTGAGCTGGCACCGGGCCGAGGTGATTGCGCAAAAATTGCGCAACTTGGTGTGCGTGGGCGACGTAAGCCTGATGAACCTGGCGCGCGTGGAGCTGGCGGTGGTCTGACACCGCAAGATCCAGAAACCCTTTGCCCGCCGTAAGCGCACCACACCCGGCTAGCCTTCAACAGGACTCCCCTCCTGGCAAGGACGCCGCCATGCATACCCCCGACAACCACGCCCTCGACCTCAAGCGCCTGCTCCAGGCCTTGCTCACCGACCGGCACCTGGACGCCAGCGACACCCTGCTGGTACTGGAGCAGGCCGCGTCACGGCCGACCTGCCACCCGCTGGAGCTCATCGCCGCCCAAGGCCTTGAAGACCGCAAGCACCCCGGACAGCCCTTGGACCTGGACCGCCTCTGCCAATGGCTGGCTGACAAGATCGGCCAGCCGTTCCTGCGCATCGACCCCATGCAACTCGACATGGCCCAGGTCAGCGGGCTGATCTCCCCCGCTTTCGCCCAGCGCCATGGCATTCTCGTCGTCGCCGCCGACCCTTCCGGCGTCACCGTGGCCAGCGCACAGCCCTATCAGGATGACTGGCAAGCGGACCTGGCCAGGAGCCTGGGCAGGCCCATCCGCCGCGTGCTGGCCAGCCCGCTGCAGATCCGCCAGTTGGGGCAGTCGTTCTTCCGCCTGGCCCAATCGGTACAGGGCGCGCAGCACCAGCAGTCAGCCAGCCTGGGCGAGCTCGAACAGCTGCTGGAGCTGGGCAAACGCCAGGCCGAAGCCAGCGCCGACGATGCCCATATCGTGCACATCGTCGACTGGCTGCTGCAGTACGCCATCGAGCAACGCGCCAGCGATATCCACCTGGAGCCCCGCCGCGAAAAAGGGCAGCTGCGCTACCGCATCGACGGCCTGCTGCACACCGTCTACGCCTTCCCCGCGGGCGTCACCCTGGCGCTGGTCAGCCGCCTCAAACACCTCGGGCGCATGGATGTGGCAGAGAAACGCCGGCCACAGGACGGCCGGTTGCAAAGCCGCCTTGCCGGCGGCGGCGAAGTGGAATTGCGCCTGTCGACCTTGCCGACGCCCTTTGGCGAAAAACTGGTACTGCGCCTGTTCGACCCGCAACAGCTGCATGAAGGCTTCGACCGCCTGGGCCTGGAAGGGCAGCAACTGGAGCAATGGCGCGCGCTGCTGGGCCAACGCCAGGGCATCATCCTGGTGACAGGCCCCACGGGTTCAGGCAAGACCAGCACGCTCTACGCCAGCCTCAAGCTGCTGGCCACCCCGCAAGTCAACCTGTGCACCATCGAAGACCCCATCGAGCGGCTGGAGCCGGCCTTCAACCAGCTGCAAGTCCAGCCCGCACTGGGCCTGTGCTTCGCCGACGGCGTGCGGGCGATGCTGCGCCAGGACCCGGACATCATCATGATCGGCGAGATCCGCGACCGGGAAACCGCCCTGGTGGCCGTGCAGGCAGCCCTCACCGGGCACCTGGTACTGTCGACCCTGCACACCAACGATGCCTGCGGCGCGATCACCCGGCTGCAGGAACTGGGCGTGGCTGATTACCTGATCAAGGCAACGCTGATCGGGGTCATGGCGCAGCGCCTGATTCGCACCTTGTGCGGCGATTGCCAGGGTTGTGCCTCGGCAGCCAGCGGCCAGCCCTGCCGCACCTGTCGCGGTACCGGTTTTCAGGGCCGTACTGGCCTGTTCGAACTGTTGATACCCAGCGAAAGCCTGCGCGCGCAGATAGGCCCACACACCGACCTGGCGCAGTTGCGACGCCAAGCGCTGACCGAAGGCTTGGTAGACCTGCGCCGCTGCGGGGAGGCGAAAGTGGCCCGGGGCCTGACCGCTACAGAGGAAGTGCTAAGGGCCTGTTCCTGAGCAAAAAACCCTTGTATTCAAGGAACTTGCACCCCCTCGGCAGGATCAAACCGCGCATCTTCAACCCTCACCCTTCGAGGTGTTTCAACATGCGTCTCAAAACCGCCATCGCGACCGCTGCCTTGCTTTCGCTGCCAATGGGCTCCGCCATGGCCGATACCTTCTGGCGTAACGTGATTTCTTCCGGTGCAACCACGGCGTCGACCTACCTGACGTCGAAGGATCACAAACTGGTAATGGCCGCGCAGGATGACGCCGGCAGCTTCGTGGCCAGTGAAGGCGCAATCCGCGGGCCGTTCCTGGAATCGGCGATGCGCCAGGTGCGCGCTGAAAACCCAGGGATGCAGGCCAGCGACATGGAACTGGCCAATGCCATTCTGGCCAAGAACGCGATAGCCGAATAAGTTTTTGGGGGGCCAGCCCCCCAAAAATCAGCGATAAGCCTCCACCGGCACACACGCGCAAAACAAATTCCTGTCCCCATACACATTGTCGACCCGGTTCACCGCTGGCCAATACTTGTGCTGGCGTACGTGAGCGCTGGGGGCGATCCCTTGCTCCAGGCTGTACGGCCTGTTCCACGGTGCCAACACGTCAGCCAAGGTATGCGGCGCATGCTTGAGCGGGTTGTCTTCGGCCGGCCAGTTGCCTTCCTGCACCTGAGCGATTTCTGCACGGATCGCCAGCATCGCTTCGACGAAACGGTCCAGCTCGGCTTTCGACTCACTCTCGGTCGGCTCGACCATCAGCGTGCCCGGTACCGGGAATGACATGGTCGGGGCATGGAAGCCGTAGTCCATCAAACGCTTGGCCACGTCTTCCTCGCTGATGCCGGTCTGCGCCTTGAGCGGCCGCAGATCGAGAATGCACTCGTGGGCCACGCGCTGGTTACGCCCGCGGTAAAGCACCGGAAAAGCCCCGCCAAGTTGGCTGGCCAGGTAATTGGCCGAGAGGATCGCCACCTCACTGGCATCGGCCAGTTGCGGGCCCATCATGGCGATATACATCCAGCTGATCGGCAGAATGCTCGCGCTGCCCCAAGGCGCGGCACTGACCGCGCTGTTGTTCGGGTCCAAACCCGGCACCGGCACCACCGGGTGGCTGGCGACAAAGGGCTTGAGGTGGGCGCGGATACCGATCGGGCCCATGCCGGGGCCGCCGCCCCCGTGGGGGATGCAGAAGGTCTTGTGCAGGTTCATGTGCGACACATCGGCGCCGATGTCGGCTGGGCGCGTCAGGCCGACCTGGGCATTGAGGTTGGCACCGTCCATGTACACCTGGCCACCGTGCTGGTGCACCACGTCGCAGATTTCGCGGATACCCTCTTCATACACCCCGTGGGTCGAGGGGTAGGTGACCATCAGGCACGACAACCGATCCCCGGCCGCTTGCGCTTTGGCCTTGAGGTCCGTGAGGTCGACGTTGCCGTCGTCGTCGCAATCGACGATCACCACCTCCATGCCGGCCATCTGCGCCGAGGCCGGGTTGGTGCCGTGGGCCGAGGACGGAATCAGGCACAAGGTACGCTGAGGCTGGTGGCGGCTGCGGTGGTAGCGGGTGATGGCCATGAGGCCGGCGTATTCGCCCTGCGCGCCGGAGTTGGGCTGCATGCAGATGGCGTCGAAGCCGGTGATGGCACATAGCCATCTTTCCAGCTCGTCGATCATCGCCTTGTAGCCCACTGCCTGGGCAGCCGGGGCGAACGGGTGCAGCTGGGCGAAGGCTGGCCAGGTGATGGGGATCATCTCGCTGGTGGCGTTGAGTTTCATGGTGCAGGAGCCCAGCGGGATCATTGACTGGTTCAGCGCCAGGTCCTTGTTTTCCAGCTGCTTGAGGTAGCGCAGCATCTCGGTTTCGCTGTGGTGCAGGTTGAAGACCGGGTGCGCGAGGATCGGCGTGCGCCGCACCAGCCCCGCCGGGATGCCTTCTGGCAGCGCCAACTGGTCGAGCGCGGCAATGTCCAGGCCGTGATCGACGCCGAGGAAAATGTCCAACAGGCGCAACACGGTCTGTTCGTTGCAGGTTTCGTCCAGGCTCACGCCCAAGTGCCCGCGCCCGAGGATGCGCAGGTTGATACGCGCGTGCTCGGCACTTTCGATGATCGCCGCCTGCGCGCCGCCCACCTCCAGCGTCAAGGTGTCGAAGAAATGCTGGTTGAGCCGCTTGATGCCCTTGGCCTCCAGGCCGGCCGCCAGAATGAAGGTCAGCCGGTGCACCCGCTGGGCGATGCGCTGCAAGCCTTCTGGGCCATGGTAGACGGCGTAGAAGCCGGCGATGTTGGCCAGCAGCACCTGGGCCGTGCAGATGTTGGAGTTGGCCTTCTCGCGGCGGATGTGCTGCTCGCGGGTCTGCAGGGCCATGCGCAGCGCGGTGTTGCCCCGGGCATCGCGCGACACACCGATGATGCGCCCCGGCATGGCCCGCTTGAAGTCGTCGCGGCAGGCGAAATAGGCGGCATGAGGGCCGCCGTAGCCCATGGGGACGCCAAAGCGCTGGGTCGAGCCCAACACCACATCGGCGCCCAGCTCACCGGGTGGCGCCAGCACCACCAGGCTGAGCAGGTCGGCGGCGACGCAGGCCAAGGCATGCTGGCTGTGCAGGTGATCGATCAGCGGGCGCAGGTCGCGTACCTCGCCGTGGGTGTCCGGGTACTGCAGCAAGGCGCCGAATACCGCGTGCTTGGCCAGGTTACCCACAGAATCGACGATCAGTTCGAAGCCAAACCCTTCGGCGCGGGTTTTCAGCACCGAGAGGGTTTGCGGGTGGCAGTGCTCGTCGGCGAAAAAGGCGTTGCTCTTGTTGCGTGCCACGCGCTTGGCCAAAGCCATGGCCTCGGCAGCGGCGGTGGCCTCGTCGAGTAGCGAGGCGTTGGCCAGGGTGAGGCCGGTGAGGTCGATGACCATCTGCTGGAAATTCAACAACGCTTCCAGCCGGCCTTGGGCGATTTCGGGTTGGTAAGGCGTGTAGGCGGTGTACCAGCCAGGGTTTTCCAGCACGTTACGCAGGATGACGGCCGGCGTGACGGTGCCGTGGTAGCCCATGCCGATGAGGCTGGTCCAGACCTGGTTCTGCTCGGCATAACCGGCGAGCTTGGCCAATGCGGCCTGTTCGTCCAGCGCCGGCGGCAGGTCGAGGGGGCGATTGAGGCGGATCCCCGGCGGGACCGTCTGCTCGATCAGCTCGCTGCGGCTGGCAACACCTAACGCGCTGAGCATGGCCTGCTGCTCCGAGGCATCGGGGCCCAGGTGGCGACGCAGGAAAGGGTTGAGCTCTTGCAGTTGATGCAGGGACGGCGACTGGGACATGACGACGCTCTCTTCCTAGACCAGGCCTCATGGAGACTTATAAGTCTAGGAAGGATTGCCGATTGTGCGGGGAAACTTGCTTGCAGGCCCGGCCTCATCGCGGGGAAACCCGCTCCTACAGGGGTATCAGCTGCAGTGCAGTACCTGTGGGAGCGGCTTTAGCCGCGAAGAAGGCGACGCGGTATTACTCGCCGATAGCAGCCTGATAACCCGCAGCATCCAGCAGCGTGTCCAGCTCAGCCTTGTCGCTTGGCTTCAGCTTGAAGATCCAGGCACCGTAAGGTTCTTCGTTGAGCAACTCTGGGCTGTCGGCCAGTGCTTCGTTGACCGCGATCACTTCGCCACCGATCGGGGCGTAGATGTCGGAAGCAGCCTTGACCGACTCGACCACGCCAGCCGCGTCGCCCTTGGCGAACACCTTGCCGACTTCCGCCAATTCGACGAACACGACGTCACCCAGGGCTTCCTGTGCGTGGTCGCTGATGCCAACGGTCACTGTGCCGTCGCTTTCCAGGCGTGCCCACTCGTGGCTTTCGGCAAAACGCAGTTCGGCGGGGATATTGCTCATGTCTTGAATTCCTCGATTGGCTCAGCGGTCGGCCCGCCGGTTAAAAATTAATCAAATCAGGATTTTGCCGTGGCGCACGAAGGTCGGTTTGACCACCCGCACCGGGTACCACTTGCCGCGAATCTCGACCTCGGCGCGGTCGCCGGTGGCCATGGGTAAACGCGCCAGGGCAATAGACTTGCTCAGCGTAGGAGAGAAACTACCACTGGTGATCTCCCCTTCGCCAATGCCGGCAACGCGAACCACCTGATGGGCACGCAAAACGCCGCGTTCTTCCAGCACCAGGCCAACCAGTTTTTCCTTCACACCTTGCTCGATTTCCGCCAGCAAGCCCGCGCGGCCGATGAAATCGCGCTCAGCCGGCTCCCAGGCGATGCTCCAGCCCAGGTTGGAGGTGAGTGGGGTATGGGTTTCGTCGATGTCCTGGCCATAAAGGTTCATGCCGGCTTCCAGGCGCAGGGTGTCACGGGCGCCCAGGCCACTGGGGGCGATGCCGGCGCCGACCAGGTCGTTGTAGAAGGTAACGGCCTCGTGGCCTGGCAGGATGATCTCAAGGCCGTCTTCACCGGTATAACCGGTGCGGGCAATGAACCAGTCGCCGTCAGCAATGCCTTCGAACGGGCGCAGCGCGCGAATCAGCGCGGCGCGCGAGGCGCTGAGCAAGGCGGCGACCTTGTCACGCGCCTGCGGGCCTTGGATGGCAAGAATGGCGAGGTCCGGGCGCACCTCGAAATCGACCGAGAACCCGCTTTGCTGGGCCGTGAGCCAAGCCAGCACCTTGGCGCGGGTAGCGGCGTTGGTGACCAGGCGGTAGCCGGCTTCGGTGCGATAGGCGATGAGGTCATCGATGACCCCGCCCTCTTCGTTGAGCAGTGGGCTGTACAGCGCCTTGCCGACACTGTCGAGGCGGGCAACATCGTTGGCCAGCAAATGCTGCAACCAAGCGGTAGCATCACGGCCACTGATGTCGATCACGGTCATATGGGAAACATCGAAGACCCCGCAGTCACTGCGCACCTGATGGTGCTCCTCGACTTGCGAGCCATAGTGCAGGGGCATGTCCCAACCGCCAAAATCGACCGTCTTGGCGCCGAGCGCTAGGTGCAGGTCATACAAAAGCGTGCGCTGTCCCATGGGTTTCTCCTTCCGGGCGTGGCGAAGCGGCGGCGGTCGATGACGTTTGGTCGTCAGCTCTTCTTGTAGGACCCGCCGCGCGAATGCCGCGCATTGTAGCCGCATGGGCGCGGGCTGGCATCCTTACTGTCAGTGACCGGGGCGCCGAGCTGAGCGGCGAATCAGCCCGATGACCGGCAGCAAGCCCACCAGCACCAGGGTCAAGGCAGGCAGCGAGGCACGCGCCCACTCGCCCTCGCTGGTCATCTCGAACACCCGTACCGCCAAGGTGTCCCAGCCGAACGGGCGCATCAGCAAGGTGGCCGGCATTTCCTTCAACACATCGACGAATACCAGTAGGGCAGCACTCAGTGCACCGGGCACCAGCAACGGCAGATACACCTTGAAAAACAATGCCACGCCGCTGACGCCCAAGCTGCGCGAGGCCTCCGGCAATGAGGGCCGGATACGCTCCAGGCTGCTTTCCAGCGGCCCGTAGGCAACGGCGATGAAGCGCACCAGGTAGGCCAGTAGCAAGGCCGCAAGGCTGCCCAGCAGCAAGGGTTTGCCAGCGCCGCCCAGCCACGTCGAAATCGGCACCACCAGCTGGTTATCGAGGTAACTGAAGGCCAGCATGATCGACACGGCCAGCACCGAGCCTGGCAAGGCATAACCAAGGTTAGCCAGACCGACCCCGGCGCGGATGCCGCCGGTCGGCGCCTGGCGCCGGGCGAAGGCCAGCAGCAGCGCCACGCTCACCGTGATCAATGCGGCCATGCCGCCCAGGTACAAGGTGTGCAGCACCAGGCCGACATAACGCTCGTCCAGGTCATGCCGCCCGCGCTGCCAGCACCACACCAGCAGCTGCAGCAGCGGTATGACGAAGGCACAGGCGAACACCAGCAGGCACCAGCCGCTGGCCAGCAGCGCCTTGGCCCCACGCAAGTGATAGAGCGCCTTGCCGCGCGCGCGCTCATTACCCGTGCGGCTCGCGCCGCGGGCACGGCGCTCGCCGTACAGCACCAACATCACCGCCAACAGCAGCAGGCTGGCCAACTGTGCCGCGCTGGACAGGCTGAAGAAGCCGTACCAGGTCTTGTAAATGGCGGTGGTGAAGGTGTCGAAATTGAACACCGCCACCGCACCGAAGTCGGCCAGGGTCTCCATCAATGCCAGGGCGATACCGGCACCGATGGCCGGCCGCGCCATGGGCAGTGCGACGCGCCAGAACGCCTGAAGCGGTGACAGCCCCAGTACCCGGGCCGCTTCCATCAGGCCCCTGCCCTGCGCCAGGAAGGCCGTGCGCGCCAGCAGGTAGACATAGGGGTAGAACACCAGCACGAGTACGATGATCACCCCGCCCGTGGAGCGCACGCGCGGCAGGCGCATCGGCCCAAACACTTCGCGCAGGGCGCTTTGCACCGGGCCGGCAAAATCCAGCAGGCCGACGAAAACGAATGCCAGCACGTAGGCGGGGATGGCAAACGGCAGCATCAGCGCCCAGTCCAGCCAGCGCCGGCCAGGGAATTCGCAGAGGCTGGTGAGCCAGGCCAGGCTGACCCCCAATACGGTCACGCCGATGCCTACGCCTACTACCAGGGTCAGGGTGTTGCCGAGCAGGCGGCTCATCTGGGTGTCGAGCAGGTGTGACCAGATCTGCAGGTCGATCGACTGCCATG
Organism: Pseudomonas sp. PAGU 2196; assembly: GCF_022179005.1. Lineage (NCBI taxonomy): Bacteria > Pseudomonadati > Pseudomonadota > Gammaproteobacteria > Pseudomonadales > Pseudomonadaceae > Pseudomonas > Pseudomonas sp. PAGU 2196. Next base: position 395,459 of record NZ_BNTL01000002.1, on the reverse strand, counting down.
ACAGCAGCAGGACGCTCAGGGGCAACAGCACCAGGGCGGCGACCAGGGCGACCGGGAGGTACCAGCGACGTTGGGGGGTGTGGGGCAAGTTCAGAACTCTCGGTTGCGATTGCGACCGCTGCGCGGTCGTTCGCGGGCAAGCCCGCCCCCACAGGGTTTACACACGCTTCAGTGGAACACCTGTGGGAGCGGGCTTGCCCGCGAAAGGGCCCTTGCAGGCCCCGGAAGGATAACTTAGTTCCAGCCAGCCCGATCCATCAAGCGAATCGCTTCGGCCTGGCGCTTGCCAGCGATTTCGACCGGAATGCTGTCAGCCTTGAAGCTGCCCCAGGCGGCTACCTCGTCTGATGGCTTGACCTTCGGGTTGGCCGGGAACTCCTGGTTGATGTCGGCGAACAGCTTCTGCGCGTCCTCGCCGGTCATCCATTCCACCAGCTTTTTCGCAGCCTCAGGGTGCGGGGCATGCTTGGTCAGGCCGATACCCGACAGGTTGACGTGCACACCGCGGTCACCTTGGTTGGGCCAGAAGATCTTGACTGGCAACGTGGGGTTTTGTTTGTGCAGGCGCCCGTAGTAGTAAGTGTTGACCACGCCCACGTCGCACTGGCCAGCTTCGATGGCCTGGATCACGGCGTTGTCATCGGAGAACACGTCGGTGGACAGGTTATTCACCCAACCTTTGACGATGGCTTCGGTTTTGGCCTCGCCGTGGTTCTCGATCAAAGTGGCGGTCAGCGACTGGTTGTAGACCTTCTTCGCAGTGCGCAGGCACAGACGCCCTTCCCACTGCTTGTCGGCCAGGGCTTCGTAGGTGCTCAGCTGCTCCGGTTTGACCCGGTCAGTAGAGTAGATGATGGTGCGCGCGCGCAGGCTCAGGCCGGTCCAGTCGTGGGACGAGGCCCGGTATTGCGGCGGGATGTTCTGGTCGATGATGTCCGATTTGATCGGTTGCAGGATACCCATCTGCTCGGCCTGCCAGAGGTTGCCGGCATCCACGGTCAGCAGCAGGTCGGCCACACCGTTCTCGCCCTCGGCCTTGATGCGTTGCATCAGCGGGGCTTCCTTGTCGGTGATGAACTTGACCTTGACCCCGGTCTTGGCGGTGTAGGCGTCGAACACCGGCTTGATCAGCTCGTCGATGCGCGAGGAGTACACCACCACTTCTTCCGCTGCCTGGGCAGTGCCGCCGAACAACGTCAGGGCCAGGGCGGCCAGTAGGGGCTTGCGTGGCAACATGAAATGCACTCCTCGGATCGTATGAGAGGCGCAAATGGTAGTGAATCCCATTTTGTCCCTCACCCTCGGAGCCGTTACCGGATGTTGCAGCCCCTGCCAGCGTCAGGGTTTGGCCAACTCCGGTAGGTCCCCAGTCAGCCCCAACGCCTGGCGCACGAACAATGCCTTGGCCTCCGGCATCTGCTCCACCAGCTTCAAGCCACTGTTACGCAACCAGCGCAACGGCAGCGGATTGGCCTGGAACAACCGCTCGAACCCTTCCATGGCGGCCATCAGCCCCAAGTTGTGCGGCATGCGCCGGCGCTCATAGCGGCTCAACACCTTTACATCCGCCAGCCGTTCGCCGCGCTCGCTGGCATTCACCAGCACCTCGGCCAGCACGGCGGCATCAAGGAACCCCAGGTTGACGCCCTGCCCGGCCAACGGGTGAATGGTGTGCGCGGCATCGCCGATCAGCGCCAGGCCCTCAGCCACATAGCGCTTGGCATGGCGCTGACGCAGCGGCACGCACACGCGTGGATCGGCCTGCAGCACCTCGCCCAGGCGCCCCTCGAAGGCCCGCTCCAGGGCCTTGAGGAAGGCCGGCTCGTCCAGCGCCATCAGTTGCTCGGCATGCTCTGGCGTGGTCGACCAGACGATCGAGCACCAGTCCTGCTGGCCCTCACGTGTCAGCGGCAGAAACGCCAGCGGGCCCTCGTCGGTAAAGCGTTGCCAGGCCGTAGCCTGGTGCCCGGCGCTGCAACGTACGCTGGTGACGATGGCGTGGTGCAGGTAATCCCACTCACGGGTTTCGCAGCCGGTCAGGCGGCGTACCGCCGAGTTGGCGCCATCCGCCGCCACCACCAACGGCGACCGCAGTTGGCGGCCGTCGGCCAGGGTCAGCAGCCACTCGTCACCGGAGCGGCGCAGTTGCTCGAGCCGCGCGTTGGGCAACAGGCCGATGTCGCTGTCATGCAGACGCTCCAGCAGGCCGTCCTGCACCACCCGGTTTTCGACGATGTGGCCGAGCACCTGGGCATGCACGCTGGCCGCCGAGAAGTGGATCTGGCCCGTACCGCTGCCATCCCAGACGTGCATGTCGGTATACGGCGTGGCCCGTCGCCGGGCGATGCCATCCCAGGCGCCTAGGCGCTCCAGAATGCGCTGGCTGGCCGCCGACAATGCACTGACGCGCGGCTCGAACGGCGCTTCGGTATCGAAGGGTTTTACCGACAGCGGGCTGCCGTCGAGCAGGAGAATGTCCAAGCCACTGTGGCGCAATGCCAGGGCCAGGGCGCTGCCGACCATACCGGCACCGACAATCAACAGATCTGCGCGCATTTCCATGCCTTACGCCTGCCTCGCTTGCGGCTTGAGCCGCACGTATAGGGTTTTATCGACCCGCGCTACCAGTTCGCCGGCGCCGTCGCGGATGTCCACCTGCAGCCGCGGCAGGCACTTCTTGCCGGTGGCGGTCTGCTGGCGAATGTCGTCGAGCAGGGCGTCATCGAGGTGGAACTCGGCGTACACGGGGCCTTTGCCCGGCGAGATGAAATCGATGCTCGCCGCCTTGTCCCAGACGATGTACTCGCGCCCCAACTGCTCGATCAGCAGCAGCATGTAGAACGGGTCGACCATCGAGTAGAGGCTGCCGCCGAACTGGGTACCGACGTAGTTGCGGTTCCAGCGGGTGAGCTTCATGCGGACCTTGACGCTGCGCATGTCCGGGCTGATGTGCTGCACGCGGATACCGGCGCCCAGGTACGGCGGGTAAAGGTTCAGCAACCAGCGCAACATGCGGGCCCGGCGCGCCAGTCTGCGCGGATTGCTCATGCCTGGCCCCGCGGATCGGGGCGCGTACCCAGGCCCATGGCCTGGCGGGCAAACCAGCTTTTTGCCGGCGGCAGCAGGTCGAGCCCGAGCAGGCCAATGTTGCGACCGGCAGCCAGCAACGGCTGGTTGCTGCCGAACAGGCGGGTGACCTGGTCGGAGAAGCCAATGGTCAACGCCTGGTCCAGGCGCTGACGCTGGTGGTAGGCCCGCAGGGTGCCCAGGTCACCGGGGTGCTGCGGACCCGCCAGCAGCGCGTGTGCAAGCACCTGGACGTCACGCAGCGACAGGTTGAAGCCCTGGCCGGCAATGGGGTGCAGGCTGTGCGCAGCGTTGCCCAGCACCACCAGGTGCGGGCGTACCTGTTCTTCGGCCTCGACCAGTGCCAGCGGGTAAAGATGCCTTGCACCCACTTGGCGCAATGCCCCAAGACGATAGCCGAAGGCATCCTGCAGTTCGCGCAGGAAGCTGCGTTCATCAATTTCGGCCAGGCGCTGAGCGTCCATGCCCTGACGGGTCCAGACCAGCGCGCAGCGGTTTTCCGGCAGTGGCAGCAGGGCCATCGGGCCGGTTTCGGTGAACCGCTCGAACGCCTGGCCGCGGTGTGCTTCGCCAGGCGTGATGTTGGCGATCAGGGCGCTTTGCTCATAGGGCGTGCGGCGCACATGAATACCCAGCTGCTCACGCAGGCCAGAGCGGCCGCCATCGGCCAGCACGGCCAAGTCGCATTCCAGGCCGGTGTCGTCATCCAGCTGCAGGCGATAACCGCCTTCGATGGCGTGCATCGCCCTCACTTCGGCGGGGCAACGCCAGCTCACCACCTCAGGGTCCAACCCCTGCCACAGGCACTGCCCGAGCCAGGCGTTTTCCACCACGAAACCCAGCGCTGGCACGCCTTCTTCGTGGGCATCGAGGCGCGTGGCACCGAACCGGCCACGGTCCGATACCTGAATCTGCAGGATAGGCTCGGCGCGCTGGCTGATGGCCTGCCACAGCCCCAACTGCTGGTAGATCTGTTGCGTGCCATACGACAACGCCGACGAGCGTGCATCGTAGCTGGGCTGGAAACTGTGGCCGGGTGCGAACGGCTCGATCAGCAGGATCTTCCAGCCTCGCGCCTTGGCCCCGGCCTGCAGGGCCAACGCCAGGCTCGCGCCGACCAGGCCGCCACCGATGATCGCCAAGTGGACCCGGTTCATGCCGCGTCCTTGCGCGCAGCCTGCATCAGCGCCTCGATCTCGGCGACTGTGCGGGGTACACCCGACGTCAGAATTTCACAGCCCTGCCTGGTCACTACCACGTCGTCCTCGATCCTTACGCCGATGCCGCGCCACTTCTTGGCCACCGCCTGGTTGTCGGCGGCGATGTAGATGCCCGGTTCGACGGTCAGCGCCATGCCGGGCTCCAGCACGCGCCACTGGCCGCCCACTTTGTATTCGCCCACATCGTGCACATCCATGCCCAGCCAGTGCCCGGCGCGGTGCATGTAGAACGCGCGGTAGGCTTCGCTTTCGATCAGCCCCTGCACATCACCCTTGAGCAGCCCCAGTTCCACCAGGCCCTCGGTGATGACCTGCACGGTCGCCTCGTGGGCGTGGTTCCAGTGCTTGCCGGGGGCGATTTCGGCGAAGGCTGCGGCCTGGGCCTTCAGCACCAGCTCGTAGATGGCCTTCTGCTCGGGCGAAAAACGCCCGCTGACCGGGAACGTACGGGTGATGTCGCTGGCATAGCAGTCGATTTCGCAGCCCGCGTCGATCAACACCAGGTCGCCGTCCTTGAGCGGGGCGTCATTCTGCTGATAGTGCAGGATGCAGCCATTGCGCCCGGCCGCGACGATCGAGCCATAGGCCGGCATTTTCGCGCCACCTTTGCGGAACTCGTAATCCAGCTCGGCTTCCAGGCTGTACTCATGCAGCCCGGCCCGGCAGGCCTGCATGGCACGCACGTGGGCACGGGCGGAAATGTCTGCGGCAACGCGCATCACCTTCACTTCTGCCGCCGATTTATACAGGCGCATGTCGTGCAGCAGATGATCCAGCGCAACGAACTCGTTCGGCGGCTGGGCACCCAGGCGAGCCTTGGAGCGGATCACGTTGATCCAGTCCATCAGCCGGCGATCGAATTCGGGGTTGCTGCCCATGGCGCTGTACACCCGCTCCCGGCCCTCGATCAGGCCCGGCAGGATCTCGTCGATGTCGGTGATCGGGAAGGCATCGTCGGCGCCGAAATCACGCACCGCACCTTCCTGGCCGGCGCGCAGCCCTTCCCACTGCTCGCGCTCAGGGTTGCGCTCGCGGCAGAACAGCACGTACTCGCCATGTTCACGGCCCGGGATCAGCGCAATCACCGCCTCGGGCTCGGGAAAGCCGCTGAGGTACTGGAAATCGCTGTCCTGGCGGTACACGTGCTCGACGTCGCGGTTGCGAATGGCAACGGCGGCGGCGGGCAGGATGGCGATGCTGTTGGGGACCATCTGCGCCATCAGCGCCTTGCGCCGACGGGCATACTCGGCCTTGGGAATGTGGCTCATGGGCAGACTACCCCCGGTTGATCAGTGCAACGATGGCTTGGACGCAGGCGCGGCCGGCTTGGCCAGCTCGGAGAACAGCAGCAGCGGCGCGACGCGCAGGTATTCCATGACTTCCATGTAGTCGCTCTCGCCGTCTTCGGACTCTTCGAGGGCTTCTTGTACCTGGGAGATTGCCACCAGGTCCTGCAGCACGTCTTTGGCTTCGGTGGACAGGTCCTTGCCACCGGCGTTCAGGCCAAAGCCCGTGATGAAGCCTTGGCACCACTGGCCCAGCGCCGCAGCACGGTCAGCCAGCGCGGCATCATCGGTCGGCAGCAGCAGGACGATGGCCATGTCATCGCTGGTGAGCTCGCCCTTGACCATCTCTTGCAAGCCGATCAGGGCGTTGCGGACGGTGTCACCGGGTTCGTTTTCCAGCAGTTGGGCGGCGTCGGCCAGCCAGGCGTCGGCATCGAAGCCGGCACCGGCGCAGCTGCGCCCGACCAGCAAGCCGTGCAGCTCGGCAGGAGTGACAGGGTGGCCGTTGCTGGCAAGCAGCATGGCGAAGGCAATGTAGGGCGATTGGGTATTGGGCATGGGCAACTAGGCGCCAGACGGCGCAATGACTAGAATGGAGACCTTGTATCCTAGCACCGGCAGGCGCGCCAAGACCATCGGCACTGGCCGTCGCGGCCCGGGGAGAGGCATCATCGCCAGGTGACTCAACGACGGAGCGATTCGAGTGCAACCCACGCAAGAGAACGACCTGCAAGCGCTGATGAGCCGATTCGAGTTGCTGATCGAACGTGTCGAGCAACTAAAACGGCAAAATGCACTCCTAGTAGCTCAGGAAAAATCCTGGCGCGAAGAGCGCGCCCACCTCATCGAAAAGAACGAGATCGCAAGGCGCAAGGTCGAGTCGATGATTTTACGCCTCAAGGCTCTGGAGCAAGACTCATGAGTTCAAGCAATAGCGTCACCGTGCAGATCCTCGACAAGGAATACTCGATCATCTGCCCGCCGGAAGAGCGCAACAACCTGGTCAGCGCCGCGCGCTACCTGGACGGCAAGATGCGCGAGATCCGCAGCAGCGGCAAGGTGATCGGCGCCGACCGCATCGCGGTCATGGCTGCGTTGAACATTACCCACGAGATGCTGCACCGCCAGGAAGACCGTAGCGCTGCCCCGGTCGCTGGCACCAACCGCGAACAGGTGCGCGACCTGCTGGATCGGGTCGATAAGGCTTTGTCCGACGACACGGATACCAAAATCGGCTGAGATTGGTATACTGGCGCCACTCCCTGGGGGATGCGCCAGTCGGTTATGTCCCTGAGCCGATACGCACAACCACGGGGGTTGCACGCTGGGGCCGGTGTGCATGTCCGCTCGACGGAAAGCCTTAACGCCCCCTGCAATCTCCACCTTGAACTTTCGGGTTCAAGGGCTACACCGATAGCGGTCTTATCGGGGAGCCTTATTTTTTTGTCCGCCCTTGCTGCGGGCATACCCCTACCAGTCGCGACAACTGGGAACGCCTGTGCCATGACCGACACCGCGCCGCTCACCCGCCCCCAGCTTCGTCGCCTGCTCCGCAATGCTCGCCGCGCACTGACGCCTGCCCAGCAGCGCCAAGCCGCCCTTGGCCTATACCGCCAGCTGGCGCAAGACCCGCTGTTCCGCCGCGCCCGGCACATTGCCCTGTACTTGCCCAACGACGGCGAAATCGACCCCTACCTGCTATTGCGCGAAGCCCAGCGACGCGGCAAACGCACTTACCTGCCGGTGCTGCACGCCTGGCCGCGCACACGCATGGTGTTTCAGCGGTTCGAGCAGGGTGAAAAACTCAAGCGCAACCGCTTCCGTATTCCAGAGCCACTGACCGACCGCAAACGCCAACGCCCGATCTGGGCCCTGGACCTGATCCTGCTGCCGCTGGTGGGTTTCGATGAAGTGGGTGGCCGCTTGGGCATGGGCGGTGGTTTCTATGACCGCAGCCTGGCCTACCAAGCGCGCCGCAAGACCTGGAAGAAACCTTTGCTATTGGGGCTGGCGCATGAATGCCAGAAGGTCGAGCGGCTGGCACAAGCCAGTTGGGATGTACCATTGCAAGGCACGGTCTCGGACCGCGACTGGTACCTGGCGCCGAACTGAGCGGCGCCAGCGGAGGGCATCAACGTTGCGGCTGGCTGGCGTCGACCGGCATTTGATAGGCGGTGTCCAGCTTGCGCTCCAGGAACCCTTGCGCATAACCAGTGGTGACCACACCCAGGCCAAAAATGAACACCAGGATCCACAGCAGATCCGGCTTTTTGCGTTGATTCATCGAAGATTGCCCCCCAGGCAAACTGTTTCGGCTTGGCGATTTTCTGAGTATCGCCAGAGCATCTCGCTTTAAACGGGGCGCATTTTCCGACAACCTGCGCCGACACGCAAACATTGGCGCCAACCGGCTGTCGGTTTCGTGCAACAGGTTATTTCAAACCTTTTCAGGAGCAGCATGCATGGCCTATTGGCTGATGAAATCCGAGCCCGACGAGCTCTCGATCGAAGCCCTTGGCCGGCTGGGCGAAGCGCGCTGGGACGGCGTGCGTAACTACCAGGCGCGCAACTTTTTGCGGGCCATGAGCGTGGGCGACGAGTTCTTCTTCTACCACTCCAGCTGCCCGCAACCGGGCATTGCTGGCATCGCCCGCATCACTGCGGCGGCCTACCCGGACCCGACCGCACTGGACCCAGAAAGCCACTATTACGACCCAAAGGCCACCGCCGAGAAGAACCCGTGGAGTGCGGTGGACGTGGCCCATGTGAAAACCCTGCCCAAAGTGCTCGACCTTGGCAGGCTCAAACAACAGGCCGCGCTTGGCGAATTGCCGCTGGTGCAAAAAGGCAGCCGCCTGTCGGTGATGCCGGTTACCCCCGAGCAATGGGCGGCCATCGTCGCGTTGAAGTGAAGGTGGGCTAGGATCTAGGGGTTTGACCGATATCAACACGCCATGGATAGCCGCACGCCACGATAGGGGCGTGCATTGAGCAGGATGCTGACTGATGAATCGATATGCCCCCAGGGTCTTCGCCACTGCGTTGATCGCCCTTCTGGCGACCGCGGCAGGGCTGGGTTACTGGAAGTCGCTGCATGACCAGCTGCCGGAAGGCCTGAGCATGGGCAACGGCCGTCTCGAGGCGACCGAAGTGCAAATTGCCACCAAGGTCCCCGGGCGTTTGGCTGAAGTGCGGGTCGACGAAGGCGACAAGGTGACCCGTGGTCAGCTGCTGGCGCGTATCGACACCCGCACAATGGAAGCCCAGCGCAACCAGGCCGAGGCCGAAGTGCTGCGCGCCCAGGAAAACTACGCGGCGGCCCAGGCCAGCGTGCAACTGCGCCAGAGTGAGCTGCTGCTCGCCGGCCAGGAACTCAAACGCGTGCGCGAGATTTTCAAGCGCAACTATGCCAGCCAACAACTGCTCGACCAGCAGCAGGCCCGCTTCGACACCGCGAACGCGGCGGTGGTTGCGGCGCGCGCCCAGCTGGCAGCCGTCAAAGCCGCCATCGGCGCGGCCCAGGCCCAGGTCGCCCAACTGACCAGCGAGATCGACGACAGCAGCCTGCGCGCGCCCATCGACGGCATCATCCAGCTGCGCCTGGCCGAGCCGGGTGAGGTCTTGGGCGCTGGCGGTCGCGTGCTGATGCTGATCGACCCGAGCGACCAGTACATGAACCTCTACCTCCCAGCCTCCACCAGCGGCCGGCTGACCGTTGGCGATCAGGCACGCATCGTTCTCGATGCGCTGCCCGATCAGGCGTTGCCGGCGAAGGTAGCGTTTGTCGCAGCCAAGGCGCAGTTCACCCCGAAACAGGTCGAAACCCGCGATGAGCGGCAGAAACTGGTGTTTCGCGTAAAACTGCGCCTGAGCGACCCAAGCGCCGTGCCGCAAGCCAAGCCGGGCATGCCGGGTGCTGGCTATGTGCGCACGGCTGACGTGGACTGGCCGGCCAACCTGCAATGAACGCGCCGGCACTGCTGGCCGAGGGCATCAGCCACCGTTATGGCGACCTGATCGCCTTGCAGACGCTGGGTTTCAGCCTGCCCAGCGGCACCCGCTGTGCACTGATCGGGCCTGACGGGGCCGGCAAATCGACCCTGCTCGGGCTGATCGCCGGCGTAAAACGCCTGCAGCAGGGCGAGTTGCAGGTGCTGGGCGGCTCGATCCGCCAACGACGCCACCGCGCGGCGCTGTACCCCAAGGTCGCGTTCATGCCCCAAGGGCTGGGCAACAACCTGTACCCTGAGCTGTCGATCAGCGAGAACATTCGTTTTTTCGCTACGCTGTTTGGCCTGGGCCGGCACGAATGCGAACAGCGCATGGCCAACCTGCTGCAGGCCACCGACCTGCATCGCTTCGCCGAGCGCCCGGCCGGCAAGCTGTCGGGCGGCATGAAGCAGAAACTGGGCCTGTGCTGCGCGTTGATCCACGAGCCTGACCTGCTGATCCTCGACGAACCCACGACCGGGGTCGACCCCCTGTCGAGGCGACGCTTCTGGGAACTGGTCGAGCAGGTACGCGAACAACGCCCGCAATTGACGCTGCTGGTGGCCACTGCCTATATGGAGGAAGCCGAGCAGTTCGAGCATTGCCTGATGCTCGATGGCGGCCGGCTGATTGCCGCGGGCCCCAGCCACACATTGGCGGGCGTCACGCCCAGCGGCAAACTGGACGATGCCTTCACCCATTTCCAAGGGGCAGGCAGTACGCAACCTGCGCCGTTGACTATCCCGCCACGCTCGGCAAATGACGGCCTGGTCGCCATCGAAGCGCATGACCTGACCCTGCGCTTTGGTGACTTCACCGCGGTCAACAAGGTCAGCTTCGCCATTGGTCGTGGGGAAATTTTTGGTTTTCTCGGCTCCAACGGCTGCGGCAAGACCAGCACCATGAAAGTGCTTACGGGCCTGGTACCCGCCAGCGAGGGCAGTGCCAGCCTGCTGGGCCGCCCGGTGGACGCCAGCGACCTGGCCACGCGCAAGCGGGTTGGTTTCATGTCGCAGAGTTTCTCGCTGTATGGCGAGCTCAGCACCCGCCAGAACCTCACGCTGCATGCGCGCCTGTTCGACCTGCCCAAAGCCGACAGCGCGCAGCGCATCAGCGAACTGATCGAGCGCTTCGGCCTGCGCGACATCGCCGACCAACCGTCAGGCGCCCTGCCCCTCGGCCTGCGCCAGCGCCTGTCACTGGCGGTCGCGGTGCTGCACCGCCCTGAAGTGCTGATTCTCGACGAGCCGACCTCCGGCGTCGACCCTGCCGCCCGGGATGATTTCTGGCGACTGCTGGTGGAGTTGTCGCGCGAGCAAGGCGTGACCATTTTCCTCTCTACTCACTTCATGAACGAAGCCCAGCGCTGCGACCGCATTTCGTTCATGCACGCCGGGCGCGTGCTGGCCTGTGACACGCCTGATGCCCTGCAACGCCAGTACGCCGGCGAAACCCTGGAAGACGCCTTCGTGCGCTGCCTGGAGCAAGCCCAGGAGGCCCTGCCCCAGGCCCCGCAAAACGCTGTGCTGGAGCAGCCGGCAGCGGCCACACCACCGTTGCGCCAAGGTTTCAGCCTGCGCCGCCTGCTGGCGGTGGCCAGCCGGGAGGGCAAGGAGCTGCTGCGCGACAAGGTGCGCCTGGCCTTCGCCCTGCTCGGCGCCGTGTTCATGATGGTGATCTTTGGCTATGGCATCTCGCTGGATGTAGAGAACCTCGCCTTCGCCGTTCATGACCAAGACCAAAGCCCGCAAAGCCGGGCCTACCTCGAAGCGTTTCGCGGATCACGGTATTTCGCCGAGCAGGCGCCGATTCGCGATACCCGTGAAATGCACCAACGCCTGCAACGTTCCGAAATCAAACTGGCGCTGGAGATCCCACCCGGCTTTGGCCGCGACCTTTACGCCGGTCGCCAACCGGTGGTGGCCGCCTGGCTCGACGGCGGCATGCCGTTCCGTGCTGAGACCAGCCGCAACTATGTCGAAGCAGTGCACCAGGCGAACCTCGAACAATTTGCCGCGGCCAGCCAGCAACCGGTGCAGCGCCAAGACCCGGTTCGCCTGGAAACACGCTTCCGCTACAACCAGGACGTGGTCAGCGTGAATGCCATCGGGCCCGGCGTCATGGCGCTGATCCTGGCGTTCATCCCGGCCATGCTCACCGCCCTGGGCATCGTCCGGGAAAAAGAACTTGGCTCCATCACCAACTTCTACGCCACGCCCCTCACCCGGCTGGAGTTTCTGCTTGGCAAACAGCTGCCCTACCTGGCCGTAAGCCTGGTCAACCTGGCGTTGCTGGTGGCGATGAACCGCTGGTTGTTTGCCGTACCGCTCAAGGGCAGCGTGCTGGCCCTGGCCTGCGGCGGCGTCGCCTACCTGTTGGCGACCACCAGCCTGGGCTTGCTGATCTCGGCCTTCACCCGCACCCAGATCGCGGCCATCCTGGGCACCATGATCATCACCAGCCTGCCGACCATCCAGTTCTCCGGCCTGATCGTGCCACGCTCGTCGCTCGATGGCGCCGCGGCAGTGATGGGCCAGCTGTTCCCGGCGGGTTACTTCCTGGACATCGCGGTCGGCACCTTCACCAAAGCGCTGGGCCTGCGCGAGCTGTGGCCGCAGTGCCTGATCCTGCTGAGCTTCTTCGCCGTGTTCACCGGCCTGAGCCTGGCCATGCTGAAGAAGCAGGAGGCCTGACATGTCGCGCCTGAACCACACCCTGCGCCTGGGCCTGAAAGAGCTGACCAGCCTGCGCCACGACAGCGTGCTGCTGCTGTTTTTGCTGTATGCCTTCAGCGTGGCGATCTACATGCCGGCGGCAGGCTCGGTGATCGGCGTGCACAACGCCAGCGTTGCCGTGGTGGACGAAGACCATAGCCAGCTCTCACGCAAGCTCACCGAGTCACTGCAACCACCCGAGTTTCAGCCTGCCGTGCCGCTGCCCCCGGACCGCCTGGATCAGGCCATGGACAGCGGCCAGTACACCTTCGTGATCAATGTACCGGTGAACTTCCAGAGCGACCTACTGGCCGGGCGCTCACCCGAGTTGCAGATCAACGTCGACGCCACGGCCATGAGCCAGGCGTTCATGGGCGCCGGCTACATCGGCCGGATCTTCGAGCGAGAGCTGCTCGACTATGCCCAACGCACCACAACCCAGAGCCCCGTGCTGATCAACCCGAAGGCACTGTTCAACCCCAACCTGGAGGGTGGCTGGTTTCTGGCCGTGATCCAGATCATCAACAACATCACCATCCTGGCGATCATCCTCACCGGCACGGCGCTGTTGCGCGAGCGTGAACACGGCACCCTCGACCACTTGCTGGTGCTGCCGCTAACCGCTTTGGAAATCATGCTGGCGAAAATCGCCAGCAACGCGCTGGTGGTAGTGCTGTGTACCTGGGTGTCGCTCATCGTGGTGGTCAAAGGCGCCCTGGGCGTGCCGCTGTCTGGCTCCATGGGGCTGTTCCTGGCGGTGACCGCGCTGTACCTGTTCGCCAGTACCGCCTTGGGCATCTTCCTCGCCACCCTGGCGCGCTCGACGCCTCAATTCGGCCTGCTGGCGATCCCGGTCATCATCCCGATGCTGTTGCTGTCTGGCGGCAGTACCCCGCTGGACAGCATGCCGCAGTGGTTGCAGTGGGTCATGCAGGGCTCGCCGTCGACGCATTTCGTCAGCCTCGGCACCGCGATCTTGTTCCGCGACGCCGGCGCGTCCGTGGTATGGCCAGACATCCTGGCCCTGGCCGTGATCGGCCTGGTGTTCTTCAGCGTGGCGCTAGCGCGCTTTCGGCGGACGCTGGCGTCCTGAGAGAGTGTCGCTGGGGAATATGAGAGCGACACAAAGACAAAGGGCGCCTTCCGGCGCCCTACTCACAGACAGGTCGGCTTGTCATCGCCATCTACCTGCCCGGCTCTGTGATTGCTGGTTAACCAGGATCCGCAGAGTCTTACAAGCCCCTTATGGGAGCAGGATGGATTATCACGCATCAGGTGCTTTATTGACAACAGACTGCACTGTTGCTGGATGTGTGAAGCCCAGCGTGAAGCAAACTGCAGCCCTAACGGCAGCAAAATGCTCGGGCTGCATTGTAAAAGTCATATATTCCCGGCCACCTCCCTGCCGCGACTTGACGCGGCATCTGTCCAGCCTGGAGGTTGCAACCGTGTAGATCATGTCGCACTTGGCCCAGCATGTTAGATCAGGGCCAGGCAAATAACTCGGCAGTACAACGTGATGCCTGGCCAAGTGATCAGGAGCAGTGGTGCTCAACGGGATTATCGTCACCAACTGGCGATTTTGACTGTGCTTGCGAAGAACGACGACGGGCCGCACCTTGATCATTTCAGGTGCTTGAAATCCTGAAAAATCGCACATCAGTACAGTCGCCTCTTTCGGTTGGTACTTCAAAGGCATTGCCAATACTCTCGAGCAACTGAAGACGAGGCACAATTTAACGCGGCCATCGCATCAGAAACTGTAAATTGGCGGACGTACAAGGAAGACAGAAAAGTCCTACGACTAGGGTTAGTCTGAGCTCGTTTCAGACACAAATGACAAGGCCCTGCTGGAGACCTGCGCCCTACTAGAAGCCGCTGTCGCCGGCTTGCCGGCGATGGGCCCCAAGGGTTTCAGGTCACTGCACGATCAGGTTGTTGAACAGCAGGTCTTCGACAATCGGCTTGCCCTCTTCCGCTTCCATCACCTGCTGCACCTGCTTCAAGGCTTCCTGGCGCAGTTGCTCCTTGGCGTCGACGTTGCTCATCTTGTCCACCGTCTGCTGGGTGAACAGCGCCACCAGCTGGTTACGGATCAGCGGCTCGTGGTGTTTCACGGCCTTGGCGGCTTCATCACCGGTCACGCGCAGGGCCACGTCGGCTTTATAGACACGCAGCTTGGGGCTGCCGTCGAGGGCATAGTTACCGACAAAGGGTGGGCTCAGGGTGATGTAGGCGACCTTGGGCGCCCCTTCCTTGGCTTCTTCGGCCACGGCCGCAACTGGCAGCATCAGGGCCAGCACCATCAAGATCCACGCTTTCACGAATTCGCTCCTCAATACAATTGGCGCCAGCTTACCCAGCACACCGCTCAAACCCAAGCCCTGGCTTATGCCGGCCCATCAGGGTAGGCCATGCTCGTTGACCCGGCAGGTGGCCCTCCTACACTTATCGGCCACTACCCGCAAAGGAATAGCCCCGATGAAAGCTGTGTTGTGCAAAACCTTGGGCCCGGCGCGCGACCTGGTACTGGAAGACGTCGCCAGCCCCGTGCCGAAAAAGAACGAGATCCTGCTGGATGTGCAGGCAGCAGGCGTCAACTTCCCCGACACCTTGATCATCGAAGGTAAATACCAGTTCCAGCCACCGCTGCCGTTTTCCCCAGGTGGCGAGGCGGCCGGTGTGGTGGCTGCGGTCGGCGAAAAGGCCGGTGCGTTCAAGGTGGGCGATCGGGTCATGGCCCTCACGGGGTGGGGTGCGTTCGCCGAACAGGTGGCGGTGCCCTTCTACAACGTGATGCCGATCCCCGAGCACATGGACTTCACCACCGCCGCCGCCTTCGGCATGACCTATGGCACCTCGATGCATGCACTCAAGCAGCGCGGCCACCTGCAGCCGGGTGAAACCCTGCTGGTGCTGGGTGCCTCAGGGGGTGTGGGCCTGGCGGCCGTGGAAATAGGCAAGGCCATGGGCGCCCGGGTGATCGCTGCAGCCAGCAGCGCCGAAAAACTGGCCGTGGCCAAGGCTGCCGGCGCCGATGAGCTGATCGACTACAGCCAGGCCAGCCTCAAGGACGAGATCAAGCGCCTGACCGGCGGCCAGGGCGTGGACGTGATCTACGACCCGGTGGGTGGCGAGCTGTTCGACCAGGCGGTAAGGGGCCTGGCCTGGAATGGCCGGCTGCTGGTGGTGGGGTTTGCCAGCGGGGCGATCCCACAGCTGGCGGCGAACCTGGTGCTGCTCAAGGGCGCAGCGGTCGTGGGGGTGTTTTGGGGGGCGTTTGCCCAGCGTCAGCCGGAGCAGAATGCAGCTAACTTCCGTCAACTGTTTGCCTGGCAGGGTGAAGGCAAGCTGAAGCCGCTGGTGTCGGAGACTTATCCACTGGCTGAGGCTGGGGCTGCCATTGAGAAGCTGGGGCAGCGGCAGGCTGTGGGTAAGTTGGTGGTGCTGACTAGCTAGCGTCTGGCTGCTTGGTTGCCTGCTCGGGCCTCTTCGCGCAGGTTATGGCAGCGCCTGAACCGCGCCTCCAGGTTGCGATCCGGCATCTGGTGGCTGCGCAACGCATTCAACGTCTGCTCCACATACTCGCGCGTGGTGCCATATCGCCCCTTGGCACTGGCAAGGATCTGGCTGAGCAGTGTGTCGGGCAAATTCCCCGCATAGCACGGCAAATGGCGCTCCAGCACAAAACCCAAGGCCTGCACCTTGCTGCCATCACCCAATCGGCAACTGAGCCAATGCGGGCGGTAGGCCGGGTACGGCATTTCGCGTTGCCACAGGGCCATCAGCGAATCATCCAGGTTGCTTTCATCCAGCCGATAGGCAAAACCACTGCATGACCCACCACGGTCCAGGCCGAACACCAGGCCGGGCGTTTCCGGTGTGCCACGGTGCTCGTGCGACCACAGGTACAGCCCACGGTGATAACCGTGCACCCGTGCGCGCTGCCGCTCTACCGAACTGCACTCCGGTCGCCAGATCAATGAACCGTATGCGAACAACCACACAGGCCCGCCTTCATGGCGTGACATGGTCAGTTGCATGGAGTTGATCAATTGCTCGCGGGTCAGTTGCTGGCCGAAGTCGAGCGCCGGAGGGTAAGCACTTTTCCAGGACAAACTTTCAATTGCCGACATACGCTGCCGCCATTATTCCCTGTGAACTACAGATAAAGCGAGAATCGCTGTGTGCCGGGGTTTGCGCCCCGCACCTAAGGTGTCTACATTAACCTTAGGATAGAAACGCGCCAACACTCAAGCCTGAAAGCTAAAGTTTCACGCGAACTTCCGACGATTGGAGAGCATTGTTTCGAGCGGAGTGAAAGTTATTAGCCAAGGCGGTAACAATTACCGCCTTATACCCACCCGGTTGAACTTGAGTTATTAGCCGCGCGGCGCGTAGGCAAATACATCGGCGCGCATGCGGTGTGCATCCATACCAGCCTCGACCAGGGCATCGAGGGTGGCATAGACCATGTTTGGCGAGCCGCTGGCGTAGACGTGCACGCCGTTGAGGTCGTGAATGTCTTCGCAAACGGCCTCGTGCAGCATGCCGCAACGGCCTTCCCACCCACACAGGTCACTGACGACCTTGTGCAGGAACAGGTTGGGCAGGCGCAACCATTCGTCCCAATGTTCGATCTGGTAAAAGTCCTCAGGCCGACGCACACCCCAGTAAAGGTGTACCGGATGCTTGAAGCCCTGGGCGCGGCAATGCTCGACCAGGCTGTGCATCTGGCCCATTCCCGTACCGGCGGCGATCAGCACCAGCGGCCCGTCTGGCAACTCGGCCAGGTGCGCATCACCGAAAGGCATTTCGATGCGCGCCAGGCGATCACGCTGCAGTTGCTCGATCAGCTGCAGCGCGCTGGGCTCACGCGCCAGCACGTGCAGTTCCAGCTCACGCCCACCATGGGGCGCAGAGGCCAGGGAGAACGCCGCCTGCTTGCCGCCTTCGCGCTCGATCATCAGGTACTGACCGGCGTGATAACGCGGCGGTTTGCCGGCAGGCGCACGCAGGCGCACGCGCCAGACGTCGCCACCGACCTCGACGCATTCGCTCACGCTACACGCCAGCTTGCGCACTGGCAGCTCGCCCAGGGCGAGCACACCGTCCCAGAGCAACACGCAATCCTCCAGCGGTTCGGCAATACAGGTGAACAGCTCGCCATGGTCGCGTACTTCGCCGTTCTGGCGGACGCTCCCTTCCACCAGCAAGGCGGCGCAAACATGGCAATTGCCATTGCGGCAGCTGTTCGGGCAGTCATAGCCGAGCCGCCGCGCTCCATCCAGGATCCGTTCCCCGGGTTCAAGCGCCAGCACTGCCCCGGACGGCTGCAACGTTACCTGCATCAATCTATTCCCAACTGATCCCACAGCTCATCGATACGGCGGGTGACGGCCTCGTCCTTGACGATGACCCGTCCCCATTCGCGTGTAGTCTCGCCCGGCCACTTGTGGGTGGCGTCCAGGCCCATCTTCGACCCCAACCCGGACACCGGCGACGCGAAGTCCAGGTAGTCGATCGGGGTGTTGTCGATCATCACCGTATCACGCTTGGGGTCCATGCGCGTGGTGATGGCCCAGATCACATCGTTCCAGTCGCGGGCGTTGATGTCATCGTCGGTGACGATAACAAACTTGGTGTACATGAACTGTCGCAGGAACGACCACACACCCAGCATCACGCGCTTGGCGTGGCCTGGGTATTGTTTTTTCATGGTCACCACCGCCATGCGGTAAGAGCAACCTTCCGGTGGCAGGTAGAAGTCGACGATCTCCGGGAACTGCTTTTGCAGGATCGGCACGAACACTTCGTTCAGCGCCACGCCGAGAATCGCCGGTTCATCCGGCGGACGGCCCGTGTAGGTGCTGTGGTAGATCGGTTTTTGCCGGTGAGTGATGCGCTCGACCGTGAACACCGGGAAGCTGTCCACCTCGTTGTAATAGCCGGTGTGGTCACCGTAGGGGCCTTCCGGCGCCATTTCGCCGGGGTGAATCACGCCTTCGAGAATGATCTCGGCGGTGGCTGGTACCTGCAGGTTGCTGCCACGGCACTTGACCAGCTCGGTGCGGTTGCCACGCAGCAGGCCCGCGAAGGCGTATTCGGACAGGGTATCCGGCACCGGCGTCACGGCGCCCAGGATGGTTGCAGGGTCTGCGCCCAGCGCCACGGCCACTGGGAACGGCTGGCCGGGGTGCTTCTCGCACCATTCGCGGTAATCCAGCGCGCCGCCACGGTGGCTCAGCCAGCGCATGATGACCTTGTTGCGGCCGATGACCTGCTGGCGGTAGATGCCCAAGTTCTGGCGGTCCTTGTTCGGGCCGCGGGTAACGGTCAGGCCCCAGGTGATCAGCGGGGCCACATCGCCTGGCCAGCAGTGCTGGATCGGCAACTGGCCAAGGTCGACGTCGTCACCTTCGACCACGACTTCCTGGCACACCGCGTCCTTGACCACCTTCGGCGCCATCGACACGACCTTCTTGAAGATCGGCAGCTTCGACCAGGCATCCTTCAGGCCTTTCGGCGGCTCTGGTTCTTTGAGGAAGGCCAGCAGCTTGCCGATTTCGCGCAGTTCTTCGACCGACTCGGCGCCCATGCCCATGGCCACCCGCTCGGGCGTGCCGAACAGGTTGCCCAGTACCGGGATGTCGTACCCCGTGGGCTTCTCGAACAGCAACGCCGGGCCTTTGGCACGCAGGGTGCGGTCGCAGACCTCGGTCATTTCCAGGACGGGAGAGATCGGAACCTGGATGCGCTTGAGTTCACCGCGCTGTTCCAGGCCACGGATGAAGTCGCGCAAGTCGCGATACTGCATGCAGGAGCCTCGTGTTGGCCGTATCGGTCGGGGTGCAGAGTGTAGCGCCTAAGGGGGCAAATTGGCCAAAGGAGTCTGGGATCAGCGGCTGTGGTGCTGTTCACTATTATGCGAAACCACTTTTGACAGCCCGATTCCCAGTGCTTGCAGCACCTTCAGCACGGTCGATAGCCGAGGATCACCGTCCGCTGCCAGCGCGCGATAGAGATTGGGGCGGGCAAGCCCCGTGGCCTGCGCAAGATTGCCCATGCCGCCGCGCGCTTCAGCCACGCGGCGGACCGCCGTCAGAAAGCCCGCAGCACCACCAGGCTCATCGATTTCCTCGAGTGCCACGGCGAGATAGTCGATGGCGAAGGCTTCGTCATTGCGAAGCATCTCAAGAATACTTTCTTCATGCGAACGTGTGCCGGTCATAGCATTACCTTGTGCCTGTGCCAAAGCAACTTGGCTTGGTCGATATCAGCCTGCTGCCGGTCTTTCGAGCCGCCTCCGAGCAGGAAAATGATGCTCCGCCCACGGGTGGCGTAATAGATGCGGTAGCCTGGCCCAAAATCCAGTTTCATCTCGAACACGCCATCACCCACTGGCTCGGTCACACCGAAATGGCCCTGCTCAGCTCGGTCGATGCGTGTGGTAATTCTTGCTTTCAGCCTGGTGTCGCGAATGGTGTCCAACCAGGCTTGGTAGAGATCCACACCGTTGACGGATAGAACGTGATGAACTGTGTACATCCATACTGTACCTTATAAGAGACAATCCATGTGTCGACTTATTCACCGCCCCTGGGGCTAGGCTCGATGACGGCGTGAGGTTGATGCCTGCAGGGGCATGACCGAAAACCGCAGGCAGCATGGTGGCCTGCGTTCTGGGGGCTGGCGAACGATCTTTTGTGACAAACAGCAAAAAGCCGGGTTTCCCCGGCTTTTTGCGTGATGCGGCGAAGCTTACTTACGCTTCATCGACAAGAAGAACTCGTCGTTGGTCTTGGTCTGCTTGAGCTTGTCGACCAGGAACTCGATGGCGGCGATTTCGTCCATCGGGTGCAGCAGCTTGCGCAGGATCCACATGCGCTGCAGTTCGTCGTCGGCGGTCAGCAGCTCTTCGCGGCGGGTGCCGGAGCGGTTGATGTTGATGGCCGGGAACACACGCTTCTCGGCGATACGACGGTCCAGGGGCAGCTCCATGTTGCCGGTACCCTTGAACTCTTCGTAGATCACTTCGTCCATCTTCGAGCCGGTTTCGACCAGCGCGGTGGCGATGATGGTCAGCGAACCGCCTTCTTCGATGTTACGCGCGGCACCGAAGAAACGCTTCGGCTTCTCCAGGGCGTGGGCGTCGACACCACCGGTGAGGACCTTGCCGGAGCTTGGGATCACGGTGTTGTAGGCACGTGCCAGACGGGTGATGGAGTCGAGCAGGATGACTACGTCTTTCTTGTGCTCGACCAGGCGCTTGGCCTTCTCGATGACCATCTCGGCAACCTGCACGTGGCGGGTTGGCGGCTCGTCGAAGGTCGAGGCGACCACTTCGCCGCGCACGGTGCGCTGCATTTCGGTCACTTCTTCCGGGCGCTCGTCGATCAGCAGGACGATCAGGTGGCACTCGGGGTTGTTACGGGTGATGTTCGCCGCGATGTTCTGCAGCATGATCGTTTTACCCGCTTTCGGCGGGGCGACGATCAGGCCACGCTGGCCTTTGCCGATCGGGGCGCACAGGTCGATGACGCGGCCGGTCAAGTCTTCGGTGGAGCCGTTACCGGCTTCCATCTTCAGGCGCTTGTTGGGGAACAGCGGCGTCAGGTTTTCGAACAGGATCTTGTTCTTCGCGTTTTCAGGGCGATCGAAGTTGATCGTGTCGACCTTCAGCAGGGCGAAGTAACGCTCCCCTTCCTTCGGCGGGCGGATCTTGCCGACGATGGTATCGCCGGTACGCAGGTTGAAACGGCGGATCTGGCTAGGCGAGACGTAGATGTCGTCGGGGCCGGCCAGGTAGGACGCATCAGCCGAACGCAGGAAACCGAAACCATCCTGGAGAATCTCCAGCACGCCGTCACCCGAGATCTCTTCGCCGCTTTTCGCGTGCTTCTTCAGCAGGGCGAAAATCACGTCCTGTTTGCGCGAACGGGCCATGTTTTCGATGCCCATCTGTTCGGCCATTTCCAGCAGATCGGTAATCGGCTTTTGCTTGAGTTCAGTCAGGTTCATAAGGGGAGTGACGTAATCATGTATGAAGGGAGGATTAAGCTTCTGGCTTAATGAAGCCGCGCCGCTAGAAGGCGATAGGATCGCGCACAGATTCTAATTAGGAGTGCGTCGGCGACGGCGTGCAGGGGGCACTGGAGAAGCAGTGCGAGGCCGAATGTAACACTTGCTTTTTTCGACGTCTAGTGGGTTGGAAAAGAAAAGCCCCGGTATTTCCGGGGCTTTTTCACATCACAGGTGGGCGTCGAGGAACGCGGCCAGCTGCGATTTGGACAGTGCGCCGACCTTGGTAGCCTCGACGTTGCCGTTCTTGAACAGCATCAGCGTCGGGATGCCACGCACGCCGTGCTTGGCCGGGGTTTCCTGGTTTTCGTCGATGTTCAGCTTGGCGACGGTCAGTTTGCCCTCGTAGGTGCCCGCGATGTCGTCCAGTACCGGAGCGATCATCTTGCATGGACCGCACCATTCAGCCCAGTAGTCGACCAGCACCGGGCCTTGGGCTTGCAGGACTTCGGCCTCGAAGGTGGCGTCGGTGACGTGTTTGATCAGATCGCTGCTCATGGATATCTCCGGGGTCGTAAGCATAAAAACGTGGCCCATCATAGCCGCAGAGGCTGACTACAGGAAGTCACAGACGATTGAGTGTAACTATAGTTGTGCAAGACGCCGCGAATCGAAACTGTCATATGCGTGTCATAACATCGAATGGCACATTGCCCTGCATCAAGCCTTGGCGTGCCACGCGTTGGCGACAGCCCCGTATCGTGGCACGATTGCCAGGTTAACGACCGAGAACATCCAGATCATGCCGCATACCAACGCGAAGAACCTGTCTCTGATCGCCGCCATCGACCTTGGCTCCAACAGTTTTCACATGGTCGTGGCCAAGGCCCACCACACCGAGATCCGTATTCTCGAACGGCTGGGGGAAAAGGTTCAGCTGGCCGCCGGCATCGACGAAGAGCGCAAGCTCAGCGAAGAAGCCATGGAACGGGGCCTCGACTGCCTCAAGCGCTTCGCCCAACTGATCAACGGGCTGCCCGCGGGTGCGGTGCGCATCGTTGGCACCAACGCCCTGCGCGAAGCGCGCAACCGCAACGAATTCATCCAGCGCGCCGAGGCCATTCTCGGGCATCCGGTGGAAGTGATTTCCGGCCGTGAGGAAGCCCGCCTGATCTACCTCGGTGTCTCCCACACCCTGGCCGACAACCCCGGTAAGCGCCTGGTCGCCGACATCGGCGGCGGCAGCACCGAGTTCATCATCGGCCAGCGGTTCGAGCCACTGCTGCGCGAGAGCCTGCAAATGGGCTGCGTCAGCTTCACCCAGCGCTACTTCCGCGACGGCAAGATCACCCCGGCGCGTTATGCCCAGGCCTACACCGCCGCGCGGCTGGAGCTGATGAGCATCGAAAACGCCCTGCACCGCCTGACCTGGGACGAAGCCATCGGGTCGTCCGGCACCATCCGCGCCATCGGCGCAGCCATCAAGGCCAGCGGCCTGGGCAATGGCGAGGTCAACGCCGAAGGGCTGGCGTGGGTCAAACGTAAACTGTTCAAGCTGGGCGAGGTCGACAAGATCGACTTCGAAGGGGTCAAGCCCGACCGCCGCACCATCTTCCCGGCGGGCCTTGCGATTCTCGAGGCCATCTTCGACGCCCTCGAACTGCAACGCATGGACCACTGCGACGGCGCCCTGCGCGAAGGCGTGCTGTTCGACCTGCTCGGCCGCCATCACCACGAAGACGTGCGCGAGCGCACCCTCAACTCCTTGATGGAGCGTTACCACGTCGACCAAGGCCAGGCCGCGCGCGTCGAGCGCAAGGCGCTGCACGCGTTCGACCAGGTAGCAAAAGCCTGGAAGCTGGAAGAGGGAAATTGGCGCGATCTTCTGGGGTGGGCCGCGAAAGTTCACGAAGTTGGGCTGGATATCGCCCACTATCACTACCACAAGCACGGCGCCTACCTGATCGAGCACTCCGACCTGTCGGGCTTCTCCCGTGAGGATCAGCAGATGATGGCCCTGCTGGTACGCGGCCATCGCCGCAACATTCCCAAGGACAAGTTCGCCGAGTTCGGCGATGAAGGCGTGCAGCTGATTCGCCTGTGCGTGCTGCTGCGCTTCGCCATCCTGTTCCACCACATTCGTGGCACGCAGCAAATGCCGAAGGTACAGCTGCAAGCAGGCGACAACAGCCTCGATGTGGTCTTCCCTGAAGGCTGGCTGGAGCAGAACCAGCTTACCCAGGCCGACTTCGCCAACGAGGCGGAGTGGCTGGCCCGGGTCGGCTTCGTCCTCAGCGTACGTTGAGGACCGGGTTGCTCAGGCGCTCCAGCAGGGTCGCCTGGGCACTGCGCGGGTTCTGGTTGCCGGTCGGGGTGCTGCGCACGTAGCGCCCATCCGACTGCAGCGTCCAGGCATGGGTGTTGTCGGTCAGGTAGCTTTCCAGCTCTTTCTTCACCCGCAGCAACAGCTTCTTGCCTTCGACCGGGAAGCAGGTCTCGACGCGCTTGTCGAGGTTGCGCTCCATCCAGTCGGCACTGGACAGGTAGATCTGCTCTTCGCCGCCATTGAGGAAGTAGAACACCCGGGTGTGCTCCAAGAAGCGGCCGATGATCGAGCGCACGTGAATGTTGTGCGAAACCCCCGGAATACCTGGTCGCAGGCAGCACATACCACGCACCACCAGGTCGATGCGCACCCCGGACTGGCTGGCCTTGTACAGCGCCTTGATGACCTTGGCATCGGTCAGCGAATTGAACTTGGCGATGATGTGCGCGGGTTTGCCTTCGAGCGCGAACTGGGTCTCGCGGGCAATCATGTCGAGCATGCCTTTCTTCAGCGTGAAGGGTGCGTGCAGCAGCTTTTTCATGCGCAGGGTCTTGCCCATGCCGATCAGCTGGCTGAACAGCTTGCCGACGTCTTCGGTGAGGGCGTCATCAGAGGTCAGCAGGCTGTAGTCGGTGTACAGGCGGGCGTTGCCGGCATGGTAGTTGCCGGTACCCAGGTGCGCATAGCGGACGATTTCGCCCTGCTCACGCCGCAGGATCAGCATCATCTTGGCGTGGGTCTTGAACCCGACCACCCCGTAAATCACCACCGCACCCGCCGCTTGCAGGCGGCTGGCCATCTGCAGGTTGGACTCTTCGTCGAAACGCGCGCGCAATTCGATCACCGCAGTGACTTCCTTGCCGTTACGGGCAGCGTCCACCAACGCGTCGACGATCTCCGAGTTGGCACCGGAGCGGTACAGGGTCTGGCGCACGGCCAGCACATGCGGGTCCTTGGCGGCCTGGCGCAGCAGGTCGACCACCGGCGTGAACGACTCGAACGGGTGCATCAGCAGCACGTCCTGCTTACTGATCACGCTGAAGATGTTGTCAGCGTTCTGCAGCAGCTTGGGGATCGCCGGGGTGAACGGCGTGTATTGCAGCTGCGGGTGGCTGTCGAGGCCGGTGATGCTGAACAGGCGGGTCAGGTTGACCGGGCCATTGACCTGGTACAGCTCGCTCTCGCTCAGGCTGAACTGCTTGAGCAGGTAGTCCGACAGGTGTTTCGGGCAGGTATCAGCCACCTCAAGCCGCACGGCATCACCGTAACGGCGCGAGAACAGCTCGCCGCGCAGGGCGCGGGCCAGGTCGTCCACTTCTTCGGAGTCCAGCGCCAGGTCGGCGTTTCGGGTCAGGCGGAACTGGTAGCAGCCCTTGACCTTCATGCCCTGGAACAGGTCGTCGGCGTGCGCGTGGATCATCGACGAAAGGAATACATAGTTAGCGCCCGGGCCACCGACTTCTTCAGGCACGCGGATGACCCGCGGCAACAGGCGCGGCGCCGGGATGATCGCCAGGCCCGAGTCGCGGCCGAAGGCATCGACGCCTTCGAGCTCGACGATGAAGTTGAGGCTCTTGTTCACCAGCAAGGGGAACGGGTGCGTCGGGTCGAGACCGATCGGGGTGATGATCGGCGCGATCTCGTCACGGAAGAAGCGCCGCACCCAGGTCTTGAGCTTGGGCGTCCAGTGACGGCGACGGATGAAGCGGATGTGGTGTTTTTCAAGCTCTGGCAGCAGCACGTCGTTGAGGATCGCGTACTGGCGATCCACCTCGGTGTGCACCAGCTCGCTGATGCGCGCCAGCGCCTGGTGCGGCTGCAAGCCGTCGGCCCCGGCCTGTTCGCGGGCGAAATTGATCTGCTTCTTCAGGCCGGCGACGCGGATCTCGAAGAATTCGTCCAGGTTGCTGGAGAAGATCAGCAGGAATTTCAGACGCTCGAGCAGCGGGTAGCTCTCGTCCAGTGCCTGCTCCAGCACCCGAATGTTGAACTGCAGCTGCGACAGCTCGCGATGAATGTACAGGCTGCTGTCGTCA
Organism: Pseudomonas sp. PAGU 2196; assembly: GCF_022179005.1. Taxonomy (NCBI): domain Bacteria; kingdom Pseudomonadati; phylum Pseudomonadota; class Gammaproteobacteria; order Pseudomonadales; family Pseudomonadaceae; genus Pseudomonas; species Pseudomonas sp. PAGU 2196. Next base: position 369,779 of record NZ_BNTL01000002.1, on the reverse strand, counting down.
AGGCCCGGGACGGTGATCGCCGGTGCCGGCGCGGGGGCCGGTGCCGCGGCCTCGACCACAGGCTCGGGCTCTGGCGCCGGCGGCAGGTCTGGCGGGGTTTGCACCATCTCTTCGGGGACTGCCTGGGCGTCCTTGATCGCGACAGGGGTGAGCACTTCATTATTCATCTGGACGTTCCTGGAGGACGTTAACGCCCTATCATCAATTGAGCGGGACGATAAGCGGCCATTATGACGCCTGTGTTACACCCACTGGCAAGCCTGCGACTTGTGGCCGAAGGCATTGTCCTTGTAGGAATTGTTCACGTCGAGACACATTTGGACACTTTCATCCACGCGCGCGAAGGGGTAGGCTGCGCGTTCATTTCGCCAGCACCTCAGAAAATGCTTCAACAATTCCTGCAGGATTTCGGCTACTTCGCCCTTTTTCTAGGCACCTTCTTTGAAGGCGAGACCATCCTGGTGCTTGCGGGTTTCCTCGCGTTCCGCGGTTACATGGACATCAAGCTGGTGTGCCTGGTGGCCTTCTTCGGCAGCTATGCCGGCGATCAGCTGTGGTACTTCATGGGCCGTCGCCATGGGCGCAAGATCCTGGCACGCAAACCGCGCTGGCAGGCCATGGGTGATCGGGCGCTGGACCACATCCGCCGCCACCCCGACATCTGGGTGCTGAGCTTCCGCTTCGTCTATGGGCTGCGCACGGTCATGCCGGTGGCCATTGGCCTGTCGGGCTATCCGCCGCGCCGCTACCTGCTGCTCAACGGCCTCGGTGCCGCCATCTGGGCGCTGGCCCTGGGCGCAGCGGCCTACCACTTCGGCGCCATCCTCGAAGGCTTGTTGGGCAATGTGAAGAAGTACGAGCTATGGGTGCTCGGCGGCCTGTTGTTGCTCGGTGTCCTGCTCTGGCTGCGCCGGCGCTTCCGCACCCTGCGCGCGGAGCGCAAGGCGGCGGCACTGGCTCAGGCCCCAGACGCTGAGCAGGCTGTAAGCCAGGAGCAGGACCCACCCAAGCGGCGTGATCACCGCTAAGCCCAGTGCGCCAGCCAGGTACAGCGCTGGCGCATTCGACAGCAACCGCGCCCGCTCCAGGCGCACGGCCCAGGGCCGGTTCTCCAGCAGCGCGCCGAGCACGAACAGGCCCAAGGCCATGACCGACCAGCCCAGTATCAGGGCGGCGGCAGGCACGCGCTCCGCGGCCTCCATCAAATAGCTGCCCAAGGCCACGTAGACGACGAACTGCGCCGCTACATAGGCCTGCTGCGCCCGCCCCAGGGCAACCTCGAACTTGCGAAACAGCGCCAGGTCCGGCTTGGCCTGCGGGTAACGCGCCGCGACATCGGCCGGGCGCCAGCCCGTGGGCATGAACCAGATCCGCCACTTGTCCCACACGCTGCGCGTGCGCCGGGCATCACGCCACAGTTGGGCGTAGAACTGCAGGTTGGCCCACAGCGGGTTCCAGCTGGCCAGTGGCGTTGTCACGCCGAATACCACGGGCTCGGCCGGGTCCTCTTCCTTGAACGTTCCGAACAGGCGGTCCCAGAGAATGAACACGCCGCCGTAATTGCGATCCAAGTAAACAGGATTTTGCGCATGGTGGACGCGATGGTTGGATGGCGTGATGAATATCCACTCAAGCCAACCGAGTTTGGCAATGTGCCGGGTATGCACCCAGAACTGGTACAGCAGGTTCAGCGACGCCACGGTGATGAATACCAGGGGCGGCACGCCGATCAGCGCCAATGGCAGGTAGAAGATCCACGAAAAGATGAAGCCGCTGCTGGTCTGGCGCAGCGCCGTGGTGAGGTTGTACTCCTCGCTCTGGTGGTGCACCGAATGGGCCGCCCACAGCACGTTGCGTTCGTGCCCCAGGCGGTGCAGCCAGTAGTAGCAGAGGTCGTACAGGACGAACGCCAGCACCCACACCCACCACGCTTGCTGGGGCAAGCGCAGCAGCGCCAGATGCTCCCAGGCCAAGGCATAGGTCAGCAGCCCGACACCTTTGGTCAACAGGCCAGTGCTGGTCGACAAGGCGCCTGTACTCAGGCTGTTGATCGCGTCGGCCAGGGTGTAATTACGCTGGCCACGCACGCGATCAGCCACCAGCTCGACGGCGATCAATACGAAGAAGAACGGCACGGCCAGCAGTATCAGGTCCATGGTGACGACCTCAGGCGTTATCCACAAAGATTAGGCCGCGACCGCGGGAATCCCTATGGCTACATCTGCCAAACTAGAGGACATTTAGCGCCTCGACACTGGAGTAATGAGCATGACGAAAAAAGTAGCGGTGATACTTTCCGGCTGTGGCGTCTATGACGGCGCCGAAATCCACGAAAGCGTGATCACCCTGCTGCGCCTCGACCAGCGCGGGGCGCAGGTGCAGTGCTTTGCGCCGAACATCGCGCAGATGCATGTGATCAATCACCTGACCGGCGAAGAGATGCCCGAGTCGCGCAACGTGCTGGTGGAGTCGGCGCGTATTGCCCGTGGCGAGGTCAAGGACATCCGCGAAGCCAATGCCGAAGACTTCGATGCACTGATTGTGCCCGGTGGTTTCGGGGCGGCGAAAAACCTCTCCAACTTTGCCGTCGAAGGCACCAACTGCAGCGTCAACCCAGACGTGCTGGCCCTGGCCGAAGCCTTTGCCGATGCCTGCAAGCCGGTTGGGCTGATCTGCATCTCGCCAGCACTGGCGGCGAAGATCTACGGCCCAGGCGTGGTCTGCACCATCGGCAACGATGCCGGCACGGCTGCTGCGGTAGAGAAGATGGGTGGCAAGCATGAAGAGTGCGATGTGCACGACATCGTTGAAGACACCCAGCGCAAGCTGGTGACGACCCCGGCCTACATGGTTGCGAAGTCGATCAGCGAAGCGGCCGGTGGGATCTACAAGCTGGTAGACCGGGTGCTGGAGCTGACCCACGAGGGCGACCAATAACCCCCAGCCTGCGCTACCTTGGTAGGAGCAGCTTTGCGCTGCGAAGAGGCCGTTGAAGCCTCAAGCCATTCAGTGGCCATGCCGGCCCTTTCGCAGCACAAGGCTGCTCCTACAAAAGCCGTGGACGTCAGGTGGGCTTGGACAAGCGCGCGATAATCCGGTCCAGCGCATTGGCGAATGCCTGTTTCTCGCGCTCGCCATAAGGCGCCTGCCCTCCCCCAACCTGCCCTTGCTCGCGCAAATCGGTGAACAGGTTGCGCGTCGCCAGCCGGTCGCCCATGTTGCGCTCGTCAAACTCGCGCCCGCGCGGGTCCAGCGCCGCCACGCCTTTCTTGACCAGCCGATCGGCCAACGGCACGTCGCTGCAGATCACCAGTTCACCAGGCTCGGCGTTGTCGACCAAATAGTCGTCGGCCGCATCCATACCGCTGGGTACCACGATCAGCCGCACACAGGCAAAGGCCGGCTTGCTTTGCGCCTGGCCTGCCACCATCACCACCTCGAGTTTGCGCTTGAGGGCGAACTTGACGATCAAATCCTTTGCCGCCTTGGGGCAAGCGTCGGCATCGATCCATACACGCATCCGTAAACACCTCTAAATCAGCGAGACTACGCTCATGCAGCCCATCATGCCCGAAGCGGGCTGAAAGCTGGAGTCGGCGGGCTTCACCCACACGCAAGGACGCTGGAAAAATGACGCCAACAAATCGATTTAGCGCTTATCCGACTGGTTCACTCAGGCTAAACTCGCGGCAGCCCTACTGGCCTGCCACGAGCGCGCAATGAACCACCCCCAAGAAATCCGCCCAGACCTGGACGAAGGCATCGACCGCAAAGTTCTGGCGACCTTGCGTGCACGCTTTCTGACGCTCAACCAAGGTCGCCTGCAACGTGCGATGGAGGGGCTGTCGACCCGCCAGCAACAGGTACTGACGCTGTTGCCGCTGCTGTTCCACGTCAACCACCCACTGCTGCCCGGCTATGTCTCGAGCAGCACGCCCGCCGGGGTGGCCGGTTTCGAGCCTGCCGACGACCTGGTCGCCGAAGCGCAACGGCTGGCACGCTCGTTTGCCTACAAGGCTCGCCAGGGGCAGGCAGCGCGCCCAATCCATGGCGTGTTCCTGATGGGCAGCCTGGGCTCGCTGGCCCAGGCCGAACAAAGCGACATGGACTTGTGGGTCTGCCATGCGCCAGGCCTAGGTGATGACCTGCTGAACGAGCTGCGCCGCAAATGCCAACTGCTGGAAACCTGGGCCGCCAGCCTGGGCGCCGAGGCACACTTCTTCCTCATCGACCCGCAAGGCTTTGCGCAAGGCGAGCGGGACGGCCAGCTTGGCTCCGACGACTGCGGCACCACCCAGCATTACCTGCTGCTCGACGAGTTCTACCGCACCGCCATCTGGCTGGCTGGGCGTACGCCGCTGTGGTGGCTGGTGCCGGTCTACGAAGAGCACAACTACAGTGCCTATACCCAGACCTTGCTCAGCAAGCGCTTCATCCGCAGCCAGGACGTGCTCGACCTCGGCAACCTGGCGCATATCCCCCCCGGCGAGTTCGTGGGTGCAGGGCTGTGGCAACTGTTCAAAGGCATCGACTCGCCCTACAAATCGCTGCTCAAACTGCTGCTGACCGAAGCCTACGCCAGCGAGCACCCCGCCGTGCGCTGCCTGAGCCTGGACTACAAGCATGCGGTGTTCGCCAACCAGCTCGACCTCGACGAGCTGGACCCTTACGTGATGATCTATCGGCGCATCGAGCACTATCTGCGACAACGCGGCGAAACGGCGCGCCTTGAGCTGGTCAGGCGCAGCCTGTACCTGAAGGTCAACAAGAAACTCAGCGGCCAAGTGCGCGCCAACGGTTGGCAGCGCCAATTGCTGCAGCGCCTGGCGGACGAATGGGGTTGGGACGAGCGCCAGCTGGCCCTCCTCGACAGCCGCAGCCAATGGAAGGTTGGCCAGGTCGCGGTCGAACGCCGCGAGCTGGTGGCTGAGCTGAACCACAGCTACCGCTTCCTCAGCCAGTTCGCCCAGACCCGCAACGCCAGCAGCCGCGCCGACCAGCGTGACCTCAATGTGCTGGGCCGGCGCCTGTACGCCGCCTTCGAGCGCCGTGCCGGCAAGACCGAGGTGATCAACCCTGGGATCGCCCCGGACCTGGCAGAGGGCACCCTCACCCTGGTCCAGGCCCCCAACCGCAAAGAGCCGGGCAGCCACCACTGGGAGCTTTACACCGGCAACCTGAGCACGCACGAGGTCACGCATTTCAGCCCGATCAAACGTTGCCGCGAGCTGCTCGAACTGCTGACCTGGGCCCATCGCAATGGCGTCATCGACAGCAGTACACGCTTCGCCGTGCACCCTGGCGCCAGTGACCTGCGCGAGCTCGAGCTGTTCAACCTGCTGGGCAGCTTGCAGCAGACCCTCGACCTGCCGCTGCCGACCGTCAGCGAAGTCCGCCTGCTGCAACCCAGTGTGGCCGACGAAATCCTGTTGCTGATCAACGTCGGCATCGACCCGCTGCGCCAGCACCGCGACCTGAACATCCTGATGACCACCGAGCGCACCGACTCGCTGAGCTACGCCGGCGTGCGCGAAAACCTGGTGCTGACGCTGGACCAGGTCACCCTCAACAGCTGGAACGAAGTGCTGGTGCAGCGCTACGACGGCGAGCACGCATTGCTGCGCTGCCTGCGCGACTACCTCAACAGCCTCGGCCAGCGCGGCCACCGCCCCCGGCTACAGGTGCGTTGCTTCTGCCACAACCGCGCCCAGGCCATCGAGCAGCGGGTCGAGGAGGTTTTCGCCACGGTGCAACAGTTGCTCGACCAGGGGGCGAACTACCGCTACCTGCTGCAGGTGGCCCAGCACACCCATGTGCTGGAGCTGCTGCCCGGCCAGGTAAGCCTGGCGACCATGGCCGACCACGATGCGCTGCTGGACTACCTGAGCGAAGAACGCAGCCGCTACAGCCCGCTGCACCTGGACGCCAATGCCCTGCAGGACCACGACCTGGCACTGGTGCTGGAGCAGGGGCGGCCCGCGTGCATCCAAGTGTTCTATCGCCTGCAAGGCGCCTGGGCCGATCTGTATGTGCTGGATGAGTACAACGCGCTGTGGCAACAGCGCCTGCCATTGCAGGATGAAGCCCATCTGCTGCTGCCGCTGCAACGCTTCCTGCGTTCGGTGCTGATGCGCCGCGATACCCAACTGCCGCTGGACGCCCTGCGCCCTGCTTCGCTGGATATCCACTATGGGCAGTTGTTGCCGTCAGGCCCGGGCAAGGCGCGCAGCATCGAGCCACGGCTGGTGCCTGTCGAGGGCAGCGGCCAGCCGTACTATGAGGTTCAGGCGATTATCCAGGGCGGTGCCGCGGGCGCCGTGACGGTGACGTTGTACTGTGACCAGCAGGAGTTCTCGGAGTTGGACCATGGCGACCAGCTGTACGCCGTGGTTGCCCGGCAGATCATCGGGCAACGCCGCAGCGCCGGTCATTACCGCTGCTACATTACCGACCTGGATTTGTCCGAGCTGCTGGGTGATGAGCTGGGCGCAACCGTTTTGTACCTGCGTTACAAGCGGGAGCTGGAACAGGCGCTGAATAAGGGGCTAGAGCAGCTGCAAGCAGCGGTCGGGGGGTGAAGCAGCGGGGCCGTATGGGAGCGGGCTTGCCCGCTGCCACAGGAGACTTGGCGCAGCGGCCCTCAAGGCTCACAGGTCAAAATCACCCGCCGCTTCTGGCTGGTACTCGACTTCCAGCAGCTTCAGCTTGAGGGTCTTGCCGCCCGGCGCCGGCCAGTCGATCTGCTCACCGACCGAAAGGCCCAGCAAGGCACAACCAATCGGCGCCAGGATCGACACCTTGCCTTCCGGCCCAGCATCCTTCGGGTACACCAGGGTCAAGTGGTAGTCCTTGCCGCTGGCCTCTTCACGGCAGTGCACGCGCGAGTTCATGGTCACCACCCCGGCCGGGACGTCCTCGTGACCGACCACCTGTTCGGCGCGGTCAAGCTCGTCCTGCAGGGCGAGCACACCCGGCGTACTTTCGTCGAGGCTGTCGATCAGACGCTCGAGACGTTGTACGTCCAATCGGGTGAGGATGAGGGAAGGCTTGGTGCTCATGATCCAGTCAGACTCCTTTGAACAGGCAATTTTCGTCGGGCAAATAAAGCAAAACCCCGCCCAAGGGCGGGGTTTATGATGACTTTGGCGTCACCGACGCAGAACCTGACACTACCACAGCCGGGCAAATACTCAAGCCCGTGCGCGCAAGGCCTCGGCTTCGCGGCAGATCTGCCGGCGCCGCTCGTCATCTGCAGACCGCCATTCGCGGATGTGCTCCACAGGGCGGTGGCAGCCGGTGCAGACACGCTGCTCATCCAGGCGGCAGACGCTGATGCACGGCGACTTCACGGCCGTGCTGACATTGCTGTAGAGCGGCTTGGGCGGCCGCGGCTGCTCACTCATCTCAGATCTCGTCGAAGTCCAGCTTCTCGCCGGCCCGCTCCCAGACGATGCGCTCCAACATCTCGCCGAGCAGCTCTTCGCTCTTCTCGCAGATCCACTTCTTGCTCTCTTCGTCATAGTCGAAGTGGAAGCCACCCGACTTGTCCGCCAGCCACAACTGGCGCAGGGGCTCCTGGCGGCTGAAGATCAACTGGCTGCCGTTGTCGAACTTAATGGTCAGGACACCGGCGGAGTTCTCCATGTCCAGGTCCATGCCGCTCTCGTCGAACAGGTCTTCCAGGGCCTGTTGGGTCGCGTCGACCAGATCATGGAAACGCGCTTCGCTCAAACTCATTGCAGGAACCTCGAAATTGGCTGCGTTACAGGCAAGCCGGGCAAGATACGGGCGCTTGCCGCCGAATGCAAAGATTAGCCATTGCAGGCGGCAAGAATAGCCCGCCCGGCGGACCGGCTCTTGCATAGGCAATCCGCCGGTCGCTCGGTATACTCGGGCGCAATACTGCATATTTCAAAGGATTTCACCCATGAAGCGCCTGATTTCCTCGCTCGCGGCGCTGGTCGCGGTTGCCTGCCTCGTTTCGGCCTGCGGTCAGAAGGGCCCCCTGTACCTGCCGGAAGACGGCAAGGACGGCAAGGGCAGCCAGAAGTCGCATCAGCACAAGCACGCTCCGGCGGTACAGCCGCAAGAAGAGCAGCCTATCCAGCCCGAGCAAACGCCAGAGCAGTAAGGAAATCAGATGAACGCTTTCAATTACCGCGACGGTGAACTGTTCGCGGAAGGTGTAGCCCTGTCGGCCATCGCCGAACGTTTCGGCACCCCGACCTACGTGTACTCGCGCGCCCACATCGAAGCCCAGTACCGCAGCTATACAGACGCGCTGCAAGGCGTCGAACACCTGGTGTGCTTTGCAGTCAAGGCCAACTCCAACCTCGGTGTGCTGAACGTGCTGGCCCGTATGGGCGCAGGCTTCGACATCGTTTCCGGCGGTGAGCTGGAGCGTGTACTGGCCGCTGGCGGCCGTGCTGATCGTGTGGTGTTCTCCGGTGTCGGCAAGACCCGCGAAGACATGCGCCGCGCGCTGGAAGTTGGCGTGCACTGCTTCAACGTCGAATCCACCGACGAGCTTGAGCGCCTGCAAGTGGTGGCCGCCGAGATGGGCAAGGTTGCCCCGGTCTCGCTGCGGGTCAACCCGGACGTCGACGCCGGCACCCACCCGTACATCTCCACCGGCCTCAAAGAAAACAAATTCGGCATCGCCATCGCCGACGCCGAAGCCATCTACGTGCGTGCCGCCCAACTGCCGAACCTGGACGTGGTCGGTGTCGACTGCCACATCGGTTCGCAGTTGACCACCGTCGAGCCGTTCCTCGATGCCCTCGACCGCCTGCTGGACCTGGTCGACCGCCTGGCCGACTGCGGCATCCACCTGCGCCACCTTGACCTGGGTGGCGGCGTTGGCGTGCGCTACCGCGATGAAGAGCCGCCTTTGGTGGCCGACTACATCAAGGCCATCCGCGCGCGCGTCGGCGACCGCGACCTGGCCCTGGTCTTCGAGCCGGGCCGCTACATCGTGGCCAACGCCGGTGTCCTGCTGACCCGCGTCGAGTACCTCAAGCACACCGAACACAAAGACTTCGCCATCATCGATGCGGCGATGAACGACCTGATCCGACCGGCCCTGTACCAGGCCTGGATGGGCGTCAGCGCGGTCACCCCACGCGAAGGCCAAGGCCGCGCCTACGACCTGGTCGGGCCGATCTGCGAAACCGGCGACTTCATTGCCAAGGAGCGCGAGCTGAACCTGGCCGAAGGCGATCTGCTGGCTGTGCAGTCTGCCGGCGCCTATGGTTTTGTCATGAGCTCGAACTACAACACCCGTGGCCGTTGCGCCGAAATCCTGGTCGACGGTGACCAGGCGTTCGAAGTACGCCGCCGCGAAACCGTCGCCGAACTGTATGCTGGCGAAAGCCTGCTGCCGGAGTGAGCCCATGCTGCTGCGTTTCACCAAGATGCATGGGCTGGGCAACGACTTCATGGTCCTCGACCTGGTCAGCCAGCACGCACACATCCAGCCCAAGCATGCCAAGCAATGGGGCGACCGCCACACCGGCATCGGCTTCGACCAGCTGCTGATCGTCGAGGCACCGAACAATCCAGAAGTGGACTTCCGCTACCGGATCTTCAATGCCGACGGCTCCGAAGTCGAACAGTGCGGCAACGGTGCGCGCTGCTTTGCCCGCTTCGTGCTGGACAAGCGCCTGACCGCGAAAAAGCGCATCCGCGTCGAAACCAAGAGCGGCATCATCGAGCTGGACGTGCAGAACGACGGCCAGGTGAGTGTCGACATGGGCCCGCCGCGCCTGGTGCCGGCCGAAATCCCCTTTGTCGCCGACGAGCAGGCACTGAGTTACCCATTGGAAGTCGACGGCGAGGTTCACGCCATTGCCGCTGTGTCCATGGGCAACCCACATGCCGTGTTGCGCGTCGATGACGTGCATACCGCGCCTGTGCATGCCCTGGGCCCGAAGATCGAAAACCATCCGCGCTTCCCGCAGCGGGTCAACGCTGGCTTCATCCAGGTCATCGACCGTCACCGTGCCAACCTGCGGGTCTGGGAACGCGGTGCCGGCGAGACCCAGGCCTGCGGCACCGGCGCTTGCGCTGCGGCCGTGGCGGCTATCAGCCAAGGCTGGATGGACTCACCGGTGACCCTCGACTTACCGGGTGGCCGCCTGCACATCGAATGGGCCGGCCCCGGCAAGCCCGTGTTGATGACCGGCCCGGCCGTACGCGTCTACGAAGGACAGGTTCGTCTCTAAGCGAGTAACCGCCATGACCGATCAGCCCAAGGTTGTACCCCAGCAGTCCACCGAGCTCGATGCCGAGGCGGTGGTCGCGTACCTGCGCGCCCACCCGACCTTCTTCGCCGAGCACGACGAGCTGCTGGTCGAGCAGCGCATCCCCCACCAGCGTGGCGACAGCGTGTCGCTGGTGGAGCGCCAGCTCAAGCTGCTGCGCGACCGCAACATCGAGATGCGCCATCGCCTGTCGCAATTGATGGACGTGGCGCGAGACAACGACCGGCTGTTCGACAAGACCCGCCGGCTGATCCTCGACCTGCTCGATGCTGGCAGCCTGGAAGAAGTGGTGATGGCGGTCGAAGACAGCCTGCGCCAGGAGTTCCAGGTGCCCTTCGTCAGCCTGATCCTGTTCGGCGATAACGTCGCGCCAGTGGGCCGCTGGGTCAGCAACGCCGAGGCGCACCAAGCCATCGGCGGCCTGCTGGGGGGCGGCAAAACGGTCAGCGGCAACCTGCGCGACCATGAGCTGGCGTTCCTGTTCGGTGAAGATCAGCGCCTCGAAGTCGGCTCCAGCGCCGTTGCCGCCCTTGAATACCAAGGGCTGCACGGCGTGCTGGCGATTGGCAGCCGCGACCCGCAACACTACAAGAGCAGCGTCGGCACCCTGTTCCTCGGCTACATTGCCGAAGTGCTGGGCCGTGTCGTGCCGCGCGTTACCCAGACCCTGCGTCCGGTGCGCTGATGGAACGCCAGCTGGAGGCTTATTGCGCACACCTGCGCAATGAGCGCCAGGTGTCCGAGCACACCCTGCTGGCCTACCGCCGTGACCTCGACAAGGTCATTGCCTACTGCAACGATCAGGGCATCGCCGGCTGGCAAACGCTGCAAATCCAGCAGCTACGCCAGTTGATCGCCCGCCAGCACCACCAAGGCCAATCCTCGCGCAGCCTGGCGCGTCTGCTGTCGGCCGTGCGCGGCTTGTACCGATACCTGAACCGTGAAGGGCTGTGCCAGCACGACCCGGCCAGCGGCCTGTCTGCGCCCAAGGGCGAGCGCCGCCTGCCCAAGACGCTGGATACCGACCGCGCCCTGCAACTGCTCGACGGCGGCGTCGACGACGACTTCATTGCCCGACGTGACCAGGCCATCCTCGAACTGTTCTATTCGTCAGGCCTGCGCCTGTCCGAACTGGCTGGCCTCGACCTCGAATACCTCGACCTTGCCGGCGGGCTGGTGCAGGTGCTGGGCAAGGGTGGCAAGGCGCGCGTACTGCCTGTCGGCCGTAAAGCCCGCGAGGCCCTGCAAGCGTGGTTGCGCCTGCGCGGCATCGGCGGCCCACGCGACAGCGCCGTGTTCATCACACGTCAGGGCAATCGCCTGAGCCCACGGGCCATCCAGATGCGGGTCAAGGTCGCCGGCGAGCGCGAGCTGGGCCAGCACCTGCACCCGCACATGCTTCGCCATTCTTTCGCCAGCCATCTGCTGGAATCGTCCCAGGACCTGCGTGCGGTGCAAGAGATGCTCGGCCATGCCGACATCAGCACTACGCAAATCTACACCCACCTGGACTTCCAGCACCTGGCCGCGGTGTACGACAGCGCCCACCCTCGGGCCAAACGCAGCAAAGGCACAGACTCATGAGCATCAAGCTGATCACCTTCGACCTCGATGACACCCTGTGGGACACCGCGCCGGTGATTGCCAGCGCTGAAGTGGTCCTGCGCGACTGGCTCGAAGCCAACGCGCCGATCCTCGGCGGCGTACCGGTCGAACACCTGTTCGCCATTCGCGAGCGCCTGGTGCAGGCCGAGCCCGGCCTCAAGCACCGTATCAGCGCCCTGCGCCGGCGGGTGCTGTTCCATGCCCTGGAAGAAGTCGGCTACAGCGAAAAGCACGCGCAGGCGCTGGCCAACGAAGGCTTTGAAGTGTTCCTGCATGCACGCCACCAGGTAGAAATCTTCCCTGAGGTGCAGCCGGTGCTGGAAATCCTGCGCCACCAGTACACCCTGGGGGTGGTCACCAACGGCAACGCCGATGTGAGCCGCCTGGGCTTGGCGGACTACTTCCGCTTTGCCCTGTGCGCCGAGGACCTGGGCATCGGCAAACCGGACCCGGCACCGTTTCTGGAGGCGCTGAAACGTGGCGAGGTCGAGGCCAGCGCGGCGGTGCATGTGGGTGACCACCCCGGCGATGACATCGCCGGTGCCCAACGGGCCGGGCTGCGGGCCGTGTGGTTCAACCCACAAGGCAAGGCCTGGGCCGGTGAGCGGGCACCCGATGCCGAGATCCAGCGGCTTTCGCAACTGCCTGAGGTAATGGCGCGCTGGCGCTGAAAGCACGGCCCCCGTAAGGTCCCTTGTAGGAGCGGCCTAGCAGACACGCACAAAAAAGCCCGCAGCGACGGCGGGCTTTTTTGTGGGCGACCACTCAGATAGGGCGGCTGCCGTATTTGTTGTCCGGCTTCTTGGGCGGATCGGCGACCACGTTGGCCTCCACTTCCTGCACCTTGCCACCGCGCGAAAGGAACTCTTCCATCGCTTTGGCCAAGGCATCGCGCTCCTTCTGCTTGGCTTCCATGCTCGGCATCTCGTCTACCGAGACAGCGGCCTTGGACTTGCCTTTGGCAGTGGGCGCAGGGCTATCGTCTTCGCCAGCGTCTTCCGCAACGTCGTCAGCCGCTGCTTCGAGACCCTCATCAGCCTCATCTTCGTCGCCTACTTCGAGGTCGTCGTTTTCCAGATCATCGTCGCTCATGTTCTACCTCATGACTTGCGAAAAGCAGGTTGGTTATAGACCAGTGCAGCCGTAGACCGGCAGCCACCAGTGAAAATTCAACTGGCCGTGGGTTGGCCACTGCCTTGGGCAACCACCTCCTGATGGGAGGGTCGTACCCTGCAGGCCCTGCTCCTGGCAGGACCTGACAAAATCCTTGAGCCACCTGCTGGCCACGCGCTAATGGCAAGCCTAGCAAAGGCTGGGGAAGCGTGCGGACTGCATGTCAAACACCCTTCGGCGCGCATTCTAGCGCGCCCGTGGAAAAAGCAAAGCTCCATAAACGCTCGGCATCTTGTAAGTTTTCTGCCTACGTCGCGAACGTGACGGATAAACCGTTTGCCGTGCGGGAAATGGCAAAAATCAGACGAAAAAATGCCCGGCGAACCGGGCAAGTTTTTACCGCGTCGCAGTTACAGGTTGTAGCCGCGTTCGTTGTGCTGAGCCAGGTCGAGGCCGACCGACTCTTCTTCTTCGTTGACCCGCAGGCCCATCACCAGGTCCAGCACCTTGAGGATCACGTAGGTGACGATGGCGGTGTAGACCACGGTGAAAATCACGCCTTTGGCCTGGATCCAGACCTGCATGCCGATATCGGTGACCGTGCCGAAGCCGCCCAAGGCCGGTGCGGCGAACACACCGGTAAGGATGGCGCCGACGATACCGCCGATACCGTGTACGCCGAAGGCATCCAGCGAATCGTCATAGCCCAGCTTGCGCTTCAAGCTAGTGGCGCAGAAGTAGCAGATCACACCCGAAGCCAGGCCGATCACCAGGGCGCCCATCGGGCCCACGGTGCCTGCGGCAGGCGTGATTGCGACCAGGCCGGCGACCACACCCGAGGCGATGCCCAGGGCGCTCGGCTTGCCGTGGCCAAGCCACTCGGCAAACATCCAGCCCAAGGCTGCGGCGGCGGTGGCGATCTGGGTCACCAGCATCGCCATGCCGGCCGTGCCGTTGGCGGCGGCGGCAGAACCTGCGTTGAAGCCGAACCAGCCGATCCACAGCATCGCTGCGCCCATCAGGGTGTAGCCCAGGTTGTGCGGGGCCATCGGCGTGGTCGGGTAGCCTTTGCGCTTGCCCAGCACCAGGCAGCACACCAGGCCAGCGATACCTGCGTTGATGTGCACCACGGTGCCGCCGGCGAAGTCCAGCACGCCCCAGTCCCACATCAGCGCGCCATCACCGCTCCACACCATGTGCGCGATCGGTGCGTACACCAGGGTGAACCAGATGCCCATGAACACCAGCATCGCGGAGAACTTCATGCGTTCGGCGAAGGCACCAACGATCAGCGCCGGGGTGATGATGGCGAAGGTCATCTGGAAGGTGATGAACACCGCCTCAGGGAACAATGCGGTGGCCGAAGTCAGGCTGTCGGGCGTGACGCCGCTGAGAAACGCCTTGGAGAAGCCACCGACGAAGGAATTGAAGTTGAGCACGCCCTTTTCCATACCGCTGGTATCGAAGGCCATGCTGTAGCCGTAGACGACCCAGAGAATGCTCATCAAACCGGTGATCGCGAAGCACTGCATCATCACCGAAAGTACGTTCTTGGAACGCACCATGCCGCCATAGAACAGGGCCAGGCCCGGGATGGTCATGAACAGCACCAGCGCCGTAGCGGTCAACATCCAGGCGGTGTCGCCGGAGTTCAGCGCTGGGGCAGCTTCCTCTGCCAGGGCGAGCCCGGGCATTACGAGGGACAATAGGGCTCCTAGCCCTGCGATCTTACGCAGAGTCATGTTGTTTTCTCCTGGGGCGTTGGGTTTGGTGAGGCTTTTTTTGTTACTTAGATCGCGTCGGTATCGGTTTCGCCGGTACGGATGCGGATCGCCTGCTCCAGATTCACCACGAAGATCTTGCCGTCACCGATCTTGCCGGTGTTGGCTGCCTTGGTGATGGCTTCGATTACCCGATCAAGGTCCTTGTCGTCGATGGCGACGTCGATCTTCACCTTGGGCAGGAAGTCGACCACGTATTCAGCACCGCGATACAACTCGGTGTGGCCCTTCTGCCGACCGAAGCCTTTGACTTCAGTGACGGTGATGCCCTGCACGCCGATTTCCGACAGTGACTCGCGCACGTCGTCCAGCTTGAACGGCTTGATGATGGCTGTGACTAGCTTCATGAAACTCTCTCCCGATTTGGTGGACTTGCCCCAGGAAAACAAACCCGTCTCAAGTCTAAGCGCAGCGGTTGGCTTTGTAACGCGTCGTCGGCATCCGGCTCCGCGTGCGCACTGCCTGGTCACAAGGAACTGCATCAGTGCATGGCTCGTACAGGTCACTGCAGAAACCTTGCCAGTTCCACTAAAACGCCGGAAAACAGCGAGTTGCACGAAATAGTCGGGATTGGCCAGTCGCCAGCATCGAAAAGATGCACGATTTCGGTGCGCGCCGGCTTGGCCCACTGCGCGAAAAATGTGCAGTGCACACTGCTTGCTCACTGGCCAAACCGCGTTTTGCTGCGTGTTACACTGCGGGCCATTTTTCAGTTTCAGTGGACAGCCGAACATGCTCGCGCCCAAAGCCCTTCTCGATGCCCTGAGCGACCAGGCCTCACGCCTGTTCAGCAGCGATACCGCCCAGCCCCGCGCCGAACTGGAAAGCCAGTTCAAAGTGCTGATGCAGGGTGCCTTCAGCAAGCTGGACCTGGTCAGCCGCGACGAATTCGACAGCCAGATGGTCGTGCTGGCCCGTACCCGCGCGCGCCTGGAGGCCCTGGAGAAGCAGGTCGCAGAGCTGGAAGCGCGGATGGCGCCGACCAGCGAATAAGGCTCAGGCGGAGGCCTGCAATCGATCCTCGCGCCGATTACCTGGTTTCGGCGGTAACTCGCTGGCGTGCAGTGTGCCGCGGAACAGCGTCGCGCCGCACAAGGTGAACAGCGTCTTCACCCGGTTGTGCGAGTTAAGTATCTCGGCCTGGATATGCTCGATGTCGTTATCAGCCGGCTGCAATGCGACCGCGCGGTTGATCCACTCGATGGCGGCGAAACGGCTTTGCTTGCGCGTGCCCTGCCCTTGCATCCAGGCCAGCCCTAGTTCAGCACTGGCGCGAGCGGCAATACTGGCGTCCGGGTGCTCGACCAGCGCCTGCAAGTAGTCGACGGCTTCGGCCTGTTCCTGCGGTTCGCCGAACTGACGCAGCAGAATACCCAGCTGCAGACGCGCACTGGCAGCGGTCTGCAAATCGCCCAACGCATCGTTCAACAATCGCCTGACGGCCAGCATGGCACTGCGCTCATTCAAGGCTTCTGCGCTTTGCATGCGACGGCAGGCCAAGGTGTATTTCGCCTGCTTGCAACCGGTCTCTACCGCGCGCAACAACCAATAGTCGGCAGCGCTCGCGTCCAGGTACTGCGCGGGGGTGTTGGGCAGCGCGCCTCGGTGCAGGTCATGAAGGCCAAGGGCAGCCTCTGGCAGGTTCAGCTCGGCACAGCGTTCATAAAGGTAGAACGCCGCCTCGTGCTGGTTGGCAGCCCAGAGCAGGCGTGGCACTTCAAGCACGTCCAAACCCGGCCCTTGGCGGCCACATTGGCGCTTTACCGCAGCCAGCGACCACACACGTGCCTGCTCGTTCGAGCATTGAAAACCCCACAGCCCAAACGCATGCCCAACCGCCCGCAACGCACAGGCGGCGGGGTGCGAGCGGCTCGCGCAGAGCTGCTCGACCGCGATACGAAAGGCCTGCTGGTCATCCTTCACTGCGTGGAACAGCATGACGCAGACAAAACTACGAAAGGGCTGGCCGATGCCCGGGACGAACCCAAGGTCAGGGTAAAGATTCACACTGGCGGCAAAATCGCGCAGGGCGCCGGCGTAATCCTGCTGAGCACAACCGCGCAAAGCACCACGCCAGGCCAGCAAGGTAGCGCGCTCCCTGGGCCTCAGTGCTCGCAGCGACCACGCCTTGAAGACCTGCAGCCACACAGCGATCGACTGCGACTGGCCAGCATGCGGCAGTTCGAGCTGGTCCTCGATAGCCAACCAGCGAAGTGCATTGCGTTGTTCCTCGCGCCAACGCTCACACAGCGGCCCACTGGCCAGGGCGTCGATCGCGGCGTCACTGCCTCCCCAGCAGGGCAACAGGTAGGTTGCATAAGCCTGAATCGCTTCGAAACAGCCGGGGAATGCGCCAAGTGCTTGATGCAGCCAATAGTGCTGGGCGTTTTCTCGCCCCTGCTCGGCCCGTTCGCCCAGGCACGCCGGTAAGGCCTGTGGCAGTTCGGCCAGGGGTAGCAGGCCGTATTTCACCAGCAGCGGCGCTGCAGCCTCTTGCACCTCCACGTCGGCCTCAGTGCAGGGGCTGAAGCGCACCGGCTGGCCGTCGAACAGGCCCAGCAACCAGCCTGGCTCAGCGAAATGCGCGCTGATCTTCAGCATGCCGATCGCCGCTGCCACGGGCTGGCTCGAGCGCTCCATGGCACGCAGCAGGTGCGCCGCGCCAATCTCGCAAACCTGCTCCGCCGCCAGCCGACGCTCGGCGCTGATGGGCTGGGTGTTGGCAGACTCGCGGATATGGCAGGCCCGGCTGAAACAATGAAAACCCATCACCACCTGAGGGTGATAGGCCTTGGGGCAGGCATCGATCCAGGCCTTGAGGATCTGCGTCAGGGCCTTGTCGCCCTGGCTGTCCCAATCGACCAGCATGTGCCCTTCGACGGCCTCCAGGTAGGCCGGAAACTCGCCGGGCGGCGACTGCCGCCAGCGCACTTCGAGGATGTCGAAGAAGCGGTTGAGTTCAACGAATGCACTGGCCTGCACCAGTTCACGGATTGCCTGGCGAGTGCGAGTGAGCGTTTGCACGGGGCAATACCTCAAGTCCATTTGTAGGAAGTTGTGTTGCCATCCCATGGCAATCACAGTAGCCCTTCAACACTAAGCCATACCCTGGATCTGCGCAAAAATAATTGGATCCATTTGTGTCGGATTCTAAGAAAACCCAGGGGAAATACCTGACCTGAAAAACCAGGACGCACACTTATTGCGCTGATCCTGGCTGCCGCCGCTAAGCTTGCCCAAGCCGCAGGAAGCGGCCCCATTCCGCGACAATGGAGCGTCCATGTCACTTGCTCTCGTCCACAGCCGCGCCCAGGTCGGCGTGCAGGCACCGGCGGTCAGCGTCGAAACCCACCTGGCCAACGGCCTTCCCCACCTGACCCTGGTCGGCCTGCCCGAAACCACGGTCAAGGAAAGCAAAGACCGGGTCCGCAGTGCCATCGTCAATTCCAGCTTGGATTACCCAGCCAGGCGTATCACGCAAAACCTGGCGCCTGCCGACCTGCCCAAGGATGGCGGGCGTTATGACTTGGCCATTGCCTTGGGCATCCTCGCCGCGAGTGGGCAGGTGCCGGTGGCCACCCTCTGCGACATCGAATGCCTTGGCGAACTGGCGCTGTCCGGCCAGTTGCGCCCCGTGCAGGGCGTTCTACCGGCGGCGCTGGCGGCACGGGAAGCAGGCCGGGCGTTGGTGGTCCCGCGGGAGAACGCCGAGGAAGCAAGCCTGGCAGGCGGACTGGTGGTGTATGCCGTCGGGCACCTGCTGGAGCTGGTCGCCCACCTGAACGGCCAAGTGCCCTTGCCGCCGTATGCCGCCAATGGCCTGGTCTTGAACAGCCGGCCCTACCCCGACCTCAGCGAGGTACAGGGCCAAATCGCGGCCAAGCGCGCCTTGCTGCTGGCGGCCGCCGGGGCCCATAACCTGCTGTTTACCGGCCCGCCTGGTACCGGCAAGACCTTGCTTGCCAGCCGCCTGCCAGGGCTGTTGCCGCCACTGGACGAGCGCGAAGCGCTGGAGGTGGCAGCCATTCAGTCAGTCAGCGGCCATGCGCCGTTGAACAGCTGGCCGCAACGCCCGTTCCGCCACCCGCACCACTCAGCCTCGGGCCCTGCGCTGGTGGGCGGTAGCAGTCGGCCGCAACCCGGCGAGATCACCTTGGCTCACCATGGTGTGCTGTTTCTCGATGAACTGCCCGAATTTGAGCGGCGTGTGCTGGAGGTATTGCGCGAGCCGCTCGAGTCCGGCGAGATCGTGATTGCAAGGGCCCGGGACAAGGTACGTTTCCCTGCGCGGTTCCAGTTGGTGGCCGCGATGAACCCCTGCCCTTGTGGCTATCTGGGCGACCCTACCGGCCGCTGCCGCTGCAGCACCGAGCAGATCCAGCGCTATCGCAACAAACTGTCGGGCCCACTGCTGGACCGCATCGACCTGCACCTGACCGTGGCGCGTGAAACCACCACCCTCAACAACCAACCCAGCGGCGAGACCAGCGCCGCTGTCGCCGAACGGGTTGCAGAAGCACGCGAGCTGCAGCAACGCCGGCAAGGGTGCGCAAATGCCTTTCTCGACCTCAACGGCTTGCGCCGCCATTGCCCGCTGGAGGCGGCGGACCAAGCCTGGCTGGAGACAGCCTGTGAGCGGTTGACCCTGTCGTTGCGCGCGGCACATCGGCTGCTGAAAGTGGCACGCACGCTGGCGGATCTGGAAGGTGTGGCGTCGATTACCAGGGCGCACCTGGCCGAGGCGCTGCAGTATCGGCCGGGGAGTTGATTTGGATCCGCGATTTTGGGGCCGCTTTGCGGCCCATCGCGACGCAAGGCCGCTCCTACAAGTACAGCGCCCGCCTCCGCCCGGGGGGAGTCTGTGCGGCGCTATCGGTCGGCCAACGCCGCCTCTACCGCCGCCAGCAACGCCTCTTCAGAAAACGGCTTGCCCAGGCACGCCACCGCCCCATGGCGCTGCGCAGCCTTCAGCGCCATGTCATCCCAATGCGCCGACATACAGACGACCGGCAGCCGCCAGCCCCTGCGCGCCAGCTCACGCAGTACGTCTAGCCCGGAAAGCCCAGGCATCTTCAAGTCCAGCAACGCACACCCGGCCTCGCGCGCCAGCGTCGAGGCCAAGAACTCTTCGCCCGAACCAAACAGCAACGCGCCGAAGCCTGTCGCTCGCAGCAGGTTGGCCAGGCTTTTGCGCACAGACGCATCATCGTCGACGATGCACACCCACGCCCTGTCGCGTTCAACCTCGGGTTTCATGCGGCGCCCTGGCCCTCGGCACGGGCCTCGAGCACGTTGTGCATGGCGACCAGTTCGACCAGCGAGCGGGACTGCATCTTGTTCATGATGTTCTTCTTGTGCACCTTGGTCGTCACCTCGCTGGTGCCAATCTCTTTGGCAATCTGTTTGTGCGACAACCCGCCGACCACCAGCGCGAACACCTGCCGCTCACGTTGGGTCAGCCGCGCGTACTTTTCCCTGACTTGCCGTGTATGCCGCCACGCGCGCCCAGCCGTCAGCGCACGGGCACGCAGAGCCGTCAGCAGGGTCAGCAATTGCGCCTCATCAAAGGGCTTGGTCAGGAACTCCACAGCACCCGCACGCATCGCCTGAACGGTCATGGGAATAGTGCCGTGGCCGGTCATGAACACGATCGGCCAGGGCAGGTCGAGCCGACGCACCATCGCCTGCAGCTCCAAACCGCTGGCCTCAGGCAGGTTCATGTCCAGCAACAGGCAGGCATAAGGCGTGTCGGCATGCGCTTCCAGCAGCGCCTCAGCCGAGGCGTACAGGCGATGCACAATGTCGTGCGAGCGAAAGAGTCGCCCCAAGGCTTTAAGCACCGATGGGTCGTCATCCACCACCAGCACGGGCACCGCTGCGCAATCAGCCGCGGGCTCAGCCGTATCGAGGTCGAAGGCTAGCGAAGCGTTGCTCAAGGGTCTCGCCGGCAGGTCGAGGGCCACTTCAGCCGCCAGCCGATAGCCGCGGCGTGGCACGGTCTGGATCAGGCCGCGGTCACCGAAGGCCTTGCGCAACAAGGAGATCTGCACCTGCAGGTTGTTGTCTTCGACCACCGTGCCGGCCCACACCTGGCTGAACAGCTCGTCCTTGCCAACCACGCGGCCTTTGGCGCGGATCAATGTTGCCAGCACCTCGAAAGCGCGCCCGCCCAACACGATCGGCTTGCCGTCGAGAAAGGCTTCTCGTCGCTCCAGCGACACCTGGGCATTGCCAAATCGGATCATGGTCTTCTCGAGTCTCACGGGTCCGGGCGGTTGCGCAGCCCCGTGCAATCTAGGCCAGCGCCCGCATTCATACAATTATCCCGAGGGATAGGTTGGCCTTGGGACTATACAAGCGCCCGCCACGGCCAAGGGGACGATAACGGTCAAGATGGTTCCCGTTCCTGCCAAGCCGTCTGGCCCGGGCATGCGTGGGGGGATCGCTGCGTATACTCGCGCCCTTGGATGTGGTTAGCAGGGGGTGCTTGATGCTCGATGAACGCCTCGCTTACAGGCCCATCGATTATGACCAGTCGATCGACGAGGGCTGGTTGAATCGGTGCGACATCACTCGCCTGGGGCAGGAAGGCGAGCTGACCTACTTCCGCCTGTGTGACCCCGGCACGGGGCAGGCCTGGATCGCTGTGCGCGCCCCAATCGAATCCCCAGCTGCCTGCCAGCGCCTGGAGCACGATTATCGCCTGCGCCTCGACCCGAAGTGGGCCGTGATGCCCTCGGCCTATGTGCGTTCGGCCGAAGGGCCGCTGCTGGTGTATCCGGGCGGCCGCTCGGTCGCCGACCTCATCGCCCAAGGCCCGGCAGCGCTTCCCGGCTTCCTCGACATCGCCGTCAACGCCGCATCAGCATTGGCGCTGGCACACGCTGCCAACGTCCTGCACGGCGCCTTGCAACCCGCGCATATCTGCGTGCAGCACGCGCAGCGGGTGAGGCTTGGCGGGTTTCGCGCGGATGCGCACTCGCTCATCAGCGAGCAAGGCGCCCCCATCGGCAACTGGTCCTACCTGGCGCCAGAACAGATCTGCCCCCTCGGCTCCAGCAGCGACCAACGCAGCGATATCTATGCGCTGGGTGCCATCCTGTACCAGCTTTTGCTGGGCGAGTTGCCGCTCGCCGGGCGCGACACACTGCACTGGCGCCAGCTGCATGCCGGCGTGCAGCCACGGGCGGCCATCGAGGTCGACAACCGCGTGCCGCAGCCACTCAGCCGCATCCTCGCCAAGGCCCTGGCCAAAGAGCCCGATGCCCGCTACCAGACCGCCCGTGCGCTGGCGGTGGACTTTGCTCACTGCCAGCGGCAGTGGCTGGCAGCCCAGGCCATCGAGGATTTCGAGCCTGGCAGCGCTGACCCCCTTTCGCCCAACCACGAACGCCTCTATGGCCGCACAGCCGAGCAGAAGGTCATCACCCTGCTGTTCAAGGCATTGCGCCGCGACAGCGCGCCCCAGGCCCTGTTCATCAAGGGCGCTACCGGCATGGGCAAGTCCAGCCTGGTACAGGCAGCGCTCAAGGGCGGCGCCGAGGGTTATTGGGCCAGCGGCAAGTGCAACAGCCTGGAACGGGCGGTGCCCTATGGGCCCTGGATCGAGATTCTCGGTTCGCTGACCACCCAGTTGCTGGCCAAGAACCGCGATGACCTTGACGCGCTGCGCCGTGAAATTCTGCGGCGCATCAAAGGGCGCGGCCGTTTGCTGGGCAAGCTGGCCCCGGACCTGAAGCTGGTGATCGGCCCCATGGCCGAGTTCCCGGAAAAGCCCACACGGCTCGCCTTGCAGAAAGAGCTGCGAGCGATCGTCGAATTCCTGCAGGTTTTCAGCCGCCCCGGGCGACCATTGGCGCTGTTTCTCGATGACATGCAGTGGGCTGACGACGCCACGCTGCACTTGCTTGATGAACTGCTGGAGCAAGCACCCAGCAACCTGCTGTTGATCTTCGCCCGGCGCAGCGATGCACCGCCCGGCAGCAAGCCCTTGGCGACCCCCGCGTCCATCCGTAGCACCACCCTAGACCTACGCCCCCTCACCGTCGGCGCCGTGATGGAGATGATCAGCGAGCGCTACCACGCCGCGCCTGACGCTGCCTTGCAGCTCGCCGAACTGGTGCATGCGAAGACCGCTGGCAACCCGTTCTTCATCCACCAGATCCTCGGGGCGATGGTCGAGGACCAGTTGTTCACCTTCGACACCCAGACCATGCGCTGGTCGTGGTCGCTGCCAGCAGTAGCGCAACACCGCTATGCCGACAACGTCGCCGACCTGATGGTCCATCGCCTGACACGCCTGCCTGAAGCCCAGCGCACTGTGCTGCGCTTTGCCAGCGCCGCGGGTGGCCGATGCGACGAACGCCTGCTGCGCCGCATGCTGCCACTGCCCGCCGAGCAACTGGCCGAACAGCTCAAGGCCTTGATTGGCGCGGGCTTCCTGCTACCTGGACACAAGGCGCTGGTGTTCTCGCATGATCGCGTACTGGACGCCGCCTACGCACTCACCCCATCGCGCGAGCGGCCGGCGCTGCACGCGCATATTGCCCAAACCATGCGGGCGGCCTGGCAAACAGCTCAGCACGACGCGGTGTTCGAAATCGCCAACCAGGTGCAGTTGGCCAGCCCGCATGCATTTGCTGCCAGCGACTGCGAAGGGTTTCTGGTGCTGCTGCAGGAGGCCGCGTTGCGGGCGCGCGACAATGCCGCCTATGAGCAGGCCGCCGGCTACCTGCAGGCGGCCGACGAACTGCTGCGCCTCGGCGCCACGCCCGGCAGCCAGGCAAACCATGCCTTTGCCATCGCCTGCCTGGCCGCTGAGTGCGACATGCAACTGTCACGCATGCCACAGGCCAACGTTCGCATCCTCGAATGCCACCAGCGTGCGCTATCGGCGCTCGACAAGGCCCGGGTATGCAAGCTTGAAGCACGCCTGCATACCTTGCGTTCGGACTACCCAGCCGCCATCGCCTGCGCCATCGGCGGCCTTGAACTGTTGGGCATCACGCTCGCCCAGGGCATCCACCCCGAGCAAGTCGAGGCAGCCTATGGCCGTGTCCACGCCCTGATCGAGAACAAGGGCCGTCATTGCCTGGAATCGTTGCCCAGGGCCGACTCGGAAGACGCGGCGGTGGCAATCGCGCTGCTGGCGACCCTGTCATCATCGTTCTTCGTCAAGGACGACCTTTGCTTCCTGCACCTGGCCAAGATCATGGAGCTGTCATTGCTCCACGGCGTCGCCCCCGGCAGTACCTATGGCCTGGCCTGGTTCGGCGTGATGGCGGCCGAGCGCTTTGCCGCCTACCACGACGGCCATGCTTACTGCCTGGCAGCGCTCAAGCTGATCGAGCGGCACGGTTTCGAGGCCGACTTGACCAGCGCCCTGCTCGCCCTCGACCAGGTCAGCGCCTGGACGGCGCCGATGGAGTTCGCCCGGCGCACGGCACTGGAAGCGGTCGAATCGCCGCGCCTGAGCGGCGACCTGGCGATGGCCTGCTATGCCCGCAATCACCTGGTTTCCGACTCACTGTTCATGGGCCAACCCTTGCAGGAAGTCAGCGGCGAAGTGGAGCAAGGGTTGGTCACCGTTCGCGGCTACGGCTACAGCGATGTCGAACACATCCTCTTGGCCCAGCAGGCATTCGTCGCTGTCATGACCGGCAGCAGCGGCAGGGTCGGCCTTGCGTCGCGCTCGGGGTGCCAAGCGCCTGCTGAAGCCCGCGTGCACAGCATAAAATCCTGCACCACGCTGTTCTTCAAGCACCTTTACGCCGGCATGTCGGCCTTTTACCTGGGCGATATCAAACAGGCCGTACACCAACTCGCCAGCGCCGGCAGCCATGCCTGGGCCGCCCCTGCACACATCAACCTGGCCGACTACCACCTGTTCCGCGGCCTGACCCTGGGCAGCCCGGAAGCCCCGGGCAGCGCGATGGGCAAATTGGCTGCGCTGCACGAATTGCGCGAGCGCTTTGCGGCGTGGGCGAGCTTCAACCCGGTCACCTTCCGCAACAAGCTCCTGCTGATCGAAGGTGTGATCGCCAAGCTCAGCGGCGATGGCCTGGCCGCCATCCGCTGCTTCGACCAGGCCCAGATCGCCGCCACGGCCGCCGGTTTCATCCACGAGCAGGCTCTGGCCCACGAGCAACTGGCTGAAGTGTGCATCCCCAGTGGCTTGATCTCTGGCGCCAACCTGCACCTGCGCATTGCCCGTGACTGCTTCCACATCTGGGGTGCCACGGGCAAGGTGCGCCAGCTCGAAACCCTGCACCCGTTCTTGCGCACCCAGCCCGTGCAGGAAACCTACCGCTCTGCCAGCCAGGCCAGGCTCGACCTGGAAGTCGGCCTGGAAGCCGCGCGCGCGCTGTCCGAAGAGGTGCTGCTAGAGGGCCTGATCGAAACCTTGATGGGCCACCTGACCCAGCATTCCGGCGCCGACCACGGTGCCCTGCTGATCGTCAGCGGCGCCGAGTTCCAGATGGCCGCGCTGGCCTACATCGACGATGCCGGTCTGCACGTGCGCATGGACAATTGCCAGAAGTTCCTGACCCAGGCGCCGCTGTCGATCATCAATGCCACCCTGCGCACCAAGAAACCCATGGTGCTGAACGACGCCCTCAGCGACTGCCCAGAAGCGTTTCGCCAGGAGCTGCACGCACGCAACGCCCGCTCGGTGCTGTGCCTGCCGCTGCTGCTGCAGGGTGTGCTGATCGGCCTGGTCTACCTGGAAAACCGCCTGGTGCCGAACCTGTTCGGCAGCCAGCGCCTGGCCATGCTGGAGATTCTCGCTTCGCAGGCTGCGGTATCGCTGCAAACTGCCAAGTTCTATACGCGCCTGGCCGAGGACAACCAGAGCCGCGCGCAGATGGAGGCCGAGCTGCGCCGCTCACGTGCAGAGCTTGCCCGCAGCGCGCACCTGCAGGTGATGAACGAGTTGTCCGCCTCCATCGCCCACGAGATCAGCCAGCCCCTGCTCGGCATCGCCGCCAATGCGGCCGCCAGCCTGCGCTGGCTCAAGCGCGGCCAGCCCGACCTGGAAGAAGCCATCGCCGGCCTGGAAGATATCCGCAACGACAGTGAACGGGCAGCCAACATCGTCCGCGCACTGCGGTCGCTGGCCAAACAGTCGCCGATGCAACTCAAGCCGGTGAAGCTCGATGCGCTGATTCTGGAGGTGGTGCGCCTGACATCCTCGGATGCCTTGAAAGGCGGCGTGAAGGTGCAAACCCGATTGCAGGCCGCAACGAGCCTCATGGCCGACCCGGTGCAGCTGCAGCAGCTGATCTACAACCTGATCACCAATGCCCTGGAAGCGCTGGCGGGGTTCCGCGACGATGGCCTGTTGCGCATCACGTCTGCCGTGGTCGAGGCGGGGGTGGAAATTTGCGTGGACGACAATGGGCCAGGGATTGCGCCAGAGGAGCTGGAGCGGGTGTTTGGTGCGTTCTACACCACCAAGAGTGGCGGACTGGGGATGGGGCTGGCGATCTGCAGCTCGGTGATTCAGGCCCATGGTGGGCAGTTGCAGGCTCAGGTTTCGGAGCTGGGCGGGTGCCGGATCAGGTTGACGGTGCCGGTTCGGGCGGATGATTGACCTGTTTTAGCCTATCCGCGAATGGCTGCGCAGCAGCTCCAACCCAACATCGAAATATTTTGGGAAACATCCCACGTAGATAGCGGACGGCATCACCGCGCAAATTCAGGTCCCTGAGAACAGACTGGGCGTCCGGAAATTCTTCAGGAGTACTTGGATGCGCCATTCTATAGTTGACTTGAAAAGTGTAAGGCGTGGCCTTACGATCAGTTCTCTATGATCAAGAGTTTCAGGCACAAGGGCCTGCGGCTGCTTCATCAACGACGAGACTCATCGGGAGTTCGCACAGATCATGTTGCCCGGTTGCGGCGGTTACTCGCGTCGCTCGAGGTTGCGCAAACGCCTTCAAATATGGATCGACCGGGAAATCGCCTGCATATGCTGCGTGGCAAGCTGGATGGCTACTGGGCGGTGAACGTTTCAGGCAACTGGCGTCTTGTGTTCCGCTTCGTTGGTACCGACGTGGAACTTGTCGATTATCTGGACTACCACTAGGAAGCTGAAACCCATGCCTATGTACGATCCACCCCATCCCGGTGAGTCTCTGCGCGAAGACGTTTTGCCTGCTATAGGCATGAGTGTCTCCGGGCTTGCACGCCATCTCGGCTATTCGCGGGGGCAACTGTCCACCGTACTCAATGGGCGTGCCGCCCTATCTGCGGACCTGGCTTATCGTCTTGAACTGGCGGGCCTCGGCGATGCGCGGCAGTACCTTGCCGAACAGGCGGCTTATGATCTCTGGCAAGCCGCGAACCGTGAGCACCCCCAGATTACGCGGCTGGTGTTTGCCTGAAACTCAATCCGCATCCGAATCAAACAACCGCTCCAACTCCACCCGCGCTTCCTTCGCCGTCTGCATCACCTTGGCCCGGTCATCGCGCACCTGCCCCTGCGCCTCCAGCACTTCTTCGTCATGCTGGGTGAACCGCGCAATACGGTCCGCCGCTTGTTCGTCACTCAACCCCAACCCCACCAGCGCACGGCGGGTCAGCTCCAGGCTTGAGTAGAACGTCTCGCGAATGGGCTCGGCACCCACGTCCACCAGCTTGTGCACATGCTGGCGGTTACGTGCCCGGGCCAGCACTTTCAGGTGCGGGTACAGGCGCTTGACCCGCTCCGCCGTGCGGGTGGTGACTTCCGGGTCGTCGGTAGTGATCACGAAATACTCCGCCTCGCCCACCTTGGCCGCATGCAGCACTTCGGGGCGCAGGGGGTCACCGTAGAACACTGGGGCCTGCTCGAACATGCGGGTCATCTCGATGGCGTCCACCGAGGTTTCCAGGGCGATGAAGGGGATCTTCTGGGCACGCAGGATGCGCGAGACGATCTGCCCCATGCGGCCCATGCCTACGATCACCACGCGCGGTGCATCGGTCTGGATCTGCTTGTACTGTTCGGGCACTTCACGCTGCGGTTGCGGGCGCTTGAGGGCACGGGCGCAGCCGAGCATCAGCAGGGGCGTGATGGCCATCGACAAGGTGATGGTCATCATCAGCAGGTCGTAGGTCTGCGTGTCGAACAAGCCTTGGTCCTTGCCCAGCTTGAATACCACGAAGGCGAACTCGCCACCCGCCGCCAGCACCATGCCCAGGCGCAGGGCGCTGGCGCTGTTGAGGCCGCCGGCCAGCCGGCCGACCCCTATCAGCAAGGTCAGCTTGACCGCGATCAGCAGCAGGGTCAGGCCCAGCAGCACCAGCGGCATTTCCAGCAGCAGGCTGAGGTTGGCGCCCATGCCAACACTGATGAAGAACAGCCCCAGCAACAGCCCTTTGAACGGTTCGATCTGCGATTCCAGCTCGTGCCGGTACTCCGAGTCGGCCAGCAACAGGCCGGCCAGGAATGCACCCAAGGCCATGGAGATACCGGCCTCTTCCATCAGCCAGGCGGTGCCGATCACCACCAGCAGTGCGGTGGCGGTTGAAACCTCTGGCAGGCCGGTGCGCGCGACGATGCGGAACACCGGGCGCAGTAAGTAGCGGCCGCCCACGATGACCACGGCGATGCTGGCGAACACCTTCAGTGCATGTTCAAGGCTGTCACCGTGGCCGGTATCCGGGCCGCTGGCGGCCAGCAGCGGGACCAGGGCAATCAGCGGAATGGCAGCGATGTCCTGGAACAGCAGGATGGCAAACGCCAGGCGACCGTGCGGCGCGTTGAGCTGCTTGCTTTCGGCCAGGCTCTGCAGCCCCAGGGCGGTGGATGACAGCGCCAGGCCCAGGCCCAGCACCAAAGCGGCGGCCAGCGACTGGGCGAAGCCGAACAGGGCGATGGCGCCAATCACCGCGCCGGTCAGCAGTACCTGCGCAGCGCCCACGCCGAATACCGACTTGCGCATCAGCCACAAACGCTTGGGCGACAGTTCCAGGCCGATGATGAACAACAGCAGCACCACGCCGAGTTCCGAGATGTGCGCGACGCTTTCGGTATCGCGGATCAGCCCCAGTGCCTGCGGGCCGATGGCCACGCCGGCCAGCAGGTAGCCGATCACGGCGCCCAGTTGCAGGCGCTTGGCCAGGGGAACAGCAAGGACCGCAGCGAGCAGGAAGATCACCGCGGTTTGCAGAAGGCTGCCTTCGTGTGGCATTGGCTCGTACTCCATGAGCTGCCGGGGCAGCGTTGAACAATGTGGCCGGCAATTCTGGGCATTGTGCGGGTATCAGACAATCCGGCTTGCAGGAGAAACATTGTCCCGCTTAACAAGACAATTAGCTGATCGCACACGTCTCGGCTCAGCTCTCGCCAAACTGCGCCCGGTATTGTGCTGGCGTCATGCCGATGCGCTCGCAAAACACCTTGCGCATATGCCGATCACTGCCAAACCCACAGCGTGCCGCCACCACCTTCAACGGCAGGTCGCTGCCTTCGAGCAGTTTGCGCGCTTGGTCAATGCGCGCATTTTGCAGGTACTGCAACGGCGTGATACCGACCTCGCGCTGGAATGTACGGGCAAAGTTGCGGCTGCTCATGGCCACCAGGTCGGCCATTTTCTGCACGGTAAAGGCCTGGTCGATATGGTCGACGATATAGGCCTGCACCCGCGCGGTTGGCGAATCATCACGCGGCACGGCCGCCAGCAACGGGCCGTACGGGGTTTGCCCGCCCTGACGATGGCGAGCGACCAGCAGCACCTTGGCCACTTCCAGGGCCAGGGCCTTGCCGTGGTCTTCGGCGACCACGGCCAGCGCCAGGTCGATACCGGCGGTGATGCCGCCCGAGGTGATCAGGCAGCGGTCGATCACGTAGATCTGTTCGGTCTCGACGTTCGCCTCAGGGAAGGCCCGCGCCAGCCGTTCGACGTAGTTCCAGTGGGTGGTGCAGCGATAGCCGCCGAGCAGGCCGGCCCGGCCCAGCAAGAACACGCCGGTGCAGATGGCACCAAACCGCTTGGCCCCGCGCACGGCCTGTGGCAGCCAGTGCTCAAGGCCCGGCAGCGCGACGTCATAGGCCCCTGGGCCGCCGGGTACCAGCAACAGGTCGACGGCTTCGGGCAGCTCTTCAAGGCGCAGGTCGGCCATCACCCTCAGCCCGCATGAACCGCGCACCGTACCCTGGCCTTCGGCCAAGGTGATCAGCCGGTACTGCCGCTCAGCGGGCAAAAACCGGTTGGCGATGGCAAAGGCGTCCATGGGGCCGGTGACATCCAGCAACAGCACATCATTGAACAGCACCATCGCCACGGTGCGGTGGGCGGGATTTTCCTGCATGCCTCTTTCGCCTTGAATGCGGGCCGCCGGGAGCGGCCTGAAACTGAACACGCGCGCATCTTAAGGTATTGGTATAGCGGCCAGGGCCAGCACTGCACAATTAAGAACTCTTCAGGTTTGGCTCAGGACTTTGTCATGTCGCGGGGGCGAGACTTTCCTCATTGAACAGGAGAGTCGCCATGAGCCCTCTGACGATCCGCAGCACCTCACCGGCCCCAGGCGCGCTGACCCCTGCGCGGCTGCGCCAGGCCAAGGAACTGATGCTGCACAGCCCTTTGTCGATCATCGAGATCGCCGGTGTGTGCAACCTGACCCGCAGCCATTTTTCGCGCGCGTTCAAGGTCAACACCGGTTTGTCGCCCCAGGCCTGGCGCCTGCTGGCGCGCATGGAGAAGGCCAAGCGCCTGCTGGCCACCGAGGCGCCGATCACCCATGTCAGCCTCGAATGTGGTTTCTGCGACCAGTCCCATTTCACCCGGGCTTTCAGCCGCCTGGTCGGCCAGCCGCCCAAAGCGTGGCGGTTGACCACGCAAGGTGCCGCGTCCGGCCCGCATTCTTAAGCGCCTTCTATCCATTGGTATACCACCTTCGGGTAGTACGCCTGAGTTTCACACCCTAAGCCCAATGCAAGGAGTTACCCTCATGAGCCAACCGGATTACAAGCGCCTGAACAAAGACGACGCGGTGGTGCTGCTGGTCGACCACCAGACCGGCCTGATCTCCCTGGTGCAGGACTTCTCGCCCAACGAGTTCAAGAACAACGTACTGGCCCTGGGCGACCTGGCCAAGTTCTTCGGCCTGCCGACCATCCTCACCACCAGCTTCGAACAAGGCCCCAACGGCCCGCTGGTGCCCGAGCTGAAAGAGATGTTCCCAGACGCGCCGTACATTGCCCGCCCTGGCCAGATCAACGCCTGGGACAACGAAGACTTCGTCAAGGCGATCAAGGCGACAGGCCGCAAGCAGTTGATCATCGCCGGCGTGGTCACTGACGTGTGCGTGGCCTTCCCGACCTTGTCGGCGCTGGCTGAAGGCTTCGAGGTGTTCGTGGTGACCGACGCTTCCGGCACCTTCAACGAAACCGTGCAGCAGGCCGCGTGGGTACGCATGACCCAAGCGGGCGCACAAATGATGAACTGGTTCTCGGTGGCCTGTGAGCTGCACCGCGACTGGCGCAACGACATCGAAGGGCTGGGCAATCTGCTGTCGCAGCGGATCCCCAACTACCGCAACCTGATGAACAGCTATGCGGCGTTGAGCGCTCGCTGATCCAAGCCAGCACAGCGACAAAAAAGCCGGCACCCTCACAGGGCGCCGGCCTTTTCGTTTGCCACTAGCGGGTGATTACTTACCCGCCGTCAGCGCGTTGTAGCTGGTCATCAAATTCCGATAATCCGGAATGTGGTTGGAGCACAGTGCCGCCAACCCTTCGACGTCATTGCGCCAGTCGCGGTGCAGCTCACAGGCCACGCCGAACCAGGTCATCAGCTGCGCACCGGCACGGCTCATGCGGTCATGGGCGGCATCGCGGGTCATTGCATTGAAGGTGCCGGAAGCGTCGGTTACCACGAACACCTCGAACTCTTCTTCCAAGGCTGCCAGCGCCGGGAATGCCACACAGACCTCGGTCACCACACCGGCGATGATCAGCTGCTTCTTGCCAGTGGCCTTCACTGCCTTGACGAAATCTTCGTTGTCCCAGGCGTTGATCTGGCCTGGGCGGGCAATGTACGGGGCCTCTGGGAACAGCGCTTTCAGCTCGGGGACCAGCGGGCCGTTGGGGCCTTGCTCGAAGCTGGTGGTAAGGATGGTTGGCAGGTTGAAGAACTTGGCCAGGTCCGCCAGGGCCAGTACGTTGTTCTTGAATTTGTCCGGCTCGATGTCACGGACCAGGGACAACAGGCCAGCCTGGTGGTCGACCAGCAGCACAGCGGCGTCATCTTTGTTCAGGCGGTTGTAGGTGAATTTGCTCATGGTCCGTGCTCCTAAAAGGTTTCGATGTTTTCAGTAAGTGGGGTGTTTCGCGTTGATGGGCACAGATTAAATTCATCACCTTTGCTGCGGTAGACTGCGAAAATTGCCTTTAGCGTTCCATTTGGAGAACGATCATTGGAAGACCTCAACTCCCTCTACTACTTCACCCAAGTCGTCGAGCACGGCGGCTTCGCCCCGGCCGGGCGGGCGCTGGACATGCCCAAGTCAAAACTCAGCCGGCGCATTGCCGACCTTGAGGACCGCCTGGGCGTGCGCCTGCTGCACCGCACCAGCCGGCACTGCTCGTTGACCGAAATCGGCCAGGCCTACTACAACCGCTGCCTGGCCATGCGCGTGGAAGCCGAGGGCGCGGCGGAGATCATCGAGCGCAACCGCAGCGAGCCGCGCGGCCTGGTGCGCATCAGCTGCCCGACCACCCTGCTCAATTCCTGGGTCGGGCCGATGCTGACCCGCTACATGCTCAAGTACCCGCAGGTGGAGCTGTTCATCGAAAGCACCAACCGCCGCGTCGACCTGCTGCACGAAGGCTTCGATGTCGCGCTGCGCGTGCGCTTTCCGCCACTGGAAAACACCGACATGGTGATGAAGGTGCTGAGCAACAGCACCCAGTGCCTGGTGGGGCATCCGCAGTACCTGGCGCAACTGCCCGAAGGCTTCGACCCGCAGCTGCTTGGCACGCTGCCCAGCGTGCATTGGGGCAGCGCCCAGCGTGAGTACCAATGGGAGCTGTTCCAGGGCGAGGACATGAGCCGCAGCATCGTGATCCCGCACACGCCGCGCATGGTCACCGACGACCTGTTCGCGCTGCGGCATTTTGTAGTGGCCGGGGTTGGCATCGCGCACTTGCCACGGGTGGCCGTGCGCGAAGACTTGGCCGAGGGCCGGCTGGTGGAGTTGCTGCCGGCGTGGCACCCGCGGTGCGGCATCGTGCATGCGATCTTCCCGTCACGGCGCGGGTTGTTGCCATCGGTGCGGTCGCTGATCGATCACCTGGCCGAGGAGTTCGCGATCAGCGACATGGCCTGAGTCAGTTGCTGTCGGTACCGGCCTCTTCGCGGGGCACCAGCGCCCTGGAGACCACGCGATTCCTGTGGGAGCGGGCTTGCCCCGAGAAGAGGCCAGCACACCCTTACAAGACCTTGGCCTACGCTTGCCTCACAGTCTCGGATCATCCACCCCGGAGCCCTCATGATCCGCGCCAATCACGGACCAGGCCGCGCCCTGCTCGCCTCCCTCGCCCTCTGCCCCGCCCTTAGCCAGGCAGATGAACCCGGCTGGTCGCTGCTCAGCCGCAACTACTTCCTGCACAGCGACTTCCGCTCGCCTTCCGGCAGCGGCCAAAACTACCGCCAGGAATGGGCCCAAGGCTTCATCGGTGAAATCCGTTCGGGGTTCACCGAAGGCACGCTGGGTGTTGGCATCGACGCGCATGGCTTTCTTGGCCTCAAGCTTGACGGTGGACGCGGCCATGCCGGTACCGGCTTGCTGCCGCGTGACAGCGATGGGCGTGCCGAGTCCGACTATTCCAGCGCCGGTGCAGCCCTCAAGCTACGCCTGGGCAATACCCTGCTGCGCTACGGCGAGATGACTGTCGAGACACCGGTGTTCGACACCGGCGACAAACGCCTGCACCCCGAATACGCCACGGGTTGGTTGCTGGAGAACACCGACCTGCCCGACTGGCGCCTGCAGGCGGGCCGCTTCACTGCGTTCAACAACCAGGACAACAGCTCGACCCACGACGATTTTGCCGGCTACGGCGCCACCACCCATGGCCGCGCTATCAGCCTGGCCGGCGCCACGTTCGCCCCCGATGGCCCGTTCGGCGGTGCGCTGTACACCAGCCAGCTGCAAGACACCTGGCGCCAGGCCTACCTCAATCTCAACCTGGCCGAGGGCAATTGGCGCCTGGACGGCAACCTCTACAAAACCCGCGATACCGGCAACGCCAGCGCTGGCGCCATCGACACCACCGCCTACAGCCTGGCGGGCAAGTACCGCTTCGGTGCCCAGGCGCTGACCCTGGCCTACCAGAAGGTCGAGGGCGACACCCCCTTCGACTTCGTCGGCGGCGACTCCATCTACCTGGCCAACTCGATCAAGTACGCCGACTTCAACGGCCCCGGCGAGCGTTCGTGGCAACTGCGTTACGACCTCGACTTCGCCACCCTCGGCATGCCCGGCCTGAGCCTGATGGGCCGCTACGTCAGCGGCCGCGGTGTCGATGGCACGCATGCCCCGGCAGGTGGCGCCTACACGGCGCAACAGGGCCAGGACGGGCGCCACTGGGAGCGCGATGTCGACCTCAAGTACGTGGTGCAGTCCGGCGCCGCCAAAGACCTCAGCCTGGCGCTGTCCCACGTCAGCCACCGCGCCAACCAAGCCCAGGCAGGCGATGATATCGACCGCCTCTACTTGATCATCGAATACCCACTCAAAGGCGGTTTTTGAACAAAAAAGGGGCCTTTACGGGCCCCTTTCCTCACGTCAACTTAGAACGCAAAACACGAACACCCCAATGCCCCCCAGAACCCTTGGAAGTCGTTCACCGGCACGCTGGAATGCCGCGCCTTCTCGTGGCTGTGTGCATGCACCCCACACGGCCCGCTGCACTGGTGCACCGCCGCTGCCAGCGATGGCGTACCCACACGCCAGTGCCCCGGCACCTTGGCCACCGGCGACCATTCCGGCAGTACCGGTACCTGCGGTGGCCCGAGCCTGTCGAACTCGCCGGCCGCGTACACGACCTTGCCGTCAACGATGGTCAGCACCGACTCGATGCCCTTGATCGCTTCTTCCTCGACACTGAAGAAGTCCAGCGACAACGCCGCCAAGTCCGCCAACTGGCCAACCTTGATCTGGCCCTTCTTGCCCTGCTCGCTGGAGAACCAGGCGCTGCCCTGCGTGAACAACTGCAGCGCGGTGTCACGGCTCAGGCCCTCGGGGTACAGCTCCATGCCGCCGACGGTCTTGCCGCTGACCAGCCAGTACAGCGAAGTCCACGGGTTGTAGCTGGAGACGCGGGTCGCGTCGGTACCGGCCCCAACCGGCACGCCCATGTCGAGCATGCGCTGGATCGGCGGGGTCTGCTCGGCAGCCTTGGCGCCGTAGCGGTCGACGAAGTACTCACCCTGGAAGGCCATGCGGTCCTGGATGGCGATACCGCCGCCCAAGGCGCGCACGCGCTCGATGTTCTGCGGGGTGATGGTCTCGGCGTGGTCGAAGAACCACGGCAGGCCATTGAACGGGATGTCGCGGTTGACCTTCTCGAACACATCCAGCATGCGCGTGATGGATTCGTTGTAGGTGGCGTGCAGGCGGAACGGCCAGCGCTGCTCGACCAGGTGGCGTACCACCGGTTCCAGCTCTTCTTCCATGGTTTGCGGCAGGTCCGGGCGCGGCTCGAGGAAGTCCTCGAAGTCGGCCGCGGAGAACACCAGCATCTCACCCGCGCCGTTATGGCGCAGGAAGTCGGTGCCGCTGTGCAGCTTGACGCTGGAGGTCCACTTCTTGAAGTCGTCGAGTTCTTCCTTGGGCTTCTGGGTGAACAGGTTGTAGGCGATGCGCACGGTCAGCTGGTTGTTGTCTGCCAGCTCCTGGATCACCGAGTAATCGTCGGGGAAGTTCTGGTAGCCGCCCCCGGCGTCGATGGCGCTGGTCAGGCCCAGGCGGTTGAGCTCACGCATGAACTGGCGGGTCGAGTTGACCTGGTACTCCAGCGGCAGCTTCGGCCCTTTGGCCAGGGTGGCGTAGAGGATCATCGCGTTAGGGCGAGCGATGAGCATGCCGGTCGGCTCGCCGAACTTGTTGCGCTGGATCTCGCCACCCGGCGGGTTCGGCGTGTCCTTGGTGTAACCCACAGCTTTGAGCGCGGCGCGGTTGAGCAGCGCGCGGTCGTACAGGTGCAGCAGGAACACTGGGGTATCGGGCGCGGCCTGGTTGATTTCCTCCAGGGTCGGCATGCGCTTTTCAGCGAACTGGAACTCGTTCCAGCCACCGACCACACGCACCCACTGCGGGGTCGGGGTACGGGCGGCCTGGTCCTTGAGCATGCGCAGGGCATCGGCTACCGAAGGCACGCCTTCCCAGCGCAGCTCCAGGTTGTAGTTCAGGCCACCGCGGATCAGGTGCAGGTGGGAGTCGTTCAGGCCCGGGATGACCGTGCGCTGCTTGAGGTCGATGATCTGCGTGGTGGCGCTTTTGTGGGCCATGGCTTCGGCGTCGCTGCCGACGGCGATGAAGCGGCCGTCCTTGATGGCGACGGCGGTGGCGGTGGGCTTCTCACGGTCGACAGTGTGCAGTTTGCCATTGAACAGAATGAGGTCGGCGGTCATGGAGCCTCCTTGAGTGGATGCATGGGCGGAACCGGCGGAGCCGGCGAAGGGCAATGCGGACCAGAGCGCGCCGGCGGCACCGAGCACGGTGCTGGTGGCGAGGAACTGGCGACGGCTCTTGTCGTTAGGGTCCTGGGACATGGTCTTCTCCGTCTGGGTGCGGCAGCGGCAAGCGCAACTGCGGAGCATGCCGGTTCAAGCCTGGTCAGGGATTGCATGGATGTGCGGTGGGTTGAAGAAGGTTAGCCCTGTTCAAATTTTGTGCTGCCAGGGCCGGCCTCTTCGCGGCGGTCCGGCGCCCCGGTGAACCCGCTCCCACAGGGGCATCACATGCCCCAAAAGCTGTGTTGAACCTGTGGGAGCGGGTTTACCGGGGCGCCGGACCGCCGCGAATGCCTCACACCGTCATCGCTGGAGGAACGCCAACAAGTCTTCATTCAGCTGCTGCGCATGTGTCACGGCAAACCCATGCGGCGCACCTTCATACACCTTCAGCTCGGCCCCAAGAATCAACTCGGCGGCTTTCTTGCCCGTGGTCTCGAACGGCACGATCTGGTCCGCATCACCGTGAATCACCAAGGTCGGCACCTCGATCTTGGCCATGTCCGGGCGGAAGTCGGTCTCGGAGAACGCGGTGACGCAATCCAGCGTGCCCTTGATCGAGGCCAGCAGCGCGATGTTCAGGGTCTGCGTCAGCACCCCCTGGGACACCTGCTGCCCTTGGTTCAAGCCATAAAACGGTGTGGCAAAATCGGCGATGAACTGCGCCCGGTCGGCACGCAGGCCCGCCTGAATACCCTCGAACACCGCAGCCTCGACCCCCTCAGGGTTGTCATCCCGCTGGCCAAACACCGGCGTCACCGCGCCCAGCAACACAAGCCCGGCCACCCGCTCGTTACCATGGCGCGCGATGTAGCGGCTGACATCGCCACCGCCCATGGAGAAGCCCACCAAGGTCACTTCACGCAGGTCGAGGTGTTCGATCAGCTGGGCGATGTCATCGGCAAATGTGTCGTAGTCATAGCCATTCCACGGCTGGCTCGACCGGCCGAAACCACGGCGGTCGAAGGCGATGGCGCGGTAGCCACGGCTGGCCAGGAATTCCATCTGCGAATCCCACATGTCGGCGTCCAACGGCCAACCGTGGCTG
This sequence comes from Pseudomonas sp. PAGU 2196, assembly GCF_022179005.1. Classification (NCBI taxonomy): domain Bacteria; kingdom Pseudomonadati; phylum Pseudomonadota; class Gammaproteobacteria; order Pseudomonadales; family Pseudomonadaceae; genus Pseudomonas; species Pseudomonas sp. PAGU 2196. The sequence continues at coordinate 332,242 of NZ_BNTL01000002.1, read as the reverse complement.
AACAGCACGGGCTTGCCGCTGCCCCAGTCCTTGAAATAGAGCGAAGTGCCATCGCGGGTTACGAGTGTGCTCATATCGGTATCTCCTTGAACGTCTATGGGGAAGGGGCTGAATCAGCCACGCAGCCAGTTGGCGCAGCGGCGGGTTACCCACGGCATGATGTAGAACACCACGGGCAGGATGACAAACAGGTTGACGATCAGGTTGCCGGTGATCGCGCCGCCCACGTGCGGAAAGCGCGCGAACAACGGCGCCAGCAGTTGCGGAATGACCATGGTCATCGGGCAGATCACCAGGTAGGTCAGCAACGCCTGCTTCCAGCGCGGCGGTTGTGCCGCTGTGGTGCTCGGTGGGGTGAACCAGAACTCTGGGTCTTCGTGAACCTGGGTGTTGTCACCCTCCTCCAGCAGCGGCAGCACCTGGCTGACCAGCGTCTGGCGCTCGGTGGAGTTGACCCAGGCCTGCAGCAGGCTGGCATCGCTGAAGCGCACCACGGTGGTGAAGTGGCGGCCGCCGTCTTCGGGGCGGATCACGTTGACGTCGAGGTGGCCGGGTTGGCGGCGCGCGGCACTGACCGTGTGCTTGAGCCAGTCCTCGTAGCCGGCCAGCGCCTCGGCGCGAACCTTGTGCTGGATGACCAGGGTGACCACGTTGCGGTTGTCTTGGAGTGCGGTGTTCATCGACATTCCTTGGGATGAGCTGGCCCGCACTCACTGTGCAACAGCGAACGGGCGGAGGATTGAATGGGTGTGCTGCCCTTGCCGGGCACCGACGGTCGGTGCCCGGTGCGCGGCGGGTTACTTGCCGGCGTTGAAGGCGTTGTAGCTGGTCATCAGATTGCGGTAGTCCGGGATGTGGTTGGAGCACAGCGCCGCCAGGCCTTCGACGTCATTGCGCCAGTCGCGGTGCAGCTCACAGGCCACGCCGAACCAGGTCATCAGCTGCGCACCGGCCTGGCTCATGCGGTCATGGGCGGCATCGCGGGTCATCGCGTTGAAGGTGCCGGACGCATCGGTTACCACGAACACCTCGAACTCTTCTTCCAAGGCTGCCAGGGCCGGGAAGGCGACGCAGACCTCGGTCACTACACCGGCGATGATCAGCTGCTTCTTGCCGGTCGCCTTTACCGCTTTGACGAAGTCTTCGTTGTCCCAGGCGTTGATCTGGCCTGGGCGGGCAATGTAAGGGGCGTCTGGGAACAGCGCTTTCAATTCAGGCACCAGCGGGCCGTTGGGGCCTTGCTCGAAGCTGGTGGTGAGGATGGTTGGCAGGTTGAAGAACTTGGCCAGGTCGGCCAGGGCCAGCACGTTGTTCTTGAACGCGTCTGGCTCGATGTCGCGGACCAGGGACAGCAGGCCAGCCTGATGATCGACCAGCAGCACAGCGGCGTCGTCTTTGTTCAGGCGGTTGTATTTGAATTGGGCCATGGTCGTTGCTCCTAAGGGTTTTGATGTTCAGTAAGTTGGGTGTTTCGCGTTGATGGGAGAAGATTAAAACCATCACCTTTGGAGCGGTAGATAGCGATTTTTGGCTTTAGCGTTCTGTTTTGTGAACGATGGATTGGCAATCGATTTGCTAGCCCCATTGCCTGCCCGATCAACCTGCTCTATTACTAGCCGAAGCCCTCCCCTCACCCCCGAGACCACCATGCTGGCTTTCATCCAGTCGTCCCCGTTGTTGCTCGGCACTTCACTGATCCTGCTCGACCTGATTCTCTGGCAACTGATCCCCCTCCAACGCCGGGCCTGGCGTATTGGCTCGCGGCTGGTGATTTTCCTGCTGTTCAGCTGGGTGCTGCTGGCCGCGGGCATGAGCCCTTTGCAGCCGCCGCCATGGCCTGACGATGTGTCGCGCAACCTGATGGCGACAGTGCTGACGATCGGCTGGTGGCTGTTTGGTGCGCGCACGGTGACCGTGGTGTTCGGGCTGTTGCTGGTGGCGCGTGGCAGCCATGGCGGGCGGTTGCTGCAGGATGTGCTGGGGGCGCTGATCTTTTTGGCGGCGGTGGTGGCTGCGGCGGGCTATGTGATGCAACTGCCGGTGAAGGGGCTGCTGGCCACCTCCGGGGTGATGGCCATCGTCATCGGCCTGGCGTTGCAAAGCACCTTGGCCGACGTGTTCAGCGGCATCGTGCTGAATACGACGCGGCCGTATCAGATCGGCGATGCCATCTCCATCGACGGCACCGAAGGCAAGGTGCTGGACATCGACTGGCGTGCCACGCGGCTGCTGACCAGTGCCGGCAGCCTGGCGGTGATCCCCAACTCGGTCGCGGCCAAAGCCAAACTGCTCAACCACAGCCGCCCGCCTGACGTGCATGGGGTGTCGATCAGTGTGGTGGTGCCGGCCAAGGTGCGCCCCAAGCGGGTGTTCGATGCGCTGGAAAAGGCCCTGCAGGGCACGCGCGCGATACTCGCCACGCCCAAGCCCAAGGTCACGGTGAAGGCTTCGACCCTGGAGTCGGTGGAGTACGAAGCCAGTGGCTTCGTTGCCGACATGGGCGGCAAGAGCGACGCGCGCAATCAGCTGTTCGACCTGGCCCATCGGCACCTGGAGGCCAGTGGCGTGATGTGGAACGTCGACCTGGCCCTGCCGCCGCGCAGCCGCCAACGCGAGGTGCTGGATGAAGTGCGGGTGTTCCGCTCACTGAGCGATGAAGAGCGCGATGCGCTGAGCCAGCGCATGACGGCCGTGGAATACTTGGCGGACCAAGTGATCCTGGGTGTGGGCGAGCGCTCGGATCACCTGTTGGTGATTGGCAGCGGCGTGGTTTCAGCGTCGATTCGCGATGGCGACAAGCTGCTGGAAGCCGGGCGCATGGGGCCGGGAGAAGTGCTGGGGATCGAGGGCATCATCGACGAAGACGACGGCTTTGCCGAGTTCCGCACGCTGACCAGTTGCGTGCTTTACCGCATCGACAAGGAACAGGTGAAGAGCTGCCTGGTGCAGCGGGGCGAGGTGCAGACGGCGTTGAGCAAGTTGCAGCGGTTCAGGCGGCAGAGCCGGGAGTCGTTGTTGCTGCAGAAGCCGACCCTGATCAAGAAAGGTGGCTTTCTCAGTTGGTTGCACAAGTAATGTTTTTCACTGTGCTGGCCTCTTCGCGGGGCAAGCCCGCTCCCACAGATACATCGCAAAGGTTGAATTCACCGGTGTACTTGTGGGAGCGGGCTTGCCCCGCGAAGAGGCCAGTGGCTACAACACCACCCTCAAGCACTGCCCGGCGTGGTACAGCGAGAACCCGGACTCGTAGAACGCCGTGCGCAGCGACGGCGCGCTCACCCCGGTCATTGGCGAGAACGGAATCGGCAGGCTGTCCGCTTCGTCCTTGAGCAAGAACTCGGCAAAGGCTCGCCCGATCACGGTCCCGGTAGTGTTGCCGCGGCCGTTGTAACCGGTCACCGCCACCAGCCCCGGCGCCGGCTCGAACAGGCGCATCAGGTGGTCGGGGGTAAAGTCGATGCAGCCGGTCCAGTGCATCTCCCACTCGACCTTGCCCAGCTCAGGGTAGTAATGGCTCTGGATGCGGTCAGCCCAGCTGCGCACGAACCAGGCCGGCTTGTTGTCGACCCGGCCCAGGCTGCCGAGCAGCAGGCGGCCCTGGTCGTCGCGGCGGATGCTGCTGAGTACGGTGCGGGTGTCCCAGGAGCCCTGGCCATGCGGCAGCACCTTGTCAGCGGCAGCGCCGTGCAGCGGCTTGGACGCGACCTGGTAGTAGTAACCGCGGAAGAACTGCTTCTGCAGGTTGCTCCAGTCGCCTTCGGTGTAGGCACCGGTGGAAATCACCACTTTGTCGGCGCGCACCGAGCCACGTGCCGTTTTCACGCGCCAGCCATCGCCTTCGCGCTCCAGGCCCTCGACCGAGGACTGCTGGAACACCTTGCCACCCAGGCGCGAAACCGCAGCGGCCAGGCCTTGGGTGTAACCCATGGGGTTGATGGTGCCGGCGCGGCGGTCGAGCAGCGCGGCGGAAATCTTGTCGGTACCGCAGTATTCCTGGCACTGGGCGCCGGTCAGCAGCTCGACGTCAGCGCCGCGGCGGCTCCATTGTTCATGGCGGGCTTCGAGGTCGGCAATGCCGGTGGCGTTGTGCGCCATGTGCAGCGTGCCTTTGTGCTGGGCTTGGCAGTCGATGCCCAGGCGCTCGATCATGGCGAATACCTCGCCCGGTGCTTCGCCAAGCACCTTGTTCAAGCGGCTGCCCTGCTTCTGGCCGAGGGTCGCCTCGACGTCGTCGGGACGGATCCAGGTGCCGGCATTGACCAGGCCGACGTTACGTCCGGAGCCACCGTGGCCGATCTTCCAGGCTTCCAGCAAGATCACCGACTTGCCCTGTTCGAGCAGGTGGATCGCTGCGGACAGGCCGGTGATGCCGCCACCGATGACACAGACATCGGCCTTGTGCTCACCGGCCAGGGCCTGGGCGGCGACGGTCGGTTTGCTGACGAATTCCCACAAGCATTGTTGACGCAGTTCGGACATGGCCGGCTCCAGCAGTGTTGTTCTTATTGCGGGTGCATCTGGTTTTGTTGGGGCCGCTTTGCGGCCCATTCGCGGGACAAGCCCGCTCCCACAGGGACCACACAGGCCTGAAAGGCAGCGGGGATCCTGTGGGAGCGGGCTTGCCCCGCGAACCGGGGGCAAAGCCCCCGGCCATGCAGCATCAGTCGAACACGATACCCTGCGCCAGCGGCAGCTCGCGCGAGTAGTTGACGGTGTTGGTCTGACGACGCATGTAGCCTTTCCAGGCATCCGAACCGGATTCACGACCACCGCCGGTTTCTTTTTCGCCACCAAAAGCACCGCCGATCTCGGCGCCGCTGGTGCCGATGTTGACGTTGGCGATGCCGCAGTCGCTACCCGAGGCACTCTGGAAGCGCTCGGCTTCACGGATGTCGGTGGTGAAGATGCACGAGGACAGGCCTTGTGGCACTTCGTTGTTCAGGCGCAGGGCCTCTTCGAAATCATCGTAGGCCAGCACGTAGAGGATCGGCGCGAAGGTCTCGTGGCGAACCACGTCGCTCTGGGCCGGCATCTCGGCGATGGCTGGGGACACGTAGTAGGCGTTCGGGTACTGGTCAGCCAGCTGACGCTCGCCGCCAAACACCTGGCCACCTTCGTCGCGGGCCTTGGCCAGCGCGCCCTGCATGGCGTCGAACGACAGTTTGTCGATCAGCGGGCCCACCAGGTTGTCTTTGCGTGGGTCGCCGATACGTACTTTGCCGTAGGCGGCTTTGACGCGGGCAACCACTTCGTCCTTGATCGAGCGGTGCACGATCAGGCGGCGCAGGGTGGTGCAGCGCTGGCCCGCAGTACCCACGGCGGAGAACAGGATGCCGCGCACAGCCAGGTCCAGGTCCGCACTCGGGGCCAGGATCATGGCGTTGTTGCCGCCCAGTTCGAGGATGCTGCGGCCGAAGCGGGCGGCAACACGTGGGCCGACTTCACGGCCCATGCGGGTGCTGCCCGTGGCGCTGACCAGCGGCACACGTGGGTCATCGACCATCGCTTCGCCCGCTTCACGGCCACCGATGACCAGTTGCGCCAGGCCAGCCGGTGCATCGCCAAAGGCTTTCAGGGCTTTTTCGAACAGCGCCTGGCAGGCCAGGGCGGTCAGTGGGGTCTTTTCCGACGGCTTCCACACCACCGAGTTACCGGCCACCAGGGCCAGCGCGGTGTTCCAGGCCCAGACGGCAACCGGGAAGTTGAAGGCGCTGATCACACCAACCACGCCCAGCGGGTGCCAGGTTTCACGCATGTGATGGCCAGGGCGCTCGGAGGCGATGGTCAGGCCGTACAACTGACGCGACAGGCCAACGGCGAAGTCGCAGATGTCGATCATTTCCTGGACTTCACCCAGGCCTTCCTGGGTGATCTTGCCGGCTTCGATCGAAACCAGTTCGCCGAGGTCGGCCTTGTGTTCACGCAGCACTTCACCGAACAGGCGGACCAGCTCGCCACGGCGCGGGGCCGGCACGGTGCGCCAGGCGTCGAAGGCGCTTTGCGCCTGATCGATGCGGGCGATGGTCTCGGCCTTGCCGAGCAGTTTCACCGAGGCGATCTGGCTGCCGTCGATCGGCGTGTGAACAGGGTAGTCGCCCTGGGTGTAAGCCTCGGCGGCAACGCCAAGGCGCTCGAGCAATCCAGCAACCATTTGTGCATCTCCTACATCGGTGATGGGGTGGAAAAATGATGTGGATCAGTATTAATCCGATCACACTAGTGCAACAAACGACCTTTATTCCGCATATCATTCCGTCAGGTAATGATTTGAGCCGCAGAGACCGCTATGTCCAAACGCTTGGTGCCCTCCATGACCGCCCTGCAGTGCTTTGAAGCTGCAGCCCGTCATTTAAGTTTCACCCGTGCCGCCGAGGAGCTGCACCTGACCCAGAGCGCGGTCAGCAAGCAAGTGGCGCAACTCGAAGACATGCTGCGCCACCACCTGTTCCTGCGCATTCGCCGCCGCCTGCAGCTAACGCCAGCGGGCAGCCTGTACCTGGCCGAGGTCAACAAGATCCTCACCCAGGTGGACATGTCCAGCCGCTACGTACTGACCTATGGCGAGCAGACCGAGATATTGAAGGTAGCCACTCAACCGAGTTTTGGCGTGCGCTGGCTGATCCCCCACCTCAAAGGCTTTGGCAAGCGCCACACCAATATCCACCTGGACATCCGTAACGAGATGGAGCCATTCGCTTTGCTGCAAGGCTCGGCGGATGTGGTGTTCTTCTATGGGCAAGGCACCTGGCCGGGGGCGACCTGCGTGGAGCTGTTCCGCGAAGAGGTGGTGCCGGTGTGCGCGCCGGAGCTGTTGGCCGGGCGGGCGCTGGCCGATGCCGGTGAGTTGGCCGAGCTGGTGCTGCTGCAGAGTACGTCGCGGCCAGAGGCGTGGCATGAGTGGTTTCTGGAGCTGGGGCTGCAGAGTGTCAGCGCCTACCATGGGCCGCGGTTCGATACGTTCTATATGGCCTTGAGCGCGGCGCAGGCGGGCTGTGGGGTGGCGCTGGTGCCGCGGTACCTGGTGGCCAAGGAGCTCAATGAAGGGAGCCTGGTCATTGCCTGGAATCATGCGATGAAGAGTACCGGGGCGCATTACCTGGCGTATGCCGAGCATGCGGCGGAGGTGCCGAAGGTGCGGGCGTTGGTGGAGTGGATTCGCGAGCAGTTGTAGGCACTAAGGCCTCTTCGCGGGTAAACCCGCTCCCACAGGGGTGGTGCAATGTTGGAACGCTGTGCAGTACCTGTGGGAGCGGGTTCACCCGCGAAGGGGCCCTAAGGTCGATCAAAAAAGGAATGACACTCGCACTTTTTTTCGCTTGTGAGCCATGTGCATTCCCAGCTTTCATGTAAGCGTCCGAACCCAACCAGGAAGCTAGCGATGCCCGCCCACGATTTCGTCAGCCCAGACAGCATCCGCGCGCAGTTCTCTGCCGCCATGTCGCTCATGTACAAACAGGAAGTGCCGCTGTATGGCACGCTGCTGGAGCTGGTGAGCGAAATCAACCAGCAGGTGATGACCCAGCAACCAAAGGTGGCCGAAGCGCTGCGCTGGACCGGCGAAATCGAGCGCCTGGACCAGGAACGCCACGGCGCCATCCGCGTCGGCACCGCCGAAGAACTGGCCACCATCGCCAAACTGTTCGCGGTGATGGGCATGGAGCCCGTCGGCTACTACGACCTCAGCTCTGCAGGCGTACCCGTGCACTCCACCGCCTTTCGCGCCGTGCACGAGCAGTCCCTGCATGTCAGCCCGTTCCGGGTGTTCACCTCGCTGCTGCGCCTGGAATTGATCGACAACCCGCAACTGCGCGAACTGGCACAGGGCATCCTGGCCAAACGCAAGATTTTCACCCCGCGCGTACTCGAGCTGATTGCCCAGTGCGAGCGTGACGGCGGCCTCAGCGCAGCCGACGCCGAGGCGTTCGTGCAGGAAGCGCTGCACACCTTCCGCTGGCACCATGACGCCACGGTAACCGCCGAGCAGTACCAGCAACTGCACGACCAGCACCGTCTGATTGCCGATGTGGTGGCCTTCAAGGGCCCGCACATCAACCACCTGACCCCGCGCACCCTGGACATCGACGCGATCCAGGTCGGCATGCCGGCCAAGGGCATTCCGCCAAAGGCCGTGGTCGAAGGCCCGCCCACCCGCCGCCACCCAATCCTGCTGCGCCAGACCAGCTTCAAGGCGCTGCAGGAAAAAGTCGCCTTCTGCGGCCAGCAAGGCAGCGAGGGCAGCCACACCGCGCGTTTCGGCGAGATCGAACAACGCGGTGCCGCACTGACGCCGAAGGGTCGCCAGCTGTACGACAAACTGCTTGATGCTACCCGCGCCGCCTTGGGCGGTGTGCCAGCCGAAGCCAATGCCGAGCGTTACAGGACGCTGTTGAGCCAGACCTTCGCCGAGTTCCCCGACGACCTGGCGCAGATGCGTGAACAGGGCCTGGCCTACTTCCGTTACTTCGCCACCGAAAAAGGCCTGGCCGCTCGCGATCACAGCGACCGCCCAGCCACCCTGCAAGGGCTGATCGACGCGGGGCATGTGCACTTCGAGGCGCTGGTGTACGAAGACTTCCTGCCGGTGAGTGCGGCGGGGATCTTCCAGTCCAACCTGGGCGATGATGCGCAGGCGGAATACGGCAGCAACGCTAACCGTGAGGCGTTCGAAGCTGCATTGGGGCTGAAGGTGCAGGATGAGCTGGCGTTGTATGCGCAGAGCGAGCGCCGCTCGTTGCAGGCGTGTGCACAGGCGCTGAACCTGGGGTCGATGTAAGCCTTAGGGCCGCATTGGGTCGCGCTGCGGCCCAAGCGTCGGCAGGACCTGCACATCTGGCAGGTCCATCGCCGCCACCTCCGCGTGCAAAAATTCGCTCAAGCGCCGCAACCGCTCGCCACCCGGCCGGGTGCGCGGCCACACCAGGTAGTAATCCATGCCGCTGGGCACCGCCGTTGGCCAGGGCAAGCTCAAACGCCCCTGCGCCACATCCTCGGCCACCATCAGCAAATCCCCCATCGATATGCCATAGCCACGCGCCGCTGCGATCATGCCCAACTCCAGGGTATCGAACACCTGGCCGCCCTTGAGCGACACCTTGTCGCTAAGCCCCATGCGCTCCAGCCATTCGCGCCAGTCACGCTTGTCCACGGTCGGGTGCAGCAGTTCGATGCAGGCCAGCCGACGCTCGTCCCACGGCCCATCATCGAGCAGGTCCGGCGCACCCACCGGGATCAGCAGTTCGGGAAACAACCGGCGCACTTCCCAATGCGCCGGGAACACGCCATCGCTGAGCAACACCGCGCAATCGAAAGGCTCCTGGTTGAAATCGACATGGTCAACGTCCATCCAGGCACTGGTCAGTTGCACTTCGTTACCGGGCTGCAGGTGACGAAAACGGCTTAGGCGGGCCAGCAACCAGCGCATGGTCAGGGTAGAGGGCGCTTTCATGCGCAAGATGTCATCTTCGCCGCGCAAGGTGTCGCAAGCCCGCTCCAGCGCGGCGAAGCCTTCGCGCACGCCGGGCAGCAACACCCTGGCCGCTTCGGTCAGCTGCAAGCTGCGGCCGCTGCGCACGAACAGGCGGCAGGCGAAGTGTTGTTCAAGGGTGCGGATATGGCGGCTGACCGCACTCTGGGTAATCGAAAGTTCTTCGCCGGCACGGGTGAAGGAGCTCAGTCGCGCAGCGGCTTCGAATGCGCGCAAGGCATACAACGGTGGGAGCTGACGAGACATTAGGCACCTGCCATGCGGGCTGGGGAACGGATCGCTGACAGCATAAACACATGAGTCAAACTCATGCCAATGATCGTTTTTATCCTTTTGTGCAAAGCTGACCAAAGCCTCAGAATCGCCCTTCGCTCACGGGATCAGGAAAAGGACCACACGCATGCATGTAGCGCCTACCACCGAACTCAAGGCTTTGCTGCGCCTGGCTGGGCCGCTGATCGCCTCGCAGTTGGCGCACATGCTGATGGTGCTGACCGACACCCTGATGATGGCCCGCATCAGCCCGCAAGCCTTGGCGGGCGGCGGCTTGGGCGCTGCGAGCTACTCGTTCGTGTCGATTTTTTGCCTGGGCGTGATCGCCGCGGTCGGCACACTGGTGGCCATCCGCAAGGGTGCCAACGACATCGAGGGCGTCACACGCCTGGCACAAAGCGGCCTGTGGCTGGCCTGGGGCCTGGCGCTGGTCGCGGCGCTGGTGCTGTGGAACCTGGAGCCGGTGTTGCTGATGTTTGGCCAACAGCCGGAAAACGTCGCCTCGGCCGCCGAATTCCTCACCCTGCTGCCGCTGGCCCTGCCCAGCTACCTGACCTTCATGGCCCTGCGTGGCTTCACCAGCGCGCTTGGCCGTTCGACGCCGGTGATGGTCATCAGCGTGATAGGCACGGTGCTCAACTACCTGCTCAACGTTGCGTTGATCGAAGGCATGTTCGGCCTGCCCAAGCTGGGCCTGATGGGCATCGGCCTGGTCACTGCCGTGGTGTCGCTGGGCATGGCGATTGCCTTGGCCTTGTACATCCGCTGGCATTCGGCCTATGCCGCCTACCCGCTGCGCCAGGGCCTGTCACGCCCTTCCCTGCCGGCCCTGCGCGAGCTGTGGCGGCTGGGCCTGCCGATTGGCGGCACGTACATGGTGGAGGTGGGCCTGTTCGCCTTTGCCGCGCTGTGCATGGGCGTGCTCGGCAGCACGGAGCTGGCGGCGCATCAGATCGCGCTGCAGATCGTTTCCACGGCGTTCATGGTGCCCACCGGGCTGTCTTATGCCGTGACCATGCGCGTGGGCTTGTACTACGGCGGCGGCAACCTGCTCGCGGCCCGCAGCGCAGGCCGGGTGGGGATCGGTTTTGGCGGGATGATCATGTTCGCCTTCGCCGCGCTGTTCTGGCTGCTGCCGGATGCCCTGGTGGGCTTGTTCATCGACCGCAACGACCCCGCGTTCGCGGCCATTTACCAACTGGCCGTGCAACTGGTGATGGTCGCGGCCTGGTTCGAGCTGTTCGACGGCATGCAGACCATCGCCATGGGCTCGATCCGTGGGCTGAAGGATGCCAAGACCACCTTCCTGATAGGCCTGTGCTGCTATTGGCTGGTGGGTGCTCCCAGCGCTTGGCTGTTCGCCTTCAACCTGGGAGGCGGCGCGGTCGGGATCTGGTGGGGGCTGGCGTTGGGGCTGGCCTGTGCGGCAGTGGCGCTGACCCTTGGCTTTGAATGGCGGATGAAACGGCTGTTGAGAAAGGCGGGTTTGCCTGACAGGTCTGCACTGCCTGTGTGATTGCCGGGGCTGCTTTGCAGCCCTAGCGGCTTTACAGGCTAACCAGATGCGGCCTTCCACAGTCCTGCAAAAACGCCATCAACTCCGCCACCGGCAGCGGCTTGCTGACCAAAAACCCCTGCACCTGGTCACAGCCGAACTCACGCAACAACGCCATCTGCGCTTCGCTTTCCACACCTTCGGCAACCACTTCGAGGTTGAGGTTATGCGCCAGGTTGATCATGGCGTGCACCAGCTTGCGGTTCTCCTCGCGCATTTCCATCTCGGCGACAAAGCTGCGGTCAACCTTGAGCAAGGCGATCGGCAGGCTGTTCAGGTGCACGAACGATGAGAAGCCGGTGCCGAAGTCGTCCAGGGAAAAACGCACGCCCAAGCGCCCAAGGGCATCCATGGTCTGGCGCACCCGTTCGTTGCGGCGCATGACCGCCGTCTCGGTCAGCTCGAATTCCAGCCAGCGGGCATCGACGCCGTGCTCGATGATCAACCGGCTCAGGGTGGTCAGCAGCTGGCTGTCCTGAAACTGCCTGAAGCTCAGGTTCACCGCCATGTGCAGCGGCGGCAGGCCATGCTCGCACAGCGCCTGCATGTCACGCAGCGCGCGCGATATCACCCAGTAGCCAAGCGGCACGATCAGCCCGCTCTGCTCGGCCAGCGGCACGAACTCGCTGGGCGGCAACAGGCCGCGCTCGGCATGGCGCCAGCGCACCAGCGCCTCGAGGCCAACGATGCGCCCATCGGCCAGGTTCAGCCGTGGCTGGTAATGCAGCTCCAGCTCGTCACGGCGCAGGGCTCGGCGCAGCTCGCTTTCCAGGTCGGCGAGGCTGCGGGCGTTGCGGTTGATGCGTTCGTTGAAGACATGAAAAGTACAGCCCTGGCTACCCTTGGCCTGGCGCATGGCGATGTGCGCATGCCACATCAGCGGGTCGGCGCCGCCCTGCGCCCGGGCGTGAGCCAGGCCCAGGCTGCAGCCGAGCAGCAGGCTTTCGCCGTCGATCCAGTAGGGCTCGGCCAAGGCTTCGATGATGCGTTCGGCCATCCACTCGGCGCGGTTCGGGTCGCGGCGGGTATCAATCAGCAGGGCGAATTCGTCACTGCCCAGCCGGGCCAACTGGTCGCCGGCCTCCAGTTGCAGCTTGAGCCGTGCCACCACCTGCAGGATCAGCCGATCGCCGCTTTGATGGCCAAGCGCGTCGTTGACGTGGCGGAAGTTGTCCAAGTCGAGGTGGCCGAGGGCCAGGCCACGGCCATCCCCCTCTGCCAGGCGGGTGGTCAGCAAGGCCTGGAAACCCTGGCGGTTGGCAATACCGGTCAGCGGGTCCTGCTCGGCCAGGCGTTGCAAAGTGGCAACCAGCACGCCGCGCTCGCGAACGTGGCGCAACGAGCGGCGCAAGGCATCGGCATTGAGGTGGTCACGCACCAGCCAGTCGCTGACCCCGGTGGGCGCCACTTCAGGCTCGTGATCGAGCAGCACGACCGTGGGCAGCTCGCAGCGGCCGGGGGCTGGCTGCAAGGCCGGGGTGGCCAGGATCACGGCTTGGCGGTCGTGGCTGAACAGGCTGTCGACCGACTCCCAGTCAGGTGCGGTCAACAACACCGCGCTGCCGCTCAGTGCTTGCACGCACTCGCGCAACAGCACGGCCCATTCCGGCTCATCAGCCAACAGCAGCAAACGCAACGGTTCGACAGGCGTGGACAAGCGGGCTCCTTAGGGCATGGGCGGGTGCAACGGCAGAGGCCAAGTATGCCACTGCATGAATGAAAATGATTTACGCTTTTATATATGTAGGCAACGACACATTTCGTCGTGCATCGTGCGCGAAACCAGGCCAACCGGCAAATACGATTTTTTCGGTGAATAGCATGAGCCTGACTAATACTTATGCGCTGATAAAAGTCTGACTCAGACGTCAGACGGTCGCGCCATTACCGGCCCATGCCTGTTAGAATGCGCGGCTATTTTCTGGCGACCCCCGGTTTCTAGCATGTCCCGACTCAATCCCCGGCAACAGGAAGCCCGAGACTACGTCGGCGGCCCTCTTTTGGTGCTCGCCGGTGCAGGTTCCGGCAAGACCAGCGTCATCACGCGCAAGATTGCCCACCTCATCCAGAACTGCGGCATCCGTGCCCAGTACATCGTGGCGATGACCTTCACCAACAAGGCCGCGCGCGAGATGAAGGAGCGGGTCGCCACCTTGCTGCGCCCGGGGGAAGGCCGCGGCCTGACGGTGTGCACCTTCCACAACCTGGGTTTGAACATCATCCGCAAGGAGCACGACAAGCTGGGCTATAAGCCAGGCTTTTCGATCTTCGACGAGTCCGACATCAAGGCGTTGCTGTCGGACATCATGCAGAAAGAGTATTCCGGCGACGACGGCATCGACGAGATCAAGAACATGATCGGTGCCTGGAAGAACGACCTGATCCTCCCACCCGAGGCCCTGGAAAAGGCCCGCACCCCACGCGAGCAGACCGCCGCCATCGTCTACACCCACTACCAGCGCACGCTCAAGGCGTTCAACGCGGTGGACTTCGACGACCTGATCCTGCAGCCGGTCAAGCTGTTCCAGGAACACCCAGAGGTGCTGGAGCGCTGGCAGAACCGCGTGCGCTACCTGCTGGTGGACGAATACCAGGACACCAACGCCAGTCAGTACCTGCTGGTGAAAATGCTGATCGGCATGCGCAACCAGTTCACCGTGGTCGGCGACGATGACCAGTCGATCTACGCCTGGCGTGGCGCGCGGCCCGAGAACCTGATGCTGCTCAAGGAGGACTACCCCTCCCTGAAGATCGTCATGCTCGAGCAGAACTACCGCTCCACCAGCCGCATCCTGCGCTGCGCCAACGTGCTGATCGCCAACAACCCACACGCGTTCGAGAAGCAGCTGTGGAGCGAGATGGGCGTGGGCGACGAGATCCGCGTGATCCGCTGCAAGAACGAGGAAGCCGAGGCCGAACGCGTGGCCATGGAAATCCTCACCCTACACCTGCGTACCAACCGCCCTTACAGCGACTTCGCCATCCTTTACCGCGGCAACTACCAGGCCAAGCTGATCGAACTGAAACTGCAGCACCACCAGGTGCCGTACCGCCTTTCGGGCGGCAACAGCTTCTTCGGCCGCCAGGAGGTCAAGGACCTCATGGCCTACCTGCGCCTGCTGGTGAACCCGGACGACGACAACGCCTACCTGCGCGTGATCAACGTGCCGCGCCGGGAAATCGGCTCCACGACCCTGGAAAAGCTCGGCAATTACTCGACCGAACGCGGTGTCTCGATGTACGCCGCCAGCGAAGAGCTGGGCCTGGGCGAGCACCTGGACGCTCGTTACACCGAGCGCCTGCAGCGCTTCAAGCACTGGCTGGACGGGGTGCGCCACAAGGTGGCGCTGGATGACCCGATCGCCGCGCTGCACGAGATGATCCGCGACATCGACTACGAGAACTGGATCCGCCAGCAAACCGCCAGCGACAAAGCGGCGGAGTTCCGCATCAGCAACGTCTGGTTCCTGGTCGAAGCGCTGAAAAACACCCTCGAGAAGGACGAAGAGGGTGACATGACCATCGAGGACGCCATCGGCAAGCTGGTGCTGCGCGACATGCTCGAGCGCCAGCAGGAAGAGGAAGAAAACGCCGAAGGTGTGCAGATGATGACCCTGCATGCCTCCAAGGGCCTGGAATTCCCTTACGTGTTCATCATGGGCATGGAAGAAGAGATCCTTCCGCACCGCTCCAGCATCGAAGCCGACACCATCGAAGAAGAACGCCGCCTGGCCTACGTGGGCATTACTCGCGCGCGCCAGACCCTGGCCTTCACCTTTGCGGCCAAGCGCAAGCAGTACGGCGAGATCATCGACTGCACCCCGAGCCGGTTCCTCGACGAACTGCCGCCGGACGATTTGGCCTGGGAAGGCCTGGACGATGCGCCCGTCGAAGTGAAGGCCGCGCGTGGCAACAACGCACTGGCCGATATTCGGGCAATGCTCAAACGCTGATCAACCCTTACTCTTTAACCGTTGCCGCTGTTGCGGCCACCTTTGCTACATCGAGGAAAACCACAGTGGAAGCACTGCATCAGAAGATTCGCGAAGAAGGCATCGTGCTTTCCGATCAGGTTCTTAAAGTCGACGCGTTTCTCAACCACCAGATCGACCCTGCGCTGATGCAGTTGATCGGTGACGAGTTCGCCCGCCTGTTCGCCGACGCCGGCGTGACCAAGATCGTCACCATCGAAGCCTCGGGCATCGCCCCGGCGGTGATGACTGGCCTGAAGCTGGGCGTGCCGGTGATCTTTGCGCGCAAGCACCAGTCGCTGACCCTGACCGAGAACCTGCTGACTGCCTCGGTGTACTCCTTCACCAAGCAGACCGAGAACACCGTGGCCATCTCGCCGCGCCACCTCAACAGCAGCGACCGCGTGCTGGTGATCGACGACTTCCTGGCCAACGGCAAGGCGTCGCAGGCACTGATCTCGATCATCAAGCAGGCCGGCGCCACCGTGGCCGGCCTGGGTATCGTCATCGAGAAGTCGTTCCAGGGCGGCCGTGCCGAGCTGGACAGCCAGGGCTACCGCGTTGAATCGCTGGCCCGGGTGAAGTCGCTGGAAGGCGGTGTGGTCAGCTTCATCGAGTGATGGCCATTGGGGCCGCTTTGCGGCCCATCGCGGCACAAGGCCGCTCCCACATGGGTTAATGCAGCCCCCTGTAGGAGCGGCCTTGCGTCGCGAAAGGGCTGCGCAACAGCCCCCGCTATCACCCGGTCGCCGCCAACCCCGCCAGCAACAACCGCTGATAAATCTCTTCTTTCAGCCCCTGGGGGTCATCCAACCCCATTCGCACCAGCTGCCCCCCATACCCCTCCGGCCCCGGCGCATCCAGCGCGGCCTTGCCCAGCTCCAGCGCCTCGCTCAGCCTGAACTTGCTCTTCAACCAGTTCAGCGCCCGCAGCAAGTCCCGCTCCTCAGCCGTGAAATCAGTCCCCAGCGGATACTCCGGAAACAACCCTGCATGCCGTGCCCGGATGGCCTCGAGCCGCTCCGGCGTATTGTCAGTGAAGCGTGCTTCCAGCTCGAAATCCTTGGCCAGCTTGCCGGCCTTCTTGGCCTGCGCCATCAGCTCGCCCTGGAAGCGTGAGTCACTGACCGCCAGCAGCCGCGCAATCACCTCACTGTCAGTCTGCCCACGCAAATCGGCGATGCCGTACTCGGTTACCACGATGTCACGCAAATGCCGGGGGATGGTGCAGTGGCCGTACTGCCAGAGCAGGTTGGACGTCACCTGCCCACCCGCCTCGCGCCAACTGCGCAGCAGCAAAATCGAGCGCCCACCCTCCAGCGCGTGGCCTTGGGCGACGAAGTTGTACTGCCCGCCCACGCCGCTGAGCACACGGCCATCCTCCAGCTGGTCGGCAACCCCCGCGCCAAGCAAGGTCATGGTGAACACGGTGTTGATGAAGCGGGCATCCCGACGTTGGCGGCGTTTCAGTTCCTCTTGGCCATACAGCTCGTTGATGTAGCTGATCCGCGTCATGGCAAAGCGTGCGCGCTGCTCCAGCGGCATTTCGCGCAAGCGTTGGTAGAACGCCCGCGGGCCAAGGAAAAACCCGCCATGCACCAGCACGCCCTGCTCGTCCGCCGGGCGCCGCACCACGCCTGCCTCGGCCAGCGCCAGCAGGCCGTTGACGAACATCTCGCTGCAACCGTAAAGGCCTTGGGCGAAGGCATCCAGCCCCCCTTCGCGCTCGATCAGGGCCTGCCACGGGCCGACATCCAGTTCATCCATCAAGGCCCGGTAGCCAGCGTTGTCGCCCTGCCTGGCCAGCAACGCGGCGGCCACGGCATCGCCCATGGCGCCAATGCCGATCTGCAAGGTGCCGCCATCGCGCACCAGGGTGCTCGCGTGCAGGCCAATGCAGTGGTCCTGGGTGTTGACCGGCATGTTTGGCGTAGAGAACAGCCGACGTTGCTCCACCTCGTCAATCAGCAGGTCGAAGGCGTCGATGCTCAGCTCCGCATCACCCGGCATGTAGGGCAGTTCGGCATGAACCTGCCCGAGCATGAGAATGGTCTCGCCGGCCGCGCGGCGCTTGGCGATCATCGGCAGCAGGTCGAGGGTGATGTCGGGGTTGCAGGCCAGGCTCAGGTGCACGGGCTTTTCTGGCGTGGCAGCCACCAGCTGGGCAATCAGGTTCAGGCCCTTGGCGTTGATGTCGCGAGCGGCGTGGCTGTAGTTGCTGCTGATGTAGTCCTGCTGGGCAGTCTCGCTGTGCAGCAGGCTGCCGGGCTGCATGAAGAACTGCTCGACGCGGATGTTCGAGGGCAGGCAGTCGTTGCGCAGGTCGGCGAGGTAAGTGAGTTCTTCGTAGTCGGCAAAGACACGCTCGACGAAGGGCTCGAGAAAGCGCCGCTGCAGGCCATCACCCAGTGGCGGGCGGCCGAGGCTGAGGGCGGTGTAAATCGTCAGGCGACGTTCGGGCAGGTCGCGCACTCGGGCGTACAGGGCGTTGACGAAGGCGTTGGGTTTGCCAAGGCCCAGTGGCAGGCCCATGTGGATATGGGCCGGCAGGCGTGACAAGACCTGCTCGACAGCCTGATCGATGGCGCAGAGGTGCATCTTGGCCTCCTGAGTCTTCCCTGGGTTCAGGGGTTGGACACGGACATGCCTTGTTGGTTGCCTGTGCGGGCCTCTTCGCGGGGCAAGCCCACAGGTACACCGCAGCATTCAAAGACTGTGAGGTCCGTGTGGGAGCGGGTTTACCCGCGAAAGGGCCGGCACAGCCAGCACAAAAACAAAGCCCGCCATCAACGGCGGGCCTCGTGCAATTCAGCTGTTACTCACAACCCCGACATCTTCTTGATCGCCCCTTTCAGGTCATCATCCGAGCAATCCGCGCACGTGCCTTTAGGCGGCATGGCATTGATGCCGGTAATGGCCTTGGCCAGGATGCCATCCAGGCCGCCCTGGTGGTCGGCGCGTTCTTTCCACGCGGCGGTATCGCCGATTTTCGGCGCGCCGAGCAAGCCGGTGCCATGGCAGGCATTGCAATGCTTGGCGATGATGTCGTCTGGCGTCTTGGCACCGCCGCCGCCTGCCGCCGCGGCCACTTCCATGCCCTTGCACTCCTGGCCTTGGACACACACCTGGCCAACCGGCTCCAGGCGCTTGGCGATGTCGTCGTTGGTCGCAGCGGTTGCGCTCATTGCCCAGAGGGCGAATACGGCTGCTGGTACGGCCAGCATCTTCTTGATTTGGTTCACGCGTACACCCTCATGGTGGCTAATCACGCTCGCGGCCACGGGTCGGCGAGCGTTGAAAAGTATAGCGGGAACCCAGAGACCGTGAAACGACCCTACACAGGAAAGGGGTATTGCCGAATCAATGCACTGCGCTGGATCAAAAGTTTGAAGGCGTCGCCGCGCTGATCAGCCGGGCCGGCGCGTCGAAGGGGTTGCGAAAGCGGTGCGGGCGGGTGCTTTCGAAGTAGTAACTGTCGCCTTCTTCGAGGATGAACACCTCGTTGCCGACCACCAGTTCAAGCCGGCCTTCGAGCAGGATGCCGGTCTCTTCGCCGTCGTGGGTAAGCATTTCGGCGCCGGTGTCGGCACCCGGTGGGTAGACCTCGGTGAGAAACGCGATGGCCCGGTTGGGGTGCGACTTGCCCACCAGTTTCATGGTCACCGCGCCGTCCGAGATATCGATCAGCTCATCGGCCTTGTAGACGATCTGCGTCGGGCTCTCGACAGCCAGTTCGACCGAAAAGAATTCGACCATCGACATCGGAATGCCGCTCAACACCTTGCGCAGCGAACTGATCGAAGGGCTGACGCTGTTTTTCTCGATCATCGAGATGGTGCTGTTGGTTACGCCCGCGCGCTTGGCGAGTTCACGTTGTGACAGGCCCTTGAGCTTGCGGATGGCTTGCAGTCGTTCGCCGACGTCCAAAGCTGGAGCCTCCTGAAACGGGTAGAAATAGGGGTGGATGTGAACGATATCATGGCAATGCCGTTCAGTATTTACAACACACCACCCCTCAAGCTGTCCGCTTCAGCGTCTCATTCGTCGCACTTACTCACCGCAGTAGTCTTTCGGCACCCGCTTCAGGTTGCAGAAGATCTGGTAGGGAATGGTGCCGGCCTGCGCGGCCACTTCGCTGGCCAGCACCTGCTTGCCCCACAGCTCTACCGGGCTGCCGACGTTAGCTTCTGGCACATCGGTCAGGTCGATGCAGAGCATGTCCATCGAGACCCGGCCGATCAGCTGGGCGCGCTTGCCGGCGACCATCACCGGGGTGCCATTGGGGGCTTGGCGCGGGTAGCCATCGGCGTAGCCCATGGCGACCACACCGACACGGGTCGGCCGCGGGCTGGTGAACTTGGCGCCGTAGCCAACCGGCTCACCGGCGGGCAGTTCGCGCACGCTGATGACGCGCGACTGCAAGGTCATCACCGGTTGCAGGCGTTGCGCCTCGGCCTGGGCGACTTCGAAGGGGGTGGCGCCATACAGCATGAGGCCTGGGCGTACCCAGTCGCCGCCAGCCTGTGGCCACGCCAACACGCCGGGCGAGTTGCGCAGGCTGCACTCGGCGGCCAGGCCCTGACGCGCAGCCTCGAACACCGCGATCTGCTCGGCGGTGGCGTCGGCGTCCAGTTCGTCGGCACGGGCGAAATGGCTCATCAGTACGATGCGCGCCACCTTGCCGCTGGCCAGCAGGCGCTGATACGCCTCGTGGTAATCCTTGGGGTGCAGGCCGACGCGGTGCATGCCGCTGTCGAGCTTCAGCCAGATCGTCAGTGGCGTGTGCACCTGGGTCTTTTCGATCGCTTCGAGTTGCCACAGCGAATGCACCACGCACCACAGGTCGTGCTCGGCGATCAGCGCCAGCTCGCAGGCCTCGAAAAAACCTTCGAGCAGCAAAACGGGGGCTTTGATGCCCGCGGCGCGCAGCTCCAGGGCTTCTTCGATGCAGGCCACGGCAAAGCCGTCGGCTTCGGCTTCCAGCGCCAGGGCGCAACGCACCGCGCCATGGCCGTAGGCATCGGCCTTGATCACGGCAAGGGCTTTGGCGCCGGTCAGTTCACGGGCGAGGCGGTAGTTGTGGCGCAGGGCCTGGAGGTCGATCAGGGCGCGGGCGGGACGCATGGCGGCATGCCTTATGGTGGTTCAGTTTAAAAACAGTGTTCAATTCTTCGCGGGTAAACCCGCTCCCACAGGGACCGCACAAACTGCACGTTCATGCGATCCCTGTGGGAGCGGCTTTAGCCGCGAAGAGGCCGGAACAGGCACTCACATCACTGGTGAACGGGCGCGGTCTGCCCGTGCTTGGCCACTTCCCGGCTGTTGCCATACCGGGAAATATCCAGCCCTTCGGCACTGATCTGCGGTTTTTTACGTGCAATCAGGTCCGCCAGCAGGCGACCGGAGCCACACGCCATGGTCCAGCCCAAGGTCCCGTGGCCTGTGTTGAGGAACAGGTTACGGAACGCTGTGGCACCCACGATCGGCGTACCGTCCGGGGTGGCCGGGCGCAGGCCGGTCCAGAAACTGGCTTGGCTCAGGTCACCGCCGCGAGGATAAAGGTCGTTGACGATCATCTCCAGCGTTTCGCGCCGACGCGGGTTGAGCGACAGGTCAAAACCGGCGATCTCAGCCATGCCGCCAACGCGGATGCGGTTGTCGAAACGGGTGATGGCAACCTTGTAGGTCTCGTCGAGAATGGTCGACGTTGGCGCCATCTCGGCGTTGGTGATCGGCACGGTCAGCGAGTAACCCTTGAGCGGGTAGACCGGCGCCTTGATGCCCAGTGGCTTGAGCATCTGCGGCGAGTAGCTGCCCAGGGCCAGCACGTAGCGGTCGGCGGTTTCCAGCTTGCCGTCGATCCATACACCGTTGATGCGGTCACCGGCAAAGTCCAGGCGCTGGATGTCCTGGCCGAAGCGGAACTCCACACCCAGCTTCTGCGCCATGTCGGCGAGCTTGGTGGTGAACAGCTGGCAATCGCCGGTCTGGTCGTTGGGCAGGCGCAGTGCACCGGCGAGGATGTCTTTAACCCCGGCCAGGGCCGGTTCGACGCGAGCAATGCCATCGCGGTCGAGCAGTTCATAAGGCACGCCGGACTGTTCGAGCACGGCGATGTCCTTGGCTGCGGCATCGACCTGCGCCTGGGTGCGGAACAACTGGGTGGTGCCCAAGGTGCGGCTTTCGTAGGCGATGCCGGTTTCGGCGCGCAGCTCATCGAGGCAGTCGCGGCTGTACTCGGACAGGCGCACCATGCGCTCCTTGTTCACCGCATAGCGGCTGGCGGTGCAGTTGCGCAGCATCTGTGCCATCCACAGGTACTGGTCGACGTCGCCGGTGAGCTTGATGGCCAGTGGCGCATGGCGTTCGAGCAGCCACTTGATGGCTTTGAGCGGCACACCCGGGGCAGCCCAGGGCGAGGCATAGCCGGGCGAGATCTGGCCTGCGTTGGCGAAGCTGGTTTCCATGGCCGCCGCTGGCTGGCGGTCGACCACCGTCACTTCAAAACCTTGCCGGGCCAGATAATAGGCACTGGCGGTTCCGATGACACCGCTACCAAGTACCAGAACTCGCATTGTTGATCCCTCGCACGCGGCGCACCGCAGTCTTTTGTTGAAATGGCATGGATGCGCGCAGTATAAAAATTACAGACCAGTGCAATTCACTATATAAAAGCCTATATTTGGCGAGAATTCTCGGCAATATTGCCTTTCACGGAGGGGCATCCCCTATGAGAACCCAGCACCAGAGCAAGCGTGAACTGGACAAGATCGACCGCAACATACTGCGGATCCTGCAGAATGACGGCCGTATTTCCTTCACCGAACTGGGCGAGAAAGTTGGGCTTTCCACCACCCCGTGCACCGAGCGCGTCCGCCGCCTGGAGCGCGAGGGCATCATCATGGGCTACAACGCCCGGCTCAACCCGCAGCACCTGAAGGGCAGCTTGCTGGTGTTCGTCGAAATCAGCCTGGACTACAAGTCTGGCGACACCTTCGAAGAATTCCGCCGCGCCGTACTCAAGCTGCCCCATGTGCTGGAGTGCCACCTGGTCTCAGGCGACTTCGACTACCTGGTGAAAGCGCGCATCTCGGAAATGGCCTCGTACCGCAAGCTGCTGGGCGACATCCTGCTGAAGCTGCCGCACGTGCGCGAGTCGAAGAGCTACATCGTGATGGAGGAGGTAAAAGAGAGCCTCTGCCTGCCGATTCCGGACTGAGGCTAGACCAGCACTTGGCGGGTGGTGGCGATGAACTGGTGAACGAGCTGCTCAGCCTCGGGCTCGATCATCTGTTCCGGGCCGCGACCGCGCGGGCAGGCCATGCGCGGGGTAGTGCCGAACAGGCGGCAGATCATCGGCCGCTCTTCATACACCGTGCAACCATTGGGGCCCAGGTGCACGCAGTCCAGGTGCTCCAGCGCAGCGGCCTGCTCCGCCTCGGTCTTGCGCGGCAGGCGGGCCATTTCTTCGGTGGACGTGGTGACCGGGCCGCAGCAATCGTGGCAACCGGGCTCGCACTCGAATGAGGGGATGAGCTCGCGCAGGAAGTGGATCTTGTGGCGGTTGCAGGACATGGCGGGGTACGCAATGAGGGTCGAGGTCGAATTATAGGCCCAATCGCCGGCAAGCCGGCGATTGGGCCAGTTGCCCCACCACAAAACCCCAGCTTATCCTCCCCCTTCTGTTTTCCTGCCCAGGACCTGCCCCATGATCCACAGCGCGCAGCACGCCGCCTCCTATTACGCCGCCAGCAGCGCGCCCCACCCCGACCACGCGTTCCTGCAAGGCGAGCACAGCGCCGACGTGTGCATCGTCGGCGGCGGCTATTCAGGCCTGAACACCGCCATCGAACTGGCCGAACGTGGCCTCTCGGTGATCCTGCTGGAAGCCCGCAAGCTCGGCTGGGGCGCCAGCGGGCGCAACGGCGGGCAACTCATCCGCGGGGTTGGCCATGGCCTGGATCAGTTCCTCCCGGTGATCGGCGAAGAAGGCGTGCGCAGCATGAAGCTGATGGGCCTGGAAGCCGTGGAGATCGTTCGCGAAAGGGTCGAGCGCCACGCCATCGCCTGCGACCTGACCTGGGGCTACTGCGACCTGGCCAATAAACCTGCTGAGCTGCTGGGCTTTGCCGAAGATGCTGAAGCACTGCGCAGCTTGGGCTACGAGCATGAGCTGCGCCTGCTCGGCAAAGACGATATCCACAGCGTGGTCGGCGCCGAGTGCTATGTCGGCGGCCTGATCGACATGGGCTCGGGCCACCTGCACCCGCTCAACCTGGCCCTTGGCGAGGCGGCCGTAGCCAGCCGCCTGGGCGTGCGCCTGTATGAGCAGTCGGAAGTCACCCGCATCGAGTATGGCCCTGAGGTCAAGGTGCACACCGCTCAGGGCCGGGTCCGCGCCAAGACGCTGGTGCTGTGCTGCAATGCCTACCACAACGACCTCAACCGCGAGCTGGGCGGCAAGGTGCTGCCCGCCGGCAGCTACATCATTGCCACCGAGCCTCTGGGCGAGGAACGCGCGCGCACACTGCTGCCACAGAACATGGCCGTGTGCGACCAGCGTGTAGCGCTGGATTACTATCGCCTGTCTGCGGACCACCGGCTGCTGTTCGGCGGTGCCTGCCACTATTCCGGCCGCGACCCGCAAGACATCGCCGCCTACATGCGGCCGAAAATGCTCAAGGTTTTCCCGCACCTGGCCGATGTGCGCATCGAGTTCCAATGGGGCGGCATGATCGGCATCGGCGCCAACCGCCTGCCGCAGATCGGCCGTTTGGCCAGCCAGCCGAATGTCTATTACGCCCAGGCATACTCCGGCCATGGGCTCAACGCTACCCACCTGGCCGCACGCCTGCTGGGCGAGGCCATCAGTGGCCAGCAAAGCGGGCGCTTCGACCTGTTCGCCAAGGTGCCGCACATCACCTTCCCAGGCGGCAAGCACCTGCGCTCGCCGCTGTTGGCACTGGGGATGCTCTGGCACCGGCTGAAAGAGCTGGTCTGAATGCTGCCGTGCCTACAAATTGGGCCGTTTATGCCTTCCAGAAGGGTTTGCGCCCTTCTGTACGGGCCTGCTCCCAGCTCAGCCCGACATCGCGCAACTCATCGTCCGTCAGCTGCAACAGCGCCCTGCGGGTATGCCAGCGATGCACCATCAGCCCCCAACGGCTCAGGCCCGCTGGCGCATTGAAGACCTTGGCCCGCTGCCCGGCTTCCAGGTCCTTGGCCATCAGTTGCAAGCGCACATCGCTCATGCCACCCATCACTGCGTTCTCCCGTTCAGTTGATACCGTGGAGCAAGCATGCGCGTTGGCAATGGTGACAATACAGATCCACTCTCGGCTTATTATTCCCATACAGAATTGGCGAATCGACGCGTGAATGCTGTATTTTCAGCGCAACTGTACTGGTCGCTGTATGCAGGCGACGCTGGAGTATGCCGTGACGCTCTACCTCAACCTCGCCGAGCTGCTCGGCGCCCGTATCGAGCAAGGCCTGTATCGCCCCGGCCAGCGCCTGCCTTCGGTGCGCGCCCTCAGCATGGAACACGGCGTCAGCCTGAGCACCGTGCAGCAGGCCTACCGCATGCTCGAAGACAGCGGCATGGTCTCGCCGCGGCCCAAGTCGGGCTACTTTGTCAGCGAACACCGCCACCTCCCTGCCCTGCCCGCCGTCAGCCGCCCGGCCCAGCGCCCTGTGGACATTTCCCAGTGGGAACAGGTGCTGGAGCTGGTCCGCAGCACCCCGCGCCAGGACGTGATGCAACTGGGCCGCGGCATGCCCGACGTCAACAGCCCGACCCTCAAGCCGCTGTTGCGCAGCCTCGCCCAACTGAGCCGGCGCCAGGACATGCCTGGCCTGTATTACGACAACATCCATGGCAACCTGGCCCTGCGCGAGCAGATCGCCCGCTTGATGCTGGACTCCGGCTGCCGCCTGGGCCCGGCCGACCTGGTGGTGACCACCGGCTGCCATGAGGCGCTGTCCTGCAGCATTCGCGCGGTGTGCGAGCCGGGCGATATCGTCGCGGTCGACTCGCCCAGCTTCCATGGCGCCATGCAAACCCTCAAGGGCTTGGGCATGAAGGCACTGGAGATCCCCACCGACCCCGTCACCGGCATCAGCCTCGAAGCGCTGGAGCTGGCCCTGGAGCAGTGGCCGATCAAGCTCATCCAGATCACCCCGAGCTGCAACAACCCGCTCGGCTACATCATGCCCGAGGCGCGCAAGAAGGCGTTGCTGAGCCTGGCCCAGCGCTATGACGTGGCCATTCTGGAAGACGATGTGTACGGCGACCTGGCCTACACCTACCCGCGCCCGCGCACCCTCAAGTCGTTCGACGACGACGGCCGCGTGTTGCTGTGCAGCTCGTTCTCCAAGACCTTGGCCCCCGGCCTGCGCATCGGCTGGGTCGCGCCGGGGCGTTACCTGGAGCGGGTGCTGCACATGAAGTACATCAGCACCGGCAGCACCGCCAGCCAGCCGCAACTGGCCATTGCCGACTTCATCAAGGCCGGCCATTACCAGCCCCACGTGCGACGCATGCGCAGCCAATACCAACGCAGCCGCGACGTGATGAGCGACTGGGTCACCCGTTACTTCCCACCGGGCACCCGTGTCAGCCGGCCCCAGGGGGGCTTCATGCTGTGGGTCGAACTGCCCGAACATTTCGACACGCTGCGGCTGAACCGCGCTTTACTGGAGCAGGGGGTGCAAGTTGCCGTGGGCAGCATTTTCTCGGCCTCGGGCAAGTTCCGTCACTGCCTGCGCATGAATTTCGCCGCCCAACCTACGCCGGCAATCGAGGCCGCCGTGCGCAACGTGGGTGAAACCGCCCTTCGTCTACTGGATCAGGACGACGCCTGCGCGTAACTTTGCGCCGCCCTCCACGGTCCAACCCCTTAAGCCTTTGCTGTACAGGACGCGCTTACCTTGAGATTGCAGCAAGCTCTGCCGCTTCTGCTGACGCTACTGCTCGGCCTTGCAGGCTGTGCCAGCGTCGGCGCCCCTCGCGAAGTCAGCCAGGCGCTGCCGGCCAACGATTCCGCCTTCGGCCGCTCAGTGCTGCGCCAGGCGGCACCTTATGAGGGGCGCTCGGGCTTTCGCCTGTTGCCCAACAGCAACGAGGCGTTTCGCGCGCGCGCCGAGCTGATCCGCAACGCCCAGGCCAGCATCGACCTGCAGTACTACATCGTCCACGACGGCCTCAGCACCCGCGCGCTGGTGCATGAGCTGCTGCGTGCCGCCGACCGTGGCGTGCGCGTGCGTATCTTGCTGGACGACACCACCAGCGATGGCCTGGACACCATCATGGGCACCCTCGATGCCCACCCGAACATCCAGATCCGCGTCTTCAACCCGCTGCACCTCGGGCGCAGCACCGGCGCCACGCGGGCCGTAGGCCGCCTGTTCAACCTGTCGCGCCAGCACCGGCGCATGCACAACAAGCTGTTCCTGGTGGACAACAGCATGGCCATCGTCGGCGGGCGCAACCTGGGTGACGAGTACTTCGATGCCGAGCCCAACCTCAACTTCACCGACATCGACTTGCTGGGCGTAGGCCCGGTGGCCGAACAACTTGGCCACAGTTTCGACCAGTACTGGAACAGCGCCCTGAGCCGGCCGATCGGGGATTTTCTCTGGCGCCTGCCGGATGCCGACGACCTGCGCGCCAGCCGCCACCGCCTGGAGGTTTCCCTGGCCGAGGCACGGACGCAGCGCAAGGCCTTGTATGACCGGTTGATGGCGTACCAGTCGCAGCCGCGCCTGGATATCTGGCGCAACGAGCTGATCTGGGCCCACAGCCAAGTGCTGTGGGATGCGCCGAGCAAGGTGCTAGCCGATGACGAGCCTGACCCGCACCTGCTGCTGAGCCAGCAGTTGGCGCCGGACCTGGCCAACGTGCACAAGGAGCTGATCCTGGTATCGGCGTACTTCGTGCCGGGCGAGCCGGGGTTGCTGTACCTGACCGGCCGTGCCGATGCCGGGGCGTCGGTCAGGCTGCTGACCAATTCGCTGGAAGCCACCGATGTGCCAGCGGTGCATGGCGGCTATGCGCCCTACCGCCGTGCGCTGCTCGAACATGGCGTGCAACTGTTCGAGCTGCGCCGCCAGCCGGGCGACCCCAGCGCCGGGCGCCTGAGCTTCCGTGGCAGCTCCGATTCGAGCCTGCACAGCAAGGCGATCGTCTTCGACCGGCGCAAGACGTTCATCGGCTCGTTCAATTTCGACCCGCGTTCGGTGCTGTGGAATACCGAGGTCGGGGTGCTGGTGGACAGCCCGGAGCTGGCCGAATACACCCGCGAGCTGGCCGTGCAGGGCATGGCGCCCGCGCTGAGTTATCAGGTCAGGCTGGCCAATGACAAGCTGGTCTGGGTGACCGAGGACAACGGCCAGTTGCACACGCTCACTGCAGAGCCCGGCGGGCTCTGGCGGCGCTTCAATGCCTGGATCAGCAAGGCGGTTGGCCTGGAGAAGATGCTGTAGTTCCGATTGCGGGGGGGCGCTTTGCGCCCCATTCGCAGCACAAGGCTGCTCCAGAGCACCGCTATTCCTGTAGGAGCAGCCTTGTGCTGCGAAAGGGCCGCAAAGCTTCCAAAGAACATCAAGCAGGCGCAGGTTCGAAGGCACCGCGCCGACGGGTCAACACCACCAGCCCTGCGGCCCCAATAGCCATCAACAACGGCAACGCATGCCCGCTGATCCACTGGCTACCCGCCCCGGCCAACAGCGGCCCGAGCAGGCAACCGATGCCCCACAGCTGCGCCACATGGGCATTGGCACGTACCAGCGCATCATCCCGATAACGCTCGCCGATCAGCACCAGCGACAGGGTGAACAACCCCCCGGCACTGGCCCCGAACAGCACCCACAGCGGCCAGATCACCGGCGTGTGCAGCAGCAACGGAATCGCCAGGCTGGAACACATCAAGGTCACCGCACAACCGGTGAACAGGGTGCGCCGCGACATGTGGTCAGCCAGCGCGCCGATCGGCAACTGCAGCACTGCATCGCCCACCACCACCGTGCTCACCATGAACAAGGCAACCTCGGTGGTGAACCCTTGCTGCAGGCTGTAGACCGGCAGCAAGGTCAGGATCATCGCCTCGAACGAGGCAAACAGGGCGATTGCCCAAGCGATCACCGGCAGGCGGCGGCAGAAAGCGACCAGGTCGCGGAAGGTGACACTGTAGGCTTCAGTGGTCGGCGCCCCGCCGCGGCCCAACAGCACCAGCGGTGCCAGCAACAGCAAGCCGGTCGCGGCCCAGAACCCAAAGTCGTCGTCCGAACCGAGAAAGCCCAGCACCAGCGGCCCGGCCAGTTGGCTCAAGGCATAACTGCTGCCATACAGCGCCACCAGGCGGCCACGCCATTGCTCGACCACCAATTGGTTGATCCAGCTTTCGCCGAGGATGAACACCACAGTCAGGGACATGCCGATCAGCAGGCGCAGGGCCAGCCACAGCGGGTAGCTGGGCAGCACCGCAACCAGGCCGATCGACAGCGCGCCGCCCCAGAGGCACAGGCGCATGGCCGAAGGCACGCCGACCCAACCAGCCAGGCGGCTGGCCAGGCTGGCACCCAGCAGTACGCCCAAGGCGGGCATCGCTGCCATTACGCCGATGGCGAAACTGCCGTAGCCCCAGGCCTCCAGGCGCAGGGAAACCAGCGGCATGCTCACGCCGAGCGCAAGGCCGACGCTGAGTACGGATGCCAGTACGGCGAAGTAGGTGCCCCAGCGCATGTGCTCCCCCTGTTGGATTTTCTTGGGCCCATTCGCGGGACAAGCCCGCTCCCACAGGTACTCCGCGATTCTGAAATCAGCGGTGAACGTGTGGGAGCGGGCTTGTCCCGCGAATGGGCCGCATCGCGGCCCCAGCGATTTACAGCTTGATCCAGGTCGCTTTCAGCTCGGTGTACTTCTCCAGCGCATGCAGCGACTTGTCACGGCCGTTGCCCGACTGCTTGAAGCCGCCGAACGGCGCGGTCATGTCGCCGCCGTCGTACTGGTTGACCCAGACGCTGCCAGCGCGCACGGCACGGGCGGTCTTGTGGGCCTTGGAAATATCCGAGGTCCAGATGCCAGCCGCCAGGCCGTACGGCGTGTCGTTGGCAATGGCGATGGCTTCTTCGGCCGTGTCGAAGGTGATCACCGACAACACGGGGCCAAAGATTTCTTCCTGGGCGATCTTCATGGCATTGGTCACGCCGTCGAAGATGGTCGGCTCGACATAAGTGCCGCCGGTCTCTTCGAGGATGCGCTTGCCGCCGGCCAGCAGTTTGGCGCCATCCTTGTGGCCCGCGTCGATGTACGACAGCACGGTGTTCATCTGCTGGGTATCGACCAGCGCGCCAACGGTGGTCTGCGGGTCCAGTGGGTTGCCCGGTTTCCAGCCTTTGAGGGCCTCGACCACCAGGGGCAGGAACGTGTCCTTGATCGAGCGCTCGACCAACAGGCGCGAACCCGCGGTGCAGACTTCGCCCTGGTTGAAGGCGATGGCGCTGGCAGCGGCTTCGGCAGCGGCTTGCAGGTCCGGTGCGTCGGCGAAGACGATGTTCGGGCTCTTGCCGCCGGCTTCCAGCCAGATGCGCTTCATGTTCGATTCGCCGGCGTAGATCATCAGTTGCTTGGCGATCTTGGTGGAACCGGTGAACACCAGGGTGTCGACGTCCATGTGCAGGGCCAGGGCCTTGCCGACAGTGTGGCCGTAGCCTGGCAACACGTTCAGCACACCGGCCGGGATGCCGGCTTCGATGGCCAGCTGGGCGATGCGGATGGCGGTCAGTGGCGATTTTTCGGACGGTTTGAGCACCACCGAGTTACCGGTGGCCAGGGCCGGGCCGAGCTTCCAGCAAGCCATCAGCAGCGGGAAGTTCCACGGCACGATGGCGCCGACGACGCCCACCGGCTCACGGGTTACCAGGCCGAGTTGGTCATGCGGCGTCGGTGCGACTTCGTCGTAGACCTTGTCGATGGCTTCGGCATTCCAGTGCAGGGCTTGTGCCGCGCCTGGGACGTCGATGGTCGAGGAGTCGCCGATCGGCTTGCCCATGTCCAGGGTTTCGAGCAGTGCCAGCTCTTCGACGTTCTTGCGCAGCAAGTCGGCGAAGCGGATCAGCTTGGCCTTGCGCTTGGCCGGAGCCAGGCGCGACCAGACGCCGGAATCGAAAGTGGCGCGGGCGTTCTCGACGGCACGGTTGGCGTCAGCCAGGTCGCAGCTGGCGACCTTGGCCAGGAAGCGTCCGTCGACCGGGCTCAGGCACTCGAAGGTCTCACCGGATGCGGCGTCGGTGTATTCGCCGTTGATGAAGGCACGGCCTTCGATCTTCAGTTGCTGGGCACGTTGTTCCCAGTCCGCACGAGTCAGGGTGGTCATACGAAACTCCTCCTCTTGTTTAGGTGCAACGCCGCACTGAGGACTCACTGGCGTTGTCAGAATTCTGGCCGAGCGACGCGCGCGCACGGGCAAACGACACCCTAAACCAGCCTGTGTAAACTATCAATATATTTGACACGAAAGGCCTAAAAGCCTACTGATGTTCATTTTATTAAACAACAACAGGAGCCGCACCATGAGCATCGCCAGCATCATCGACTTCGCCCAGGTTCTGACCGAGGCTGAACGCTACCGCCCGGCGGCAGAGAAAATCCTCAAGGGCGAGCCCGACCAGGCCGTCTATAACCACTACTCCAGCCCGTGCGGCCAGTTTGCGGCGGGTGTCTGGGAAGGTGAAGTCGGGCAGTGGACCGTGAACTATACCGAGCACGAATATTGCGAGATCGTGCAGGGCGTTTCGGTGCTGCGCGACCAGGATGGCGGCGCCAAGACCCTGCGCGCCGGTGATCGGTTCGTCATCCCGGCCGGCTTCAAAGGCACCTGGGAGGTGCTGGAGCCTTGCCGCAAGATCTACGTGATGTTCGAGCAGAAGTAAGGGTCCTGGCAGGCAAAAAAAAACCCGCGTCCTTTCGGATGCGGGGTTTTTTTAAGGTTGCCGATCAATTACTTGATCTTGGCTTCCTTGTACACCACGTGCTTGCGAACAACCGGATCATATTTCTTGATCTCGATTTTGTCCGGAGTGGTGCGCTTGTTCTTGTCGGTGGTGTAGAAGTGGCCGGTACCGGCACTCGAAACCAGACGGATCAATTCACGCATGATGTTCTCCCTTAAACCTTGGCGCCAGCTTTACGGATGTCAACCAGAACGGCGTCGATGCCGCGCTTGTCGATGATACGCATGCCCTTGGCGGAAACGCGCAGACGCACGAAACGCTTCTCGGATTCAACCCAGAAACGGTGGTGCTGCAGGTTCGGCAGGAAACGACGACGGGTTTTGTTGTTTGCGTGGGAAATGTTGTTCCCGGTTACTGGACCCTTACCAGTAACTTGACAGACTCTCGACATGACTCAGCCCTCTAAAACCACATGCCCAACCCGGCATGGGTTGGCCGCTTAATCTCTCAGTCTTTGGCGCCAGGCGCCGTGATTCTGGAGGTCTTATCGACCGGATCCGCTGATGCGACAGGCCGAGCCCCTAGAAAAGAGCGCTGCTTTATACCAGAAAGACTGCATTGCAACAACAGATGATGAGCATCTAGCTGAGGCAAATCGTGCGCGAGCAGCATAGCGACTAGCGCGGCGCACTGTCGACCACTCGTCGCCAGCCGACAGAAAAAGAGGGTGGTCATTTGCTGATGCGCACACTAGGGTAGGACGTTTCCAGACTGCACTGGCAGATGGGCCACTGACAGCCAAGGAGTCACGATGCGTGCCGCCGCCTTTTCCTTATTGTTTACCTCCCTGTTTGCCGCCGGCATCGCCCAGGCAGCCCCGCTGAGTGTCTGCAGCGAAGCCAGCCCCGAAGGCTTCGACGTGGTCCAGTACAACTCGCTGACCACCACCAATGCCTCGGCCGACGTGCTGATGAACCGGTTGGTGGAGTTCGACGCCGGCCAAGGCAAGGTTGTCCCTAGCCTGGCGGCGAGCTGGACGGTGTCGGCAGACGGCCTGATCTACGACTTCAAGCTGCGCGATGACGTGAAGTTTCACACCACCGCCTACTTCAAGCCGACCCGCGAGCTGAACGCCGACGACGTGCTGTTCAGCTTCCAGCGCATGCTCTACCCAGCCCACGCCTGGCACAAGACTGCGCCGGGCGGTTACCCGCATGCGCAATCGCTGCAACTGGGCAGCCTGATCAAGTCGATCGATGCCCCTGAGCCGCACACTGTGCGCTTCACCCTGACCCACCCGGATGCCACGTTCCTGGCCACCTTGAGCATGGGCTTTGCCTCCATTTATTCCGCCGAGTATGCCGACGATCTGCTCAAGGCGGGCACGCCGGACAAGCTCAACAGCCAGCCGATCGGCACCGGGCCGTTCGTCTTCCAGCGTTTCCAGAAGGACGCCGTGGTGCGCTATCGCGCCAACCCCGACTACTTCGCCGGCAAGCCTGCGGTCGACCCGCTGATCTTCGCCATCACCACCGATGCCAACGTGCGCCTGCAAAAACTCAAGCGCAACGAGTGCCAGGTAGCCCTCTCGCCCAAGCCGCTGGACATCGCTGAAGCCGGCAAGGATGGCAACCTCACGGTAGCCAGCACGCCGGCCTTCATGACCGCCTTTGTCGCCATCAACAGCGAACACCCGCCCCTGGACAAGCCAGAGGTGCGCCAGGCCATCAACCTGGCCTTCGACAAACAGGCTTACCTCAAGGCGGTGTTCGAAGGCACCGCGACGGCCGCCAACGGTCCCTACCCGCCCAACACCTGGAGCTACGCCAAGGAC
Source organism: Pseudomonas sp. PAGU 2196 (assembly GCF_022179005.1). NCBI lineage: Bacteria > Pseudomonadati > Pseudomonadota > Gammaproteobacteria > Pseudomonadales > Pseudomonadaceae > Pseudomonas > Pseudomonas sp. PAGU 2196. Next base: position 299,174 of record NZ_BNTL01000002.1, on the reverse strand, counting down.
CTGCCCGGCTACCCCTTGGACCTGAAAAAGGCCAAGGCCTTGCTGACCAAGGCTGGCCTGCCTGACGGCTTCAGCACCACGATCTGGACCCGCCCTTCGGGCAGCCTGCTCAACCCCAACCCCAGCCTTGGCGCGCAGATGCTGCAGGCCGACCTGGGCAAGATCGGCATCAAGGCCGAAATCCGCGTGATCGAGTGGGGCGAGCTGATCCGCCGCGCCAAGGCCGGCGAGCATGACTTGCTGTTCATGGGCTGGGCGGGTGACAACGGCGACCCGGACAACTTCCTCAGCCCGCAGTTTTCCTGTGCGGCGGTGAAGTCGGGGACCAACTTTGCACGGTTCTGCGACAGCCGCCTCGACCAGCTGATCAACGCCGGGCGCACCACCAATGACCAGAGCGTACGCAGCCGGCTGTACCAGCAGGCGCAGACGCTGATCCAGCAGCAGGCGCTGTGGGTGCCGCTGGCGCACCCGACCGCGGCGACCCTGCTGCGCCAGGGGGTCGAGGGGTACCAGGTGAGCCCGTTTGGGCGGTTGGATTTCAGCAAGGTTTCGGTGACCAAGTAAGCCTGTGCCGGCCTCTTCGCGGGGCAAGCCCGCTCCCACAAGGACCTCACAGCCTTTGAATGCTGTGCGGTACCTGTGGGAGCGGGCTTGCCCCGCGAAGAGGCCGGCACAAGTACACCGCTAAGCAACGATCCACCCCTCCTCCACCATCGACAACGGCTCGCCATCGCCCACGATGATGTGGTCCAGCACCCGTACATCGATCAGCCCTAACGCGCGCTTTAGCGCCAACGTCATGTGCACATCATCCTGGCTGGGCTCGCTGTTGCCCGACGGGTGGTTATGGCACAGGATCAACGCCGCTGCGTTGTGCAGCAACGCTCGGCGCACCACTTCCCGTGGGTAGATACTGGCCCGGTCGATCGTCCCCCTGAACAGGATCTCGAACGCCAGCGGCCGGTGCTTGGTATCCAGAAATAGGCAGCCAAACACCTCACTGGGCTCATGGCGCAGCATGGCCTTGAGGTAGCGTCGCACCGCCTCCGGGCTCTCCAGAGCCGGCGTGCGCTCGATCGTCTCATCCAGGTAGCGCCGGCCAATCTCCAGAAGTGCCTGCAACTGGGCGTACTTCACGGGCCCAAGACCTGGCTCGCGCAAAATGGCTTGGCGATCAGCCTCCAAAAATGGCCTCAGGCCCCCAAAGCGAACCAGTAACCCCCGCGCCAGCTCCAGCACGTTACGCCCGGCAACGCCCGAGCCCAGCAGCACCGCTACCAGCTCGGCGTCCGACAGCACCGCCGCCCCCCGCAACAACAACTTCTCCCTCGGCCGTTCTTCAGCCGGCCATTCCCTGATACTCATCCCCGCTCCTTGGTCCTGCTGCGGCACGTTTGGGCCCTGTGTTAATCTATTTCGCCTCGTACATGCGACGTTCTGCCGCAGGCAGTTCTTGTCGCCGCCCGCTTTCACTGGAAAAAGGCAAAAGCCTATGCAGCGGCTGTATCACAAGCGCATCGTCCTCGGCGTCGGTGGCGGCATTGCCGCCTACAAAAGCGCCGAACTGATCCGCCGACTCCTGGAGCACGGCGCGCAGGTGCGCGTCGTCATGACCCGTGGCGGTGCAGAGTTCATCACCCCGCTGACCCTGCAGGCGCTGTCCGGCCACCCGGTGCACATGGACCTGCTCGACCCCGCCGCCGAAGCGGCCATGGGCCATATCGAGCTGGCCAAGTGGGCCGACCTGGTTCTCATCGCCCCCGCCACGGCCGACCTCATGGCGCGCATGGCCCAAGGCATGGCCGACGACCTGCTGACCACCCTGATCCTGGCCACCGATGCCACCGTTGCCGTCGCCCCGGCCATGAACCAGGCGATGTGGCGTGACCCGGCCACCCAGGCCAACCTCGACCTGCTCAAAAGCCGCGGCATCCAGGTGTTCGGCCCAGCCTCCGGCAGCCAAGCCTGTGGCGACGTAGGCCTTGGCCGTATGCTCGAAGCCACCGACCTGGCCTGGTGCGCCGCCGAAAGCTTCAAGCGCCAGACGCTGACCGGCAAACACGTGCTGATCACTGCCGGCCCAACCCAGGAAAACATCGACCCGGTCCGCTACATCACCAATCATAGCTCCGGGAAGATGGGCTTCGCCCTGGCCGAAGCGGCCGCCGAAGCCGGTGCTCGGGTGACCCTCGTCACCGGCCCGGTGCACCTGCCCACCCCCGACCGGGTCAACCGCATCGACGTGGTCAGCGCGCGGGACATGCTCGCGGCCTGTGAAGCGGCCATGCCCTGCGACCTGTTCATTGCCTCGGCAGCGGTCGCGGACTACCGGCCAGAGGTGGTTGCCACGCAAAAACTCAAGAAAGATCCTACGACCGGCGACGGCATGCTGCTGCAGATGGTGCGTAATCCCGATATCCTTGCGACCATCGCTGGCCGTGGCGACCGCCCGTTCAGCGTTGGCTTCGCCGCCGAGACCGAACACCTGCTCGATTACGCCACACGCAAGCTCAAGGACAAGAATCTCGACCTGATCGTCGCCAATGATGTGGCCAACCCCAGCATCGGTTTCAACAGCGAAGAGAACGCCTTGACCGTGATCGACCGCCAGCAGCACCAGACCCTCTTTGCGCAGACCAGCAAGGGCAAGATCGCCCGGCAGCTAGTCGCCTTCATCGCCGAACGGCTCAACCAGGTTCAATAAGTTACATGCACGCTCTTCAAGCCAAGATCCTCGACCCACGCCTGGGCACTGAATTCCCCCTGCCGCAGTACGCCACCCCAGGCTCTGCCGGCCTGGACCTGCGCGCCCTGCTCAAGGAGGACACCGTCCTCGAGCCCGGCCAGACCCTGCTGATCCCCACCGGCCTGTCGATCTACATCGGCGACCCGGGCCTGGCAGCCATGATCCTGCCACGCTCTGGCCTGGGCCATAAGCACGGCATCGTGCTGGGCAACCTGGTTGGCCTGATCGACTCGGACTACCAGGGCGAGCTGATGGTGTCGTGCTGGAACCGCGGCAACACCCCGTTCACCATCGCCATTGGCGAGCGTATCGCCCAGTTGGTGCTGGTGCCGGTGGTGCAGGCGCATTTCGACATCGTCGAAGCCTTCGACGAAAGCCAGCGTGGCACTGGCGGCTTCGGCCACTCCGGCAGCCACTGAGCCGACAGCTGACCGTTCAGGCCAAGGATGGCGAACTCTCTGGCGAAACCACCGTCCAAGCGTTCAGTTTGCGCCTGCCCAGACAGCCTTTGACTAATGGAGCTTCCAGAGATGAACGAAATGGCCCACCTGGTCCCCGCACTGCCGGACAGCATTTTCCGCGCTTATGACATTCGCGGCGTGGTCGGCAAGACCCTCCATGCCGAAACCGCCTACTGGATCGGCCGCGCCATCGGCGCGCAGACCCTCGCTCAGGGCGAGCCCAAGATTTCCGTTGGCCGCGATGGCCGCTTGTCCGGCCCAATGCTGGTGGAACAGCTGATCAAAGGCCTGGCCGACGCTGGCTGCCAGGTTAGCGATGTCGGCCTGGTGCCGACCCCGGCGCTGTACTACGCTGCCAACGTGCTGGCCGGCACATCGGGCGTGATGCTCACCGGCAGCCACAACCCGTCGGACTACAACGGCTTCAAGATCGTAATCGCAGGCGACACCCTGGCCAACGAACAGATCCAGGCCCTGCAGACCCGCCTGAAAACCAACGACCTGAGCCGTGGCGAAGGCAGCGTGGAAAAGGTCGAAATCCTCGAGCGCTATTACCAGCAAATCGTCGGCGACGTGAAGCTGGCGAAAAAGCTCAAGGTGGTGGTGGACTGCGGCAACGGCGCTGCCGGCGTCATCGCCCCGCAGCTGATCGAAGCCCTGGGCTGCGACGTTATCCCGCTGTTCTGCGAAGTGGACGGTCACTTCCCTAACCACCACCCAGACCCAGGCAAGCCGGAAAACCTTGCGGACCTGATCGCCAAGGTCAAGGAAACCGGGGCCGACATCGGCCTGGCGTTCGACGGTGACGGCGACCGCGTAGGCGTGGTGACCAACACTGGCACCATCGTCTACCCCGACCGCCTGCTGATGCTGTTTGCCCAGGACGTGCTGTCGCGCAACCCGGGCGCCGAGATCATCTTCGACGTCAAATGCACCCGTCGCCTGACCCCGCTGATCGAACAGCATGGCGGCCGCGCGCTGATGTGGAAGACCGGCCACTCGCTGATCAAGAAGAAGATGAAACAGACCGGTTCGTTGCTGGCCGGCGAGATGAGCGGGCACATCTTCATCAAGGAACGCTGGTACGGTTTCGACGATGGCATCTACAGTGCCGCACGCCTGCTGGAGATCCTCAGTAAGGCCGGGCAAGACGCCGAAAGCCTGTTCGCAGCGTTCCCGAACGATATTTCCACGCCGGAAATCAATATTGATGTGACCGACGAGGGTAAATTCAGCATCATTGATGCACTGCAACGCGACGCCGACTGGGGCGCGGCCAACCTGACCACCATCGACGGTGTGCGGGTCGACTACGCCCACGGCTGGGGCCTGGTACGCGCCTCCAACACCACGCCGGTGCTGGTGCTGCGTTTCGAGGCCGACAACGACGCCGAATTGCAACGTATCAAGGATGTTTTCCGCGCCCAGTTGCTGCGGGTTGCCCCTGAGCTGCAACTGCCGTTCTGACCGACTATCTGTTCCTTACAGGAGCCCTGCATGACCCTCGATCGCGATGCCGCTTCCCATGTAGCCGAAGTTTTGTCCGAAGCACTGCCTTACATCCGCCGCTTTGTCGGCAAGACACTGGTGATCAAGTACGGCGGCAACGCGATGGAGAGCGAGGAGCTCAAAACCGGCTTCGCCCGTGACATCGTCCTGATGAAGGCTGTGGGCATCAACCCGGTGGTGGTCCACGGTGGTGGCCCACAGATCGGTGACCTGCTCAAGCGCCTGTCGATCGAAAGCCACTTCATCGACGGCATGCGCGTGACCGACTCGGCCACCATGGACGTGGTCGAGATGGTCTTGGGCGGCCAGGTCAACAAGGACATCGTCAACCTGATCAACCGCCACGGCGGCAGCGCCATCGGCCTGACCGGCAAGGACGCGGAGCTGATCCGCGCCAAGAAGCTGACCGTCAGCCGCCAGACGCCAGAGATGACCACCCCGGAAATCATCGACATCGGCCACGTCGGCGAAGTCGTGAGCGTGAACACCGACCTGCTGAACATGCTGGTCAAGGGTGACTTCATCCCGGTGATCGCGCCGATCGGCGTAGGCGCTAACGGTGAGTCGTACAACATCAACGCCGACCTGGTGGCGGGCAAGGTAGCCGAGGCACTGAAAGCCGAGAAGCTGATGCTGCTGACCAACATCGCCGGCCTGATGGATAAACAGGGCCAGGTGCTGACCGGCCTGACCACTGAGCAAGTCAACGAACTGATCGCCGACGGCACCATCTACGGCGGCATGCTGCCGAAGATCAAGTGCGCACTGGATGCGGTGCAGGGTGGCGTGAACAGCTCGCACATCATCGACGGCCGCGTGCCGAATGCGGTGCTGCTGGAGATCTTCACCGACAGCGGCGTGGGTACCCTGATCACCAACCGCAAGCCGCGCTGAGTGATTGCTTAGTCTGTCCCGGCCTCTTCGCGGGGCAAGCCCGCTCCCACAGGTGCCCGCTGAATTCAGGTTCAGCGGAGGTCTTGTGGGAGCGGGCTTGCCCCGCGAAGAGGCCGGAACAGGCAGAAACAAAAAAGGCGACCCGCAAAGGTCGCCTTTTTTATTACCGAGCCGGAATCAGATCCCGTACTGCGCCCGATACGCCTCAACAGCAGGCAGATGCTGCTTGAGCTGCGGATCATCGGCGAGGAACTCCAGCACTTGGGTCAGCGAAACGATGCTGACCACCGGAATACCAAAGTCACGCTCCACTTCCTGGATCGCCGACAGCTCGCCATTGCCGCGCTCTTCGCGGTTAAGCGCGATCAGCACGCCAGCGGCCTTGGCCTGCTGGGCATTGATGATCTGCATGACTTCACGGATGGCCGTGCCGGCCGTGATCACGTCGTCGATGATCAGTACGTCACCCGCCAAAGGCGCGCCAACCAGGCTGCCGCCTTCGCCGTGATCCTTGGCTTCTTTACGGTTGAAGCACCATGGCACGTCGAGCTGATGCTGATCGGCCAAGGCCACGGCGGTGGTCGCCGCCAGGGGGATACCCTTGTAGGCTGGGCCAAACAGCACGTCGAATGGGATCTTGCTATCGACGATGGCCGCCGCGTAGCAACGGCCCAACTGCGCCAGTGCAGAACCTGTGTTGAACAGGCCGGCATTGAAGAAGTACGGGCTGGTACGCCCCGATTTCAGGGTGAATTCGCCGAAGCGCAGAACGCCGCGGTCGATGGCAAAACGAATGAAGTCGCGCTGATACGGCTGCATGGAAAGTCCCGGACACCACGGATTTAGCTAAATGAGTTGAGCTCGGGTATCATACACGCACGAGATTTTTGGGGCCATTTATGCGGATCATCAGTGTGAACGTAAATGGCATTCAGGCTGCGGCCGAGCGTGGTTTGCTCAGCTGGCTGCAAGCCCAGAATGCCGACGTCATCTGCCTTCAGGATACCCGCGCCTCGGCCTTTGAACTCGACGACCCAGCTTTCCAGCTCGATGGCTATTTCCTTTATGCCTGCGACGCGGAGGTGCCCGCCCAAGGTGGCGTAGCCCTTTACTCGCGCATGCAGCCCAAGGCAGTCATCACCGGCCTGGGCTTCGAGACAGCCGACCGTTACGGGCGTTACCTGCAAGCAGATTTCGACAAAGTCAGTATTGCCAGCCTGCTGCTGCCTTCGGGCATGAACGGCGACGAAGACTTGAACCAGAAATTCAAGTTGATGGACGACTTCGCCAAGTACCTGGACAAACAGCGGCGCAAGCGTCGCGAGTACATCTATTGCGGCTCGTTCTACGTGGCGCAGCAGAAGCTCGACATCAAAAACTGGCGCGACAGCCAGCAATCGCCTGGCTTCCTGGCACCGGAGCGTGCCTGGATGGACGCGATCACGGGCGAGATGGGCTACGTGGATGCCCTGCGTGAAGTCAGCCGTGAAGGCGACCAGTACAGCTGGTGGCCGGACAACGAACAGGCCGAGATGCTCAACCTGGGCTACCGGTTCGACTACCAGATCCTCACCCCAGGCCTGCGCCGCTTCGTGCGTAACGCCCGCCTGCCGCGTCAGCCGCGCTTCTCGCAGCATGCGCCGCTGATTGTGGACTATGACTGGACGTTGACCATCTGAGTTGTATTCAGATACGAAAAAGCCGACATCAATGTCGGCTTTTTCGTATCTACAGAAACAGTCAGTCGGCCAGGGCGGCCTGCTGCAGTTCGAAGATCTCGTTCATGCCCTTCTGCGCCACGGCGAGCATGGCGTTCAGGTCTTCAGGCTGGAACGGCGCGCCCTCGGCGGTGCCCTGTACCTCGATGAAACCACCGGCGCTGGTCATGACCACGTTCAGGTCGGTCTCGGCGGCGGAGTCTTCCAGGTAGTCCAGGTCCAGCACGGCCTCGCCTTGGTACATGCCCACGGAAACCGCGGCGATCATGTGCTTGAGCGGGTTGCCAGCCTTGAGGCCGCCACGCTTCTTGATCACGGCCAGCGCATCGCACAGGGCGACCATGGCACCGGTGATCGACGCAGTGCGGGTGCCACCGTCGGCCTGAATTACATCGCAGTCGATGTACAGGGTGATGTCACCGAGCTTGCTCATGTCCAGCGCGGCGCGCAGGGAGCGGCCGATCAGGCGCTGGATTTCCAGGGTGCGGCCGCCCTGCTTGCCACGGCTGGCTTCGCGCTGGTTACGCTCGCCGGTGGAGCGCGGCAGCATGCCGTATTCGGCTGTCAGCCAGCCTTGGCCCTGGCCTTTGAGGAAGCGGGGCACACCATTCTCCACGCTGACCGTGCAGATGACCTTGGTGTCACCGAACTCGACCAGTACCGACCCTTCGGCGTGCTTGGTGTAGTTGCGGGTGATGCGGATCGAGCGGAGCTGATCGGCGGCGCGACCACTTGGACGTTTCATCTGGGATACCTGTACTGGGACTTGAATCTGCCGAGCATTATAGAGCTCGCAGCTGCGGGAGGACACGCCTATTGTCGCGCCCCTGACAGCCTGTCGCCTTTTCCCACTGCGCATTTCGCCCTCTGTAACATGGCTGGATTGGGCGCCGAGGCCCCACTGCGCTACAATCCTGCGCCTTGCAGCCGAGAGGCTTCCCTGTTCATTCATCTACGCGAGGTACTCCCCATGGTGCACAGCATGACCGCTTTTGCTCGTGTCGAGCGCGCCGGCAGCCAAGGCACCCTGGTCTGGGAGCTGCGCTCGGTCAACCACCGCTACCTGGAGCCGCACCTGCGCCTGCCCGAGGCCCTGCGCGACCTCGAAGGCGCGGTACGCGAAGGCCTGCGCCAGGGGCTGTCGCGCGGCAAGGTGGAATGCACCTTGCGTCTCAACGAAGACAGCACCGGCAAGCCACTGAAAGTGGACCGTGAGCGCGCCGCACAGCTGGTCGCCGCCGCCGAAGAGGTGGCTGGCCTGATCAAGCAGCCGGCCCCGCTGAATCCCCTGGAAGTGCTGTCGTGGCCGGGCGTGCTGGTCGCCGACGCCAGCGACCCGCAGGCGCTGAACGCCGAGGCCGTGGCGCTGTTCGACGACGCGCTGGCCGAGCTCAAGGCCGGGCGCCTGCGTGAAGGCCAGGAGCTGGCCCGGCTGATCAACGAACGCCTGGACAACATGACCACCGAGGTCACCACCCTGCGCGCCCTGGTGCCGCAGATGCTGGCGGCCCAGCGGCAGAAAATTCTCGACCGCTTCGGCGACATGCAGGCTGAGCTCGACCCACAACGCCTGGAGCAGGAGATGGTGCTGCTGGCGCAAAAGAGCGACGTCGCCGAAGAGCTCGACCGCCTCGCCACCCACGTCACCGAAGTGCGCCGCGTGCTCAAGTCGGGCGGCGCGGCCGGCCGGCGCCTGGACTTCCTGATGCAGGAACTCAACCGCGAAGCCAATACCCTCGGCTCCAAGGCATTCGACCCGCGTAGCACGCAAGCGGCGGTCAACCTGAAGGTATTGATCGAACAGATGCGTGAACAAGTACAGAACATCGAGTAAGGCCACCCCGACCATGAATCACAGCAGCGGCACCCTCTACATCGTTTCGGCCCCTTCGGGTGCCGGCAAGACCAGCCTGGTAACGGCCCTGACCCAGGACGACAAGCAAATCCGCGTCTCGGTCTCGCACACCACCCGCGCCATGCGCCCGGGTGAGCAGCACGGGGTGAACTACCACTTCGTCGTGCACGAAGAATTCAAGGCACTGATCGAGCAAGGCGACTTCCTCGAGCATGCCGAAGTGTTCGGCAACTTCTACGGCACCTCGCGCAGCGCGCTGCAGCAGACCCTCGACCAGGGCTTCGACCTGATCCTGGAAATCGACTGGCAAGGTGCCCAGCAGGTGCGCAAGCTGATGCCCGAGGCACTCTCGGTGTTCATCCTGCCACCCAGCCAGGAAGCGCTGCGTCAGCGCCTGGATGGGCGTGGGCAGGACAGTGAGGAGATCATCGCCGGGCGCATGAAAGAAGCGGTCAGCGAGATGGTGCATTACGACGAGTACGATTACCTGATCATCAATGATGACTTCGGCGTCGCGCTGGAGGAGTTGAAGGCGGTGTTCCGCTCGAACCGCCTGCAGTTGAAGAAGCAACAGCAGCGCCACGGTGGGCTGCTGAAAGAACTGCTCTCCTGAGAGACCGAGCGGGGCTGCTTTGCAGCCCATTCGCAGCGCAAGGCTGCTCCTACACATACTGCGCCGACATTGAAGGCAGCGGTGATCCTGTGGGAGCGGGCTTGTCCCGCGAATGGGGCGCAAAGCGCCCCTCTGCATTACTCCGCCAGCGGCAGGGTCGCCTGCTGACGCAAGGTCGCCCCCAGGAAGTACGCCGGCGCCCGCATCCGCGACAGCAGCATCAGCCCGATGCCCAGCACCGAAATGATCGCGGCAATCACGAACACCAGCCCCAGCCCACCCACATGCGAGCCGCTGCCGAAGTCTGGCGAGGCGCTGTCGATCGCGGTACGCGCGAAGATCACCGACAAGATGACCCCACCGACCAGCGGGCACAGGCCGCGCATGACGAAGTGGCGCACGCTGTCGAACAGGCTGTCGCGGAAGTACCAGACGCAGGCAAACGCAGTCAGCGAATAGTAGAAGCAGATCATCATGCCCAGCGCGGTGATGGTGTCGGCCAGCACGTTCTCACTCAGGGTACGCATGGTCACGTAGAACAGGCCGGCGGCCAGCCCGGCGCAGATGGTGGCATAGCGCGGGGTTTGCGAACGCGGGCAAACGCTGGCGAACTTAGGCGGTACCGCACCGTAGTAACCCATGGCCAACAGGGTGCGCGCCGGTGCCACGAAGGTCGACTGCAGCGACGCTGCGGTGCTGGCCAGCACGGCGATGGACATCAGGATCGCCAGCGGCCCCATGACCGGGCCGGCCAGGTGGGCAAAGACGTTCTCCTGGATGCGCGGGTTGTTCAGGCCCAGGCCCGTTTCGCTGATACCGGCAAACTGCAGGGTGGCGATGGCGGTGAACAGGTACAGGCCGAGGATCAACATCACGGTCCAAGTAGCGGCCTTGCCCGGAACCTCTTCGCTGCCCACCGACTCTTCGCTGACGGTCAGGCAGGTGTCCCAGCCCCAGAAGATGAAGATCGACAGTGAAAGCCCCGCGGCAAAGGCCGAGAACGACTCGACACCGAACGGGTTGAACCAGGCAAAATCGAATTCCAGCGGTGGCGGCGCAGTGGTGCCACCGAAGGCGGCGAAGGCAAAGCCGATCAGCACCAGCAACTGCAGGGCCACCAGGCCGTACTGCACCGTCATGGTGGTGGCTATGCCGCGACAGCAGATCCACACCGCCAGGGCGATGAACACGCAACAGGTACTGATGTTGATCAGCAGGTTATCCGCCAAGGCCGCCAGGCCATGGTTGCCGGTGATCTGCCCCAGGAACAGGTAGAAGAAGTCGACCGCCACGCCTGCCAGGTTCGACAGCACGATGGTGGTGGCGACCACCAATCCCCAGCCCCCGATCCAGCCGATCATCGGGCCAAAGGCGCGCGCCGACCAGGTGAACGAGGTGCCGCTGTCCGGCTCTGCCGAATTCAGCTCGCGATAGCCGAGGGCGACCAGCAGCATCGGCAGGAAGCCAACGATGAATACCGCAGGCAGGTGGGCACCGACCTCTCGCACGGTTGGGCCAAGCGCGCCGGTCAGGGTATAGACCGGGGCGATGGTGGAAATGCCCAGCACCACGCTGGCCAACAAGCCCAGGCGGCCTTTGGCCAAGCCCTTGCTGCGCTGGGTGTTGCCCGCGTCGGCCGCCACATCGGGTGGGCGGCCGGCTTCTGTGTAATCGCTCATGAGTATGTGCCGTAAATTTTGGAATTGTTTTCGCGGGCCTTGCGTACAAGGCCCGCTTTCACTCATTGAAAGCTTGCAACAGGGGGGTGCGTCATCCGAGACTTTCGGGTGACGTCAGAATGCCTTCTGGCGCGTACCCTCCCGTGCAGCATGGGCAATACAGGCCTCGCGGAACGCCTGGAAAAGGCGCCGGGAGACCGGGTTTTCGGCAAAACGCCATTCGGGGTGCCACTGCACGCCAAGCACGAAGCCCGGCGCATCTGGCATCGACACCGCTTCGATCAGGCCATCCGGGGCCCGCGCCTCGACGCGCAGCCCAGGGGCCAGGCGGTCGATGCCCTGGCTGTGCAACGAGTTGACCTCGAATTGCGCAGCCAGGCCCAGGCGCTCGAACAACCCGCCAGGCGCGATGCCAACGGGGTGACGAGGGCCGTATTGCACCTCCAGGGGTGCGTCCTCAGGTTCGCGGTGGTCAAGGTAGCCCGGCAGCTCCTGCACACGCTGGTGCAAGGTGCCGCCAAGGGCCACATTCAATTCCTGGAACCCACGGCAAATGCAGAACACCGGCACACCGGCGGCAATCGCCGCCTGCAGCAGCGGCAGGGTCAGGCGATCGCGCGCGCGATCATGCCGGGTACCCTCCACGCTGGGGGCGCCATTGTAATGATGCGGTTCGATATTTGAAGGCGAGCCAGTAAAAAGAATGCCGTCGAGCTGGGCCAGCAGCGCGGGGGTATCACTGCCCCCGTCGCGCGCCGGCAAAATCAGCGGCAGCCCGGCAAAGCCGGCCGCCTCGACATACTTGTCGCCCACCGTGTGCGACGAGTTCTTCCCCACCTGCTGGCGGCAGGCGCTGATACCGATCAAGGGGACCGCATTTGCGCTCATGGGCTTACACCGTGTGCAGGTACCAGTTGTACTCGAGGTCGGAGATCGACACTTCAAACTCGGCCAGCTCGCTTTCCTTGCAGGCGACGAAGATATCGATGTAATCCGGGCTGATGTATTGATTGAGCACTTCGCTGTCATCCAGCGCGCGCAGGGCATCGCGCAGGTTGTTCGGCAGGCTCTGTTCCAGTTGTTCGTACGAGTTGCCTTCAATCGGCTCACCCGGCTCGACCTTGCTGGTCAGGCCGTGGTGGATACCGGCGAGAATGGCCGCGAGCATCAGGTAAGGGTTGGCGTCAGCGCCGGCCACACGGTGCTCGATGCGCACGTTCTCGCTGCTGTCGGTCGGCACGCGAACCGCGACGGTGCGGTTGTCCAGGCCCCAGCTCGGCGCGTTGGGCACATAGAACTGCGCGCCGAAGCGGCGGTACGAGTTGATGTTCGGGCAGAGGAAGGCCATCGACGCCGGCATGGTCTCCAGCACGCCACCGATGGCGTGGCGCAGCGCGTCGCTTTCCAGCGGGTCGCTGCTGGCGAAGATGTTCTTGCCGGTTTTCTTGTCCAGCAGCGAGATGTGCACGTGCAGCCCGTTGCCCGCCTGGCCCGGGTAGGGCTTGGCCATGAAGGTGGTGTCCATCTCATGGTCGTAGGCCACGTTCTTGATCAGGCGCTTGAGCAGGATCGCGTAGTCGCAGGCCTTCAGCGGGTCGGCAACGTGGTGCAGGTTGACCTCGAACTGCGCCGGGGCGCTTTCCTTGACGATGGCATCGGCCGGCAGGCCTTGCTCCTTGGCCGCTTCGAGCATGTCTTGCAGGCAGTCGGCGTATTCGTCGAGGTCGTCGATCAGGTACACCTGGGTCGACTGCGGGCGCTTGCCCGAAATAGGCGAGCGCGGCGGTTGCGGGCGGCCGTTGAGGTTGTCCTGGTCGATCAAGTAGAACTCAAGCTCGAACGCGGCGCAGATATCCAGGCCCAGGTCGTCGAACTTGCTGACCACCTGGCGCAGCACTTCGCGCGGGTCGGCAAAGAAAGGCTGGCCTTCGATCTCGTGCATGGTCATCAGCAGCTGAGCGGTCGGGCGTTTCTGCCACGGCTCGTTGCACAGCGTGCCGGGGATCGGGTAGCAGATGCGGTCGGCATCGCCAATGTCCAGGCCCAGGCCGGTGCTTTCAACGGTCGAACCGTTGATGTCGAGGGCAAACAGTGACGCCGGCAGGTTGATGCCTTTTTCGTACACCTTGTGCAGGCTGGCCCGCTCGATGCGCTTGCCGCGTACCACGCCATTCATGTCGGAGATCAGCAGATCGACATACTGCGTATCCGGATGGGCCTGGAGGAAGTCTTTCATCTCGCTGGAAGAACTGGCGCACGGGGTGACCGACGTCATGGTGTACATCCTTTGATTTGCTGCGGCGATGTGGGGATACGGCTGGCGCCTCACGGGCGACGATGGTTGCAGCTGTTGTTTTTTTCACTTTCCCATCGTGGGGATTGGTTGCCCGACCGGGCGCATTGATTCCCAGGGGCGGTTCCACTATAAAATGGCCTCAACGCAACAGACATTGGCATTTCGGCAAGCAGAGCGTGCATCAATGCAATATCAGATTACCCACGCCGACCTCTCCCTGGTCCTGGCCCTGGAACGTGGCCGCTCGTTGGCCAAGGCTGCCGAACTGCTCAAGGTGGACGTCTCGACGGTGTTCCGCTCGATCCGTCGCCTCGAGTCGGCACTGGGCACCGCGCTGTTCGTCAAAAGCCGTAAAGGCTACCTGCCCACCGACACCGCCCAGGCTCTGGCCGAGCAGGCCGAGCGCGCCGAACAGGCCCTGGAGGCCGCGCGCATCGCCATGACCAGCGGCGAACAGGTGGTCAGCGGTACGGTGCGGCTGACCTGCACCGAGGCGGTAATGCACAGCCTGCTGCTGCCGGCATTGGCCGACTTCATGCCCAATTACCCCGCGTTGTCGCTGGAAATGGGCACCTCCAACACCTTCGCCAACCTCAGCCGGCGCGATGCCGACATCGCCCTGCGCCTGACCAATACGCCGCCCGAACACCTGGTAGGCCGCTGCCTGGGTTCGACCTCCTACGTGATCTGCGGCCAGCCGCAGTGGCGTGAACGGCTGACCGAGTCGGCCAGCAGCGTGCCGTGGATTGCCCCGGACGACTCGATGCAGGACCACCCGACCGTGGTCTGGCGCAACCAGCAATACCCTGGGTTGAGCCCACGCTACCAATGCAGCGGCATGTCGACCATTGCGCAACTGGTCAGCACCGGGCTGGGCGTGGCGGCGCTGCCCGACTACATGGTGCATGCCTTGCCTGGCGTCGATGCGCTGAGCGGCCCGCTGCCCGGTTGCGACACCCAGCTGTGGCTGTTGACCCGGCCCGATTGCCGGGCGTTGCGCTCGGTGCAGACATTGTTCGAGGAATTGACCCCGCGGTTGCGCGACGCGATGTTGTGAGATACAAGAGGAGGGTGTCTGTTGCGGCCCTTTCGCGGCTAAACCCGCCCCCACAGGGGCTGGCCTGATCCGCGCGTGGCAAAACAGCGCTTCCCTATTGGCTGGTGAATTTTTATACTATCGAGTCCGCCTGCCCATATTGGGCTGCACGCCCACCGCAATTGCTACTGAGGAAGACCATGGCCCGCGTAACTGTTGAAGACTGCCTGGAACACGTGGATAACCGCTTTGAGCTGGTCATGCTCTCGACCAAGCGCGCCCGTCAGCTGGCGACCGGCGGCAAAGAGCCACGCGTCGCGTGGGAAAACGACAAGCCGACCGTTGTTGCCCTGCGTGAAATCGCCGAAGGCATCGTCACCAACGAGTTCATCGCTGCTGAAGAGATCGTCACCGAGGATCCGGTCTTCGCCGCGTTCGAGGACGAGTCCAACGAGGCTGTCTGATTGATGCCAGGTCGACGTCGCGCGGCACAAGGCCCTCTTCCTCTGCAAGAGGTGAACCCATGCCGGGTATAGAAGCCTTAGCCGAACGGCTGTCGACCTACCTGGGCCCCGAACAGGTCAACCTGGTTCGGCGCGCCTATTTCTACGCCGAGCAGGCCCACGACGGGCAGCGCCGCCGCAGCGGCGAACCCTACGTGACCCACCCGCTGGCCGTGGCCAGCATCCTCGCCGACATGCACATGGACCATCAGAGCCTGATGGCCGCCATGCTGCACGATGTGATCGAAGACACCGGCATCGCCAAGGAAGCCCTCTGCCAGCAATTTGGCGAGACGGTTGCCGAACTGGTCGATGGGGTCAGCAAGCTGACCCAGATGAACTTCGAGACCAAGGCCGAGGCGCAGGCCGAGAACTTCCAGAAAATGGCCATGGCCATGGCCCGCGATATCCGCGTGATCCTGGTCAAGCTGGCCGACCGCCTGCACAACATGCGCACGCTGGAAGTGCTGTCCGGTGAAAAACGCCGGCGCATTGCCAAGGAAACCCTCGAAATCTACGCACCCATCGCCAACCGGCTGGGCATGCACACCGTGCGCGTCGAATTCGAAGACCTTGGCTTCAAGGCCATGCACCCAATGCGTTCGTCGCTGATTCACCGGGCGGTCAAGAGCGCCCGCGGCAACCGCAAAGAGATCGTCGCTAAAATCGAACAATCGCTGGCCAACTGCCTGGCTGCCGACGGCATCCAGGGCGAGGTCAGCGGCCGGCAGAAACACCTCTATGGCATCTACAAGAAGATGCGCGGCAAGCGCCGCGCCTTCAACGAGATCATGGACGTGTACGCCTTCCGCATCATCGTCGACAAGGTCGACACCTGCTACCGCGTGCTCGGCGCCGTGCACAACCTGTACAAGCCGCTGCCCGGTCGCTTCAAGGACTACATCGCGATCCCCAAGGCCAACGGCTACCAGTCGTTGCACACTACGCTGTTCGGCATGCACGGCGTGCCCATCGAAATCCAGATCCGCACCCGCGAGATGGAAGAGATGGCCAACAACGGCATCGCCGCCCACTGGCTGTACAAGTCCAACGACGACGAGCAGCCAAAAGGCAGCCACGCGCGGGCCCGACAGTGGGTCAAGGGCATCCTCGAACTGCAGCAGCGCGCGGGCAACTCGCTGGAATTCATCGAGAGCGTGAAGATCGACCTGTTCCCGGACGAGGTCTATGTCTTTACGCCCAAGGGCCGGATCATGGAGCTGCCGAAAGGCTCCACGGCCGTCGACTTCGCCTATGCGGTGCACACCGACGTGGGCAACAGTTGCATCGCCTGCCGCATCAACCGCCGCCTGGCGCCACTGTCTGAGCCCCTGCAAAGCGGTTCGACGGTAGAGATCGTCAGCGCGCCGGGCGCCCGGCCGAACCCGGCCTGGCTCAACTTCGTGGTCACCGGCAAGGCACGCACGCACATCCGCCACGCCCTCAAGCAACAGCGCCGCTCCGAGTCCATCAGCCTCGGCGAACGCCTGCTGAACAAGGTGCTGACCGGCTTCGACAGCAGCCTCGAAAAGATCCCGCAGGAGCGCATTCAGGCGATTCTCGCCGAGTACCGCCTGGAGCTTATCGAAGACCTGCTCGAAGACATCGGCCTGGGCAACCGCATGGCCTATGTGGTGGCGCGGCGCCTGCTGTCGGCCGAAGGCGAACAGCTGCCAACGCCGGAAGGCCCGCTGGCCATTCGCGGTACCGAAGGCCTGGTGCTTAGCTACGCCAAATGCTGCACGCCGATCCCCGGTGACCCGATCGTCGGCCACCTGTCGGCGGGCAAAGGCATGGTCGTGCACCTGGAGAACTGCCGCAACATCAGTGAAATTCGCCACAACCCAGAGAAGTGCGTGCAACTCTCCTGGGCCAAGGACATCGCTGGCGAATTCAATGTCGAGCTGCGTGTCGAGCTGGAGCACCAGCGCGGCCTGATTGCGCTGCTGGCCAGCAGCGTCAATGCCGCCGACGGCAACATCGAGAAGATCAGCATGGACGAACGCGACGGCCGTATCAGCGTGGTCCAACTGGTGGTCAGCGTGCACGACCGCGTGCACCTGGCACGAGTGATCAAGAAGCTGCGTACCTTGACCGGTGTGGTCCGCATCACCCGCATGCGTACGTAGTCCGCCAACCGCAAGGAGTCATCATGAGCAAGTCCGTCATCAACAGCGACAAGGCCCCTGCCGCCATCGGTACCTACTCTCAGGCAATCAAGGCCGGCAACACCGTGTACATGTCGGGCCAGATCCCACTGGACCCCAAGACCATGGAACTGGTCGAAGGCTTCGAGGCCCAGACCGTGCAGGTCTTCGAAAACCTCAAGGCTGTGGCTGAAGCCGCGGGTGGCTCGTTCAAGGACATCGTCAAGCTGAACATCTTCCTCACCGACCTGAGCCACTTCGCCAAGGTCAACGAAGTGATGGGCCGTTACTTCGAACAGCCTTACCCAGCCCGCGCCGCCATTGGCGTTGCCGCGCTGCCAAAAGGCTCCCAGGTCGAGATGGACGCGATCCTGGTCATCGAGTGATGCTCCTGGTGACGGGCGCCCTGCCCGTCACCTTCTCTCCCCAAGGTTACCCACCATGCGTCAAGCACTGCCCCTCGCGCTGGCAGCCCTGCTTCTGAGCGGTTGCGCCAGCCATAAACCCGAAGACTTCAACGGCACCTGGATCAACCAGGACGCCATCAAAGCCGCCGTCAAAAGTGGCAGCCTGCGTCAGGCACTGAACGAACACGGCCCTGTGTTCGAGTGGAAACTCGACGTGGCTCACCAACAGGCCAGCTTCAGCAATGGCTTCGAGGCGGCCGACGGCCAGTTGAGCGCCAACGAGAAGCAATGGCTGGCCAGCTTCCAGGACGGCCAGACCGAGCAGCTGGCGCTGGATGGCGACGAGCTGAAAACCACTGCGCAGTCCGGTACCGAACAAACCTTCGTGCGCGTCAAGCAACCCGGCAATGCACCGCTGGGTGGCAGCTTCGAGAAGGCGCTGTACCAGGCCTACCTGGGCGGTGAATGGAAAATCATCGACGGCCAGGGCAAAGGCACCGCCGTTCGCTTCAGCGACACCGGCAACGTCAGTGGCCTGCCTGGCCCGGACCGTTTTGCCCTGTGCCTGGCCGGCGATTGCGCGACCATGGGCGGTAGCAACGACAGCCTGTGGCTAGAGCGCAAACAACGCGGCGCGCCGTTTATCATCAAGCGTGATGGCGACACGCTGGAGATTTTCCAGGCCGTTAACCGCGCGAAGCCGGATGAAATGCCGGTCTTGGCGGCCGGTGCTCGGCAATGGGTGTTGGAGAAGGACTGAGGCCTGCCAGGATCTCTACCCGTCACGCCGGCGCTTTCGCGGGTAACCCCGCTCCCACAGCTACCCCGCTGACAACAGAATCAGCGCTCACCCTGTGGGAGCGGGTTTACCCGCGAAGAGGCCGGTAGACTCACCCCTTACCCTGCAGAATCGCCGCATACCCTTCTTTGTAACTGGGGTACTCTGGCACCCAGCCCAACGCCCGCACACGGGCATTGCTGCAGCGCTTGCTGCCCGTACGGCGCACCCGCTGCTCATCCGACCACTCGGTAACGCCCAGGTACCCACGCAACCAGCCCACCACATCGGCCAGCGGCGCCGGGTCGTCATCGACACCTATATAGCAGTCATCCAGCGCCACGCCGTCGGCATCGGCCTGCAGCAGGTAAGCCAGCAAGCTTGCGGCGTCTTCGGCATGAATACGGTTGCCATACAGCGGCGGCTCTTCAGCCACACGGTAGCCCTGACGCACCTGGCTCAGTAGCCATTCACGGCCCGGCCCGTAGATGCCGGTCAAGCGCACCACGCTTGCCGGGATACCACTGGCCAGCGCCAAGCGCTCGGCGTCGAGCATGATCCGGCCAGAATACCCTTCAGGCTCAGTGGCAGCCGTCTCGTCGACCCACTCGCCGTCTTTTTGCGCAAACACGCTGCTGCTGGACACAAACAGCAAGCGACGCGGGTGCTGACCACGTTCGGCAAGCCAGGCCAGCACATGGCGCAACCCGTCGACATAGGCCGACTGATACCCCGCCTCGTCGTGCTGGCTGGCCGCCACGCAGTACACCAGGTAGTCCGGCGCTCGCTGTGGCCACGCTGGCGGGATGGTGGGTTCGGCCAGGTCGGCGGCCACCGGCACAACACCTGCGGGCAGGTGCTCGACCGCGCGACGCAGGCCACTCACCTGCCAGCCACGGGCCAGCAATTGCTGGGCCAGACGGCCGCCCACATCACCACAACCTACGACCATTACTGAAAGGTCTGACATCTCAAAACTCCCTAGACCAGTTGATCAAACCCGCCACGCTACACGATGAGTGGCTAGACCTTAGGTGAAAAAAGCAACAAGATTACTTTTGTTAACAAGAATTACTTGCAATAATGGCGCCCCTATCTGTTCTCGGCCTATCTCGAGGCCTTGGAGAACGTTCACTCTTTTTCTTCATCAGGTCCGGCCAGCATGACACGTACTCAACCCTCCGCTTCGCCAACCCCGTCGCGCGCCTGGCGTGCCATCGCCGCGCTGATGTTCAGCCTGGTACTGGCCCCAGTAGCCATGGCCGATGAGCCAACTGCCAACGCCAGCACCCCGGCTGCCGCTGCCGCCCCGGCTAACACCGCCGCTGCCCCAGCCGCAGACGGCTCGGCACCTGTCGCCAACGCCCCGGCCGATGCGCCAGCCGCTGTAGACCCAAGCGTCGAAGCACTGGTCGAAGATACGTCCCTGGGCATGGCGCACGACCTGTCCCCATGGGGCATGTACAAGAACGCCGACATCGTGGTGAAGATCGTCATGATCGGCCTGGCCATTGCCTCGATCATCACGTGGACCATCTGGATTGCCAAAGGCTTCGAGCTGATGGGCGCCAAGCGTCGTCTGCGCGGCGAGATCGCCCAGCTGAAGAAATCCGCCAGCCTCAAAGAAGCCAGCGACGTCTCGAACAAGGAAGGCACCCTGGCTCACACCTTGGTCCACGATGCGCTCGAAGAGATGCGCCTGTCGACCAATGCACGTGAAAAAGAGGGCATCAAGGAGCGCGTCGCCTTCCGCCTCGAGCGCCTGGTAGCCGCCAGCGGCCGCAACATGAGCAGCGGCACCGGCGTGCTCGCCACCATTGGTTCGACCGCACCTTTCGTCGGCCTGTTCGGCACCGTGTGGGGCATCATGAACAGCTTCATCGGCATCGCCAAGACCCAAACCACCAACCTGGCAGTGGTTGCCCCAGGCATCGCCGAAGCCCTGCTGGCAACCGCCTTGGGCCTGGTTGCGGCAATCCCGGCAGTGGTCATCTACAACGTCTTCGCCCGCTCCATTGCCGGCTACAAGGCTCAGGTGTCTGACGCTTCTGCCCAGGTGCTGCTGCTGGTCAGCCGTGACCTGGACCACCAAGGCAGCGAGCGCGCCGCCCCGCACATGGTGAAAGTGGGGTAAGCCATGGGCCTGCATCTCAACGAAGGTGGCGACGACCTCGCCGAAAACCACGAAATCAACGTTACGCCGTTTATCGACGTGATGCTGGTACTGCTGATCATCTTCATGGTGGCGGCGCCCCTGGCCACGGTCGACATCAAAGTCGACCTGCCGGCCTCGACCGCCAAACCAGCGCCGAGGCCCGAGAAACCGGTGTTCGTCAGCGTCAAGGCCGACCAGAAGCTGTATGTCGGCGACGATCAGGTCCCTGCCCCCGACCAGCTTGGCCCGATGCTCGATGCCAAGACCAAGGGCGACAAGGAAACCACCATCTTCTTCCAGGCCGACAAGGGCGTGGATTACGGTGACCTGATGGAAGTGATGAACAACATGCGCGCGGCCGGCTATTTGAAAGTCGGTCTGGTAGGTCTCGAGACGGCAGCCAAGAAATGACGAAGACGCGGCACAATCTGGCGCGTTACAGCGGCAGCCTGGCACTTGTGCTGGGTGTCCATGCCGTCGCTGTGCTGCTCACGCTCAATTGGTCGGTGCCTCAGGCGATCGAGCTGCCGCCGGCAGCCATGATGGTCGAGCTGGCACCTTTGCCGGAGCCTGCGCCACCACCCCCTCCAAAAGCCGTCCCACAGCCGCCGGCACCGGTTGAAGAACTGCCGTTGCCCAAGCTGGTGGAAGCCCCTAAACCCAAGATCGCCATCGCCAAGCCGCCCAAGCCGAAGGCCAAGCCCCAGCCGCCCAAGCCCGAGAAAAAGCCTGAGCCGCCGAAGGAAGCGCCGCCGACCGAAAGCGTGGTAGACGCACCGCCAAGCAACACGCCACCGCAGAAGTCCGCGGCACCGGCACCGAGCATTGCGTCCAACAGCAACGCCCTGCCTACCTGGCAGAGTGACCTGCTGCGCCACTTGGCCAAGTACAAGCGTTACCCGGAAGACGCGCGTCGTCGCGGCCTGCAGGGCATCAACCGCCTGCGTTTCGTTGTCGATGCCGAAGGCAAGGTGGTGTCGTACGCCATGGCCGGGGGTTCGGGCAGCGCGGCGCTGGACCGGGCGACCCTGGAAATGATCCGTCGTGCCGGCACGGTACCTAAGCCGCCACCTGAGTTGTTGAACAACGGCACGATCGAAGTCGTGGCGCCGTTCGTCTACTCGCTGGACCGCCGCTGAGACTTTTGTTCCTGTCACAAATCGGCAAGTCTGATAACGTGCGTCTATCGATTGCAGCCGCTATGCTGGGCTCGCAACTTCATGGACGCACGTTATGACCCTCACAGAATTACGCTACATCGTCACACTCGCCCAGGAACAACATTTTGGCCACGCGGCCGAACGTTGCCACGTGAGCCAACCGACCCTGTCGGTCGGTGTGAAGAAGCTCGAGGACGAGCTTGGCGTGCTGATTTTCGAACGCAGCAAGAGCGCGGTGCGCCTGACCCCGGTCGGTGAAAGCATCGTCGCCCAGGCGCAGAAGGTACTGGAACAGGCCCAAGGCATCCGCGAGCTGGCCCAGGCCGGCAAGAACCAGCTGACTGCCCCGCTCAAGGTCGGTGCCATCTATACCGTCGGCCCTTATCTGTTCCCGCACCTGATCCCGCAGCTACACCGTGTGGCACCGCAGATGCCGCTGTACATCGAAGAGAACTTCACCCACGTACTGCGCGAAAAACTGCGCAACGGCGAACTCGACGCAGTGATCATCGCCCTGCCGTTCAACGAAGCCGACGTGCTGACCCTGCCGCTGTACGATGAGCCATTCTGCGCCTTGATGCCTGCCGACCACCCATGGACGGCCAAAAAGACCATCGACACCGCCATGCTCAACGACAAGAGCCTGCTGCTGCTCGGTGAAGGCCACTGCTTCCGCGACCAGGTCCTGGAAGCCTGCCCGACATTGAACAAAGGCGGCGAAGGCTCCCGGCACACCACGGTGGAATCCAGCTCCCTGGAAACCATTCGGCACATGGTTGCCTCGGGCCTTGGCGTCTCGATCCTGCCGCTGTCGGCAGTGCACAGCCACCATTACGCGCCAGGCATCATCGAAGTGCGCCCGCTGACTGCGCCAGCACCGTTCCGCACCGTGGCCATCGCCTGGCGTGCCAGCTTCCCGCGGCCCAAGGCCATCGAGATCCTCGCTGACTCGATCCGCCTCTGCTCGGTCGCCAAACCTCCTGTGGAACAGCCGGCCTGAGTCATGAGTGAGCTGTCGAAGGTCCCGGTCACGGTGCTCAAAGGGGTGGGCGATGCCATGGCGGAAAAACTCGCCAAGGTTGGCCTGGAGAACCTGCAGGACATACTGTTCCACCTGCCCCTGCGCTACCAGGACCGCACCCGTGTGGTGCCCATTGGCGAGCTGCGCCCGGGGCAGGATGCCGTGATCGAAGGTGTAGTAAGCGGTGCGGACGTCACCATGGGCAAGCGCCGCAGCCTCGTGGTGCGCCTGGGTGACGGTAGCGGCGTATTGAGCCTGCGCTTCTATCACTTCAGCAATGCGCAAAAAGAAGGCCTGAAACGCGGCACGCACCTGCGCTGCTATGGCGAAGCCCGCCCCGGCGCCTCTGGCCTGGAGATCTACCACCCGGAGTACCGGGCGCTCAACGGCGACGAGCCTCCGCCCCCGGTGGAACAGACCCTGACGCCGATCTACCCGTCCACCGAAGGCCTCACCCAGCAACGCCTGCGCCTGCTCTGCCAGCAGAGCCTGGGCATGCTCGGCCCGCGCAGCCTGCCCGACTGGCTGCCCGATGAGCTGGCCCGGGACTACCAGTTGGCGCCGTTGGACGATGCCATCCGCTACCTGCACAACCCGCCGGCCGATGCCGACCTCGACGAGCTTGCCGAAGGCCAGCATTGGGCTCAACACCGCCTGGCGTTCGAAGAGCTGCTGACCCACCAGCTGTCGCAGCAACGCCTGCGCGAGAGCCTGCGCAGCCTGCGTGCCCCCGTACTGCCCAAGGCCAGCCGGTTGCCGGCGCAATACCTGGCCAACCTGGGCTTCAAGCCGACCGGCGCCCAGCAACGGGTGGCCAACGAAATTGCCTACGACCTGGCCCAGGCCGAGCCCATGATGCGCCTGGTACAGGGCGATGTCGGGGCCGGTAAAACGGTGGTCGCCGCACTGGCGGCACTGCAAGCGCTGGAGGCCGGTTACCAGGTGGCGTTGATGGCCCCCACCGAGATCCTCGCCGAACAGCACTTCATTACCTTCAAGCGCTGGCTCGAACCGCTGGGCATCGAGGTGGCATGGCTGGCCGGCAAGCTTAAGGGCAAGGCCCGGGCCAGCTCGCTGGAGCAAATCGCCAACGGTGCACCGATGGTGGTGGGCACCCATGCGCTGTTCCAGGAAGAGGTCAAGTTCAAGCACCTGGCCCTGGCGATCATCGATGAACAGCACCGGTTCGGTGTGCAGCAACGCCTGGCCCTGCGCAAAAAAGGCGTGGCCGGCGAGCTGTGCCCGCACCAGCTGATCATGACTGCGACGCCGATCCCACGGACCTTGGCAATGAGCGCCTACGCCGACCTCGACACCTCGGTCCTCGACGAACTGCCACCCGGGCGTACGCCGGTGAACACCGTGCTGGTGGCCGACAGCCGCCGCTTCGAGGTGGTCGAGCGGGTACGCGCCGCCTGTGCCGAGGGGCGTCAGGCCTATTGGGTGTGCACCCTGATCGAAGAATCCGAAGAGCTGACCTGCCAGGCGGCCGAGAGCACCTATGAAGAGCTTGGCAGCGCCTTGGGCGAGCTACGCGTCGGCCTTATCCACGGGCGCATGAAGCCTGCGGAAAAGGCCGAGATCATGGCCCAGTTCAAGGCCGGTGAGCTGCAACTGCTGGTGGCGACCACGGTCATCGAGGTGGGGGTGGACGTGCCCAATGCCAGCCTGATGATCATCGAGAACCCCGAACGCCTGGGCCTGGCCCAACTGCACCAGCTGCGTGGCCGGGTTGGCCGGGGCAGCGCAGTGAGCCACTGCGTGTTGCTGTATCACCCGCCACTGTCGCAGATCGGCCGCGAACGCCTGGGGATCATGCGTGAAACCAACGATGGTTTCATCATCGCGGAAAAAGACCTGGAACTGCGCGGCCCCGGCGAGATGCTGGGAACACGCCAGACCGGCCTGCTACAGTTCAAGGTCGCTGACCTGATGCGTGATGCCGACCTGCTGCCGGCCGTACGTGATGCCGCCCAAGCGCTGATCGCGCGCTGGCCGGACCATGTCAGCCCGTTGCTTGACCGCTGGCTGCGGCACGGCCAGCAATACGGCCAAGTGTGACGCCAGTCCCACAATGGATCCAGATTTGCGGCGGGACTGGTTATACTTCGCGTTTAAAAGAATTAGTGGATACGGACCATGACTGAAGTTGCCCTGGACACCGCAACCCCACACGCGCCCTCTGTTATCCGGCTGCTGCTCGATAAGGTTGGCGTCACCTACCGCGAAGTGCTCGAGCATGCGCAATTGCCTGCCGCCTCGCGGGTGCAGGCGGTGCTCCTCGACGACGAAGTCGGCGCCTTGATGGTGTTGTTCCCGCAGAGCCAGCTGCTTGACCTCAATCGCCTGACCGAGCTGACCGGCCGCAAGCTGACCGCCGTATCGGTCCCCCGGCTCAAGCAGATGCTCGACAAGCACCACCTCAAGCGCCTGCCGGGCATTCCGGCGTTGACCAGCTCGCCGTGCCAGTACGAAAAAAGCCTGCTCGACTGCGAGACAGTGCTGATTCAGTCCGGCGAAGCTGGCCTGTTGCTGGAAATCGACCGCGCGAACTTCAAGCGCATGCTCGCCAAGGCCAGCGCCAGCAGCTTTGGCCAGGAGGTGAAGGCCATCAGCCCGAACCTCGACCGGCCTGATGACGACTCCCAC
Organism: Pseudomonas sp. PAGU 2196; assembly: GCF_022179005.1. Lineage (NCBI taxonomy): Bacteria > Pseudomonadati > Pseudomonadota > Gammaproteobacteria > Pseudomonadales > Pseudomonadaceae > Pseudomonas > Pseudomonas sp. PAGU 2196. The sequence goes on along the minus strand of NZ_BNTL01000002.1, from coordinate 273,544 downwards.
GAAATCACCCAAGCGGTCCAGGCCTTTACCGCGCGACGTATCCAGAAGCGCCTGGAAGAAACCATCGAAATCCCGCCGTTGGCCGACACGGCGCAGAAAATCATCAAGCTGCGGGTAGACCCCAACGCCAGCATCGATGACATCACCGGCGTGGTCGAGACCGACCCTGCGCTGGCTGCGCAGGTGGTCAGCTGGGCGGCATCGCCCTACTACGCCTCACCAGGCAAGATCCGTTCAGTGGAAGACGCCATCGTGCGCGTGCTGGGCTTCGACCTGGTCATCAACCTGGCCCTTGGGTTGGCCCTGGGCAAGACCCTGAGCCTGCCCAAGGACCACCCGCAGCAGGCCACACCGTATTGGCAGCAGTCGATTTACACCGCAGCCATCATCGAAGGCCTGACCCGCGCCATGCCGCGGGCAGAGCGCCCGGAAGCCGGCCTGACCTACCTGGCGGGGCTGCTGCACAACTTTGGCTATCTGCTGCTGGCGCACGTGTTCCCGCCGCACTTCTCACTGATCTGCCGGCACCTGGAGGTCAACCCGCACCTGTGCCACACCTATGTGGAACAGCACCTGCTGGGCATCAACCGCGAACAGATCGGCGCGTGGTTGATGAAGCTATGGGACATGCCAGAAGAGCTCTCGACGGCGCTGCGCTTCCAGCATGACCCGTCTTATGAAGGCGACTATGCAGCGTTCCCCAACCTGGTGTGCCTTGCGACTCGCCTGCTGCGTTCGCGCGGTATTGGCTCGGGGCCTCAGGAAGAGGTACCCGATGAACTGCTGGAGCGGTTGGGGGTGACTCGGGAGAAGGCCGAGGATGTGGTGAACAAGGTGCTGGAAGCCGAAACCCTGCTGCGGGAACTGGCATCGCAGTTTCACGCCCCGCACTAATAGCTTGGGGCGTCCTGCGCACCCGTTGTAGGAGCAGCCTTGCGCTGCGAAAAGGCCGGTGAAAACACAGTGAATCTTCGCTGCAGTCACCGGCCTCTTCGCAGCACTAGGCTGCTCCTACAGGGCCAGGCTCAGCGCTTTTTCTTCGGCTTGAGGTACTTCATCAAGCCCTGGAACCACATCACCAACGCCGGATTGCCCTTGATCTGGATGTGCTTGTCCTGAATCCCCTGCATAAAGGCCAACTGCTTGTTGCTTGCCTGCAGCGTGGCAAACCCGTAAGCGGCATCTTTGAACGCAATGGCGAACGCCGGCTGTGGGTGCACGCCACCTTTGCTGCTGATGCGCTCGTCGCTGACGATGAAGTGCCGGGCGATTTTGCCGTCCAGGGTCTGCATCTGGAATACCAGATCCTTGTCCTTGAGCTGCTGCTTGAACGCCGGGTTGTTACGGCTGGCCCTGGCCATCAACAGCCCCATGGCCCAGAGAAGAAAGCGGAACTTCATCAACGCGCCTCGAATAAAAAATGACTGAGTCGCGCAGTTTATCCTCTTCCAGAACTATTTATGCAAGTTCGCAACATATCCCTACAGAAAGCACAACGGGCGCCCTGGGGCGCCCGCTGAACCGACACTGGGGATGTCAGGATTCGATCACTTGCCTTTCTTGGCTGGCTTGGCCGGTACGTTGACGCTGTCACGCAGGTTCTTGCCTGGCTTGAAGGCTACGGTGTTGCTGGCCTTGATCTTCACCGGCTCGCCGGTCTGGGGGTTCTTGCCGGTACGCGCACCACGGTGACGTTTTTCAAAGGTGCCGAAACCGACCAGGGTCACGGTGTCCTTGTCCAGCGCACCGGTAATGCTGTCGAGGATCGCATTCAGCACCACGTTGGCCTTTTCCTTGGTCAGATCGGCCTTTTCGGCGATGACAGCGGCGAGTTCTGGTTTGCGCATAGTGAAGCCTCTTTGACGGGATTTTTTGTTGTTATGCCGTGCTGCCTCTGGGAGCAGCGCTCAAGGCACCGCAGGCTCTAATCTGCGGCAGACGGGAGTGAGAATGGCACGCCCACCGAGGCCGCGCCAGTATCTGGGCGGCCATTGTGTGAGCAACAACAGGATAAATCCGACAGAACGCCCGCTATTTACGCCATTACCGGGGGTAACTGACGATTCAGCGCCAGCTTTTCCATCACGGCCGCACCGGTCAGGGCATAGCCCAGCAGCTTGCCGTCGGCATCGTGGCAGAGCACCTTGAGGTCGCTGCCCTGCCCCTCCACCTGCCAGTTGCCGTCGTGCCCTTGCGGGGGCGGCGAGACCACCAGCGGGCACGCCGGGGTCTTCACGGTGATCGGCATCGCCCCGTAACTGACGGCCGTGGGGTTGCCGGCCAGGGTTTGCGCCAAGGCGCGGGCACAGCTCATCAGCGGCATCACATAGAGCAGGTTGATGCCGTCCACCTCGGCGCAGTCGCCCAGGCCGAAGATATTGGCGTGGGACGTGCGCAACTGCCGGTCCACCACCACGCCGCGATTAGTCTGCAGGCCAGCAGCGGCGGCAAGATCAGTACGGGGGCGCAAGCCGATGGCTGAAACCACCAGGTCGCAGGCAATCACGCTGCCGTCGGACAGGTGCGCCTCAAGGCCCTGCGCAACCTGCTGCAGGCGCGTCAGCACCGGGCCCAGGTGGAAGCGCACGCCAAGGCCCTCTAGCCCGGCCTGCACGGCAGCGGCGGCGGCTGGGTGCAACAGGGTCGGCATCACCTGCTCGCACGGGGCCACCACCTCGACCTGGAACCCGCCCAGGCTCATGTCATTGGCGAATTCGCAGCCAATCAGGCCGGCGCCCAGAATCAGCACGCGCTGCTTGCCGGCAGCGGCGGCGCGAAAGCGTGCGTAGTCCTCCAGGTCGTTGATCGGGAAGACCTGCCCGCCAGCGTCGCCATCGATCGGCACCTGCACGGTCTGGGCGCCCCAGGCCAGCACCAGGTCGCGATAGGCCACGGCCTCTTCGCCGATCCACAGGCGCTTGTGGCCGGGGTCGATGCCGCTGATACGGGTGTGGGTGCGGATTTCGGCCTTGAGCTGCTCGGCCATCGCGCCTGGCTCGGCCATGCACAACCCATCGGCATCCTTGAGCTTGGCAAAACCCGTGGAGAGCATGGGCTTGGAGTAGGAACGACCATCGTCGGCGGTAATCAACAGCAGCGGCGTCTCGCCATCGAGCTTGCGAAATTCACGGGCCAGGTTGTAGCCGGCCAGGCCAGTACCGATGATGACTACGGGGGACGTCATGTCGTGCTTACCTCAGGGTGGGAACAGGGGATGATCAGCCGATGGCGATCATTTCGAAGTCGCTCTTGCCGACGCCGCAGTCGGGGCACAGCCAGTCTGCAGGCACGTCTTCCCAGCGGGTGCCGGGGGCGATGCCGTCGTCGGGCCAGCCTTCGGCTTCGTCGTAGATCAGGCCACAGACAATACATTGCCATTTTTTCATCGGTACGGATTCCTCGTTTCAGGCTCGGGCTTGTGTCGCTGCTGATGGCCCGCCAGGGGGCCGCCGCGCAATCTTTGGGGGCTTTTTACTGGCCCTGCCAGCAGTATGCAAGCAGTCGGGGCAATCATGCTAAGCTCGCCGCCTCTCTGGCTGTAACAAGCATACCGACGTGTCGTACGAATCCCCGCAAGCAGCCGCTGTCGCGTGGCTGCCGTATTCACAGCTGGCGACCGAGATCGACCAGCCGACCCTGGACTGGCTGTTCGACGAGGGCTCGCTGACCCGCCGCCTGACCCGCCTGTCCCACGATCATTTTTCCGTCACCCCGCTGCTGGAAGGCTGGCAGCCACTGCGTGATGACGAATGCCTGGCCCTGGGCATCTCCCCGGGGGCGCAAGGCTGGGTGCGCGAGGTGTACCTGCGTGGCCACGGCCAGCCCTGGGTGTTCGCCCGCAGCGTGGCCAGCCGCAGTGCCCTGGAGCGCGGTGGCCTGGACCTCGAGACCCTGGGCAGCCGCTCGCTGGGCGAGTTGCTGTTCTGTGACCAGGCGTTCATTCGTCACACACTGCAAGTGTGCAGTTATCCACAGGCCTGGTTACCGACCGAGGCCCGCCATGATGCGCTTTGGGGCCGACGCTCACGCTTTGAACGGGACGGCCTGGACCTGCTGGTAGCCGAGGTGTTCCTGCCAGCCCTGTGGCAAGCGGCCAAGGAGGAAAACCGCTGATGTACCTGCAACTGCTCAAGTCGCTCAACCGCGTGCACCCGCGCGCCTGGGACTTTGTCCAGCTCAGCCGCATGGACCGCCCCATCGGCATCTACCTGCTGCTGTGGCCGACCCTGTCGGCTGTATGGATTGCAGGGCAAGGTTCGCCGACCCTGGCCAACGTGCTGATCTTCGGCCTTGGCGTGGTACTGATGCGCGCTGCTGGCTGCTGCATCAATGACTTTGCCGACCGCAAGGTCGATGGCCACGTCAAACGCACCGCCGACCGCCCCTTGGCCAGCGGCCGGGTCAAGCCCCGCGAGGCGCTGGCACTGTTCGCGATCCTGGTCGGGGTGAGCTTCCTGCTGGTGCTGTGTACCAACAGCCGGACCGTCTGGCTGTCGTTCGGCGCCGTGGCCTTGGCGTTCTGCTACCCGTTCATGAAGCGCTACACCTATTACCCGCAGGTGGTGCTGGGCGCCGCGTATTCCTGGGGTATCCCCATGGCGTTCACCGCTGCCGGGGGCGAGCTGCCGGCCAGTGCCTGGCTGCTGTACATCGCCAACCTGCTGTGGACCGTGGGCTACGACACCTACTACGCCATGGTCGACCGCGACGATGACCTGAAGATCGGCGTCAAATCGACGGCCATCCTGTTTGGCGAAGCCGATCGGGTGATCATCCTGACCTTGCAGTTGCTGTCGTTGGCTTGCCTGCTGTTGGCCGGGAGCCGCTTCGAGCTGGGCGGCTGGTTCCACCTGGGGCTGCTGGGGGCGGCGTTGTGCTTTGCCTGGGAGTTCTGGTCGACGCGCAAGCTGGACCGCGAGTCGTGCTTCAAGGCGTTTCTGCACAATCACTGGGCGGGATTGCTGGTGTTCATTGGGGTCGTGCTGGATTACGCACTGCGCTGACTCTTCTGGGGCTGCTTTGCAGCCCATCGCGGCACAAGGCCGCTCCCACAGGGTCCTCCATACGCCGATCAATGTGGGAGCAACTGTCTTGTGGTGCTTGTTCCGGCCGCATCGCTGGCAAGCCCACACAGAGTCCTGCATACGCCGATCAATGTGGGAGCGGCCTTGTGTCGCGATGGGCCGCACAGCGGCCCCGGCTATGTCACGGCTTGGCCACGTGCCAGACGTCTTTCATGCCGTCACCGGTGGTATCGCCAGCCTTCTTGTCCTTGACGAAGGTGTACAGCGGCTTGCCGTCATAGGCCCATTGCATCGTGCCATCGTCACGCTTGATCTTTGTCCACTTGCCATCGGCCTTTTCCCCATCCATCACCTTCAACGGCGGCCAATTCGTTGCGCAATCACCATTGCACATCGACTTGCCCCCAGCGTCCTTGTCAAAGGTGTACAGCGTCATGCCGGCATGATCGACCCACATGCCATCCTTCTCCATCGCATGGTGGGCTGAGGCCACCCCCGGGAGTGCCAGCGCAGCAAGAAGGGCCATCCAGCTCAGCGTATGTCGTGTCATTGGATTCACCATTGTTTCCGGGGAAATGAGTTCTGATAGCCGCCGCAGCGGCCCTTTCAAGCCTAGTCCAGTCATGGAATGTCGCCAGAACAGCCAATGCTCTGTCACACAGCTGCAATAATTCCGTTATCTAATGCGGGCCAGACACGATTTTCCAGGAGAGGTTTTGAGCATGGTTGGCAGGAACATTCTGATCGTCGACGACGAAGCGCCTATTCGCGAGATGATCGCCGTTGCATTGGAAATGGCCGGCTACGACTGCCTGGAAGCGGAGAACTCGCAACAGGCCCACGCGATCATCGTCGACCGCAAGCCTGACCTGATCCTGCTCGACTGGATGCTGCCGGGCACCTCGGGCATCGAACTGGCCCGCCGCCTGAAGCGTGACGAGCTGACCGGGGACATCCCGATCATCATGCTCACCGCCAAAGGTGAAGAGGACAACAAGATCCAAGGCCTGGAAGTGGGCGCCGATGACTACATCACCAAACCCTTCTCACCCCGCGAGCTGGTCGCCCGCCTGAAAGCCGTGCTGCGTCGCACCGGCCCGAGCGACAGCGAGGCGCCGATCGAAGTCGGTGGCCTGCTGCTTGACCCGATCAGCCACCGCGTGACCATCGACGGCAAACCGGCCGAGATGGGCCCCACCGAATACCGCCTGCTGCAGTTCTTCATGACCCACCAGGAGCGCGCCTACACCCGTGGCCAGTTGCTGGACCAGGTCTGGGGCGGCAACGTCTATGTCGAGGAGCGTACCGTCGACGTGCACATCCGCCGCTTGCGCAAGGCGCTGGGTGAAGCCTACGAAAATCTGGTACAAACCGTCCGCGGCACTGGCTACCGTTTCTCGACCAAGAGCTGATACGCCTGCACGCCTGGCTGCACGACGTTGTACAAGGACCGTCAATTGAACCAGAACTGGCACGCGACCCTGATTCGCCACCTGCTGCTGCTGATCTCTGTCTGCCTGCTCGGCGGGCTGGTCAGCGGTTATTACGGCTGGAGCCTGGCCATCGGCCTGGCCCTGTACCTGGGTTGGACCCTCAAGCAGCTGCTGCGCCTGCATGACTGGCTGCGCAACCATCAACCCGACGAGGCTCCGCCAGACGGCTACGGCCTGTGGGGCGAAGTGTTCGACAGCATCTACCACCTGCAACGTCGCGACCAACGCGTACGCGGCCGCCTGCAGGCGGTGATCGACCGGGTGCAGGAGTCCACTGCCGCGCTGCGCGATGCGGTGATCATGCTCGACAGCGACGGCAACCTGGAATGGTGGAACCGCGCCGCCGAAACCCTGCTGGGCTTCAAGACCCCGCAGGACGGCGGCCAACAGGTGACCAACCTGGTGCGCCACCCTCGCTTCAAGGAATACTTCGAAGCGGAGAACTACGTCGAACCGCTGGAAATCCCTTCGCCGATCAATGACCGGATGCGTGTGCAGCTGCACATCACCCGCTACGGCAATAACGAGCACCTGATGCTGGTGCGCGATGTCACCCGCATCCATCAGCTCGAACAGATGCGCAAGGACTTCGTCGCCAACGTTTCCCATGAGTTGCGTACGCCGCTGACGGTGATTACCGGCTACCTGGAAACCTTGCTCGACAACGTCGAGGACGTAAACCCGCGCTGGACCCGAGCCCTGCAGCAGATGAGCCAGCAAGGTTCACGCATGCAGACCCTGCTCAATGACTTGCTGTTGCTGGCCAAGCTGGAGGCCACCGACTACCCCTCCGACAACCTGCCCGTCCCCGTCGATGCCCTGCTGCAGTCGATCAAGGGCGATGCCCAGGCGCTGTCCGGCCCACGTAACCAGCGCATCAGCCTGGAAGCCGCGCCCGGCGTCAGCCTCAAGGGCAGCGAGGCAGAGCTGCGCAGTGCGTTCTCCAACCTGGTGTTCAACGCGGTCAAGTACACCCCGGACGAGGGCAGCATTCGCATCCGCTGGTGGGCCGATGCCCAGGGTGCGCACCTCAGCGTGCAGGATTCGGGTATCGGCATCGATGCCAAGCATTTGCCACGGCTGACCGAGCGCTTCTACCGCGTCGACTCCAGCCGGGCGTCCAATACCGGGGGCACGGGGTTGGGCCTGGCGATCGTCAAGCATGTGCTGCTGCGCCATCGCGGGCGCCTGGAGATCAGCAGCGTGCCGGGGCATGGCAGCACCTTTACCTGTCACTTTGCGCCGGCACAATTGGCCAACGGCAAGGGTTGAGAAGGCTGCACCGCAACCCCATCAAGACCATCACCCTTTGCTTTTGCGGCTTCAACCGCTACATTGGACCCCCTGTGCCAGCCTGTGCTGGCACTTTTTTTCTCCATTCCTCAAAGACGGACCCCGTAAAAACTCCATCATGGACCCTTCCCCTGGTATCAGCCTCACCTCGTTATTCGCCGATTTCGGCATGATCATCTTTGCCTTGCTCCTGGTGCTGCTCAACGGCTTTTTCGTTGCCGCCGAGTTCGCCATGGTCAAGCTGCGCTCAACCCGCGTCGATTCCATCGCCGAACTGCACGGCTGGCGTGGCAGCATCCTGCGCAAGGTGCACAACCAGCTCGACGCCTACCTGTCCGCCTGCCAGCTGGGCATCACCCTCGCCTCCCTGGGCCTGGGCTGGGTCGGCGAGCCGGCGTTCGCCCACCTGCTGGAGCCGCTGCTGGCCTACATGGGCGTGGATACGCCAGAGCTGATCAAGGGCATTTCGTTCTTCGTCGCGTTCTTCGTCATCTCTTACCTGCACATTGTGGTCGGTGAACTGGCGCCCAAGTCCTGGGCGATCCGCAAGCCCGAGCTGCTGTCGCTGTGGACCGCGGTGCCGCTGTACCTGTTCTACTGGGCGATGTACCCGGCCATCTACCTGCTCAATGCCAGCGCCAACACCATCCTGCGCATTGCTGGCCAAGGTGAGCCTGGCCCGCACCACGAGCATCACTACAGCCGCGAAGAGCTCAAGCTGATCCTGCACTCCAGCCGTGGCCAAGACCCGAGCGACCAGGGCATGCGCGTGCTGGCCTCGGCAGTGGAAATGGGCGAGCTGGAAGTGGTCGACTGGGCCAACTCCCGCGAGGACATGGTCAGCATCGACGCGCACGCGCCACTCAAGCAGATCCTGGCCCTGCTGCGCCGCCACAAGTTCAGCCGTTACCCGGTCTACGACGCCGAGCGCGAAGAGTTCACCGGGTTGCTGCACATCAAGGACCTGTTGCTGGAGTTGGCCGAACTCGACCACCTGCCCGAAACCATCGACCTCGAAGACCTGGCTCGCCCGCTGGAGCGGGTTTCCCGGCATATGCCGCTGTCGCAGTTGCTGGAGCAGTTCCGCAAGGGCGGCGCGCATTTCGTGCTGGTCGAGGAAGCCGATGGCAAGGTAATCGGCTACCTGACCATGGAAGACGTGCTGGAAGTACTGGTCGGCGATATCCAGGATGAACACCGCAAGACCGAGCGCGGCATCCTCGCCTACCAGCCGGGCAAGCTGCTGGTGCGCGGTGACACGCCGCTGTTCAAGGTCGAGCGCCTGCTGGGCATCGACCTGGACCACATCGAGGCGGAGACCCTGGCTGGGCTGGTGTATGAAACGCTCAAGCGCGTCCCTGAAGAGGAAGAAGTGCTTGAGGTTGAAGGCCTGCGCATCATCATCAAGAAGATGAAAGGGCCGAAGATCGTGCTGGCCAAGGTGCTGAAGCTGGATTGACCTTACGGTCCCTCGTTCAGGGGTTGCCCGCCGTAAAGTCGGGCAGCCCACTGATCGGCCTGTCGAACTGATAGGGTATCGACTCCAGCGCCAACCCCACGTTGCGCTGCACCACAAAATGCAGGTGCGGGCCGGTGCTGTTGCCGGTGTTGCCGGACTTGGCCAGTACCTGCCCCTGCTTCACCCGCTGCCCCTCAGCCACCACCACCGAACCACGCATCAGGTGCAGGTACACGCCCATGGTGCCGTCGGCGTGCAAGACCCTGACAAAATTGCCCGAAGGGTTGCTGCCACGCCCGGTCTGGCTGTTCTCGACATTCACCACCACCCCTTCCCGGGCCGCAATGATGGTCGTACCCTCAGGCATGGCGATATCCATGGCATAGCGCCCCTTGGGGCCGAAATGGCTGAAGCGGCCGTTGGGCCCCTGCGTCACCCGAAACGGCCCGCCCAGCCAGGGGAAGGCGTACCGATAACCCTGAGGCCGCAGCCCCGGGTCGCCCATTGCCTGCAGCAGCGTCGAGCGATAGCCCAGCAACGTCCCAGGGCGGCCCCGCAGCACGCTGAGCATCTGGGTTGAACGCCCTGGCAGCACCCTGCGCACGATCCGCGGCGCATTGCCGCCTTGAGCGTTGATCAGCTTGTCCAGGTGCAATTCGACCTGCACCGGCACATGCGATTCATTGCGCGCAGAAAAGCTCACGCCGCCCTGGAACACGATCGCGTTGAGCCGCACCTGGCTTTCCTGGCGCTCGACCATGGATTCATGCAGCTCGATCGGCTTGGCCCCGGGGCCTGGCCGGTCGGTATAGGCACCCACACCGTTGGCATCGGTGATCGGGTAGAGAGTCACACCCAGGCTCGACGCCGAGGCCATGAGCAATGCACAGAACAGCAGCAGGCGGGCGGGCATGATAGTGGCTTTTTGACAGTTGTGATCTGTCGAAGCCTAGCAGCCGGTTTGGCGGGGGATATGACAGTTGGTCGGATGGCGAACACACACCCTGTAGCAGCAGCCTTGTGCTGCGAAGAGGCCGGTGATAACAGCCAATATCACTGTGTTATCACCGGCCTCTTCGCAGCACAAGGCTGCTCCCACAAGAACCGCGTATGCCTGACTGTGGATCAGGCGCCGGGCGTGAAGTGCTTCTGCGCCGTGCCGCGGGCAATCAGCCGCGACAGGTAGTCGAGCTTCTGCGCATCCTGGTCGACGAACTTGAAGGTCAGCTGCAGCCAGTCACTGTCTGGCTTGGGCTCCAGCGCCGCGACGGCATGCAGGTAACCGTTCAGGCGCGCGACTTCGGCGTTTTCGCCTTGCTCCAGGTCCAGTACCGCGCCCTCAAGCACCTGCGGCAGCGCTTCGCTGCGGCGCACCACCAGCAGCGCCTCTTTCAGGCTCAACGCCTTGATCACGCACGGCTGTGTGCCGCTAGACAGGCGCAACTGGCCTTGGCCACGGCCACTGGGTGCAGCCGCAGGCGGTGCCGGTGCGTTGATCAACGGCTTGGCCGGCGCGGCAGCAGGCGCCGCGACCTTGACGGCTTCAGGCTTGCCGCCCGTCAGCGCGCTCAGCGAATCGTTGGCAAACGCCGAATTCGCCCGCGCAGGCCCAGTGGCCATCAGGCTGTCGAGTTTGCCGATCTTGCTCAGGGCTTTCTTTACCTTGGTCAGCAACTGCTCGTTGGTGAACGGCTTGCCGACGAAATCGGACACACCGGCCTGAATGGCCTGGATCACGTTCTCCTTGTCACCACGGCTGGTCACCATGATGAACTGCAAGCTCTTCAACGCGGGCTGCTGACGGCACCAGCTGAGCAGCTCCAGGCCCGACATCTCGGGCATTTCCCAGTCGCACAGGACCAGGTCGAACGGCTCCTTGCCCAACATGGCCATGGCCTTGCGACCGTTGACCGCATCGTCGATGACCATGCCCGGAAAGGCATTGCGCAGGCACTTCCTGACCAAATCGCGGATGAACGGGGCGTCATCCACGACCAGCACATTGACTTTACTCATCGATACTCCTCTTGAATCCCGACTAGCCTACCGGCAAGCGATGGCTACTTGCCACAACTGCGCGTGGAGCGGGACTTCTTCACACCGTTCGCGGGTGCCTGATGGCTGCTCGACCACAAACGAAAACGCCCGGCCTAAGCCGGGCGTTGAGGCTCGGGAGCAATACTATTTATCGTCCGCTTGGCCCGGAACATTAGCGCTTTCGGCCTCATCGCCGCTGGTGCCCTGCACTTCCGCCTTCATGCGCTTGAGGCCCATGTGGCGGACGTCGGTGCCGCGCACCAGGTAAATCACCAGCTCGGAAATGTTGCGGGCGTGGTCGCCAATACGCTCCAGCGAACGCAAGGCCCAGATGACGCTCAGCACCCGCGAAATCGAACGCGGGTCTTCCATCATGTAGGTCACCAGCTCGCGCAGTGCGGTCTTGTACTCGCGGTCGATGGTCTTGTCGTACTGCGCCACCGACAACGCCAGGTCGGCATCGAAGCGGGCAAAGGCGTCCAGCGCGTCGCGCACCATGTTGCGCACCTGGTCGCCGATGTGGCGCACCTCAACGTAGCCGCGTGGCGACTCGCCTTCTTCGCACAGCTGGATGGCGCGGCGGGCGATTTTGGTCGACTCGTCACCGATGCGTTCCAGGTCGATCACCGACTTGGAGATGCTGATGATCAGGCGCAGGTCGGACGCCGCTGGCTGGCGGCGGGCGAGGATGCGGACGCACTCCTCGTCGATGTTGCGCTCCATCTGGTTGATCTGCTCATCGACCTCGCGCACCTGCTGAGCCAGGCCCGAATCGGCCTCGATCAGCGCGGTTACCGCGTCGTTGACCTGTTTCTCGACCAGGCCGCCCATGGCCAGGAGGTGGCTGCGCACCTCTTCGAGCTCGGCGTTGAACTGCTGGGAGATGTGATGCGTAAGGCTTTCTTTGTTGATCATCGTTTCGCTCCGCGAAAAAGCTGCAAGCCTCAAGCCGCAAGCTTCAAGTCGTTCGTGTTATCCCTTGGCCCCAGGCCTGCGGCTGGCAGACCGACTAGCCATAGCGACCGGTAATGTAATCTTCGGTCTGCTTCTTCGCCGGGTTGGTGAACAGGGTGTCGGTGTCCCCGAATTCGACCAGTTTGCCCATGTACATGAAGGCGGTGTAGTCCGAGACGCGCGCCGCCTGTTGCATGTTGTGGGTCACGATGACGATGGTGTACTTGGATTTCAATTCGTAGATCAGCTCTTCGACCTTCAGCGTCGAGATCGGGTCCAGTGCCGAGCACGGTTCGTCGAGCAGCAATACTTCTGGCTCCACGGCAATGGTGCGGGCAATGACCAGACGTTGCTGCTGGCCACCCGACAGGCCCAGGGCCGAATCGTGCAGGCGGTCTTTGACCTCATCCCACAGGGCGGCGCCCTTCAGTGCCCATTCGACGGCTTCGTCGAGGGTGCGCTTCTTGTTGATACCCTGGATGCGCAAGCCGTAGACGACGTTCTCGTAGATGGTCTTGGGGAACGGGTTCGGCTTCTGGAACACCATGCCCACACGGCGGCGCAGCTCGGCCACGTCCTCGCCCTTGCGGTAGATATTGGTGCCATACAGGTTGATGGCGCCCTCCACGCGGCAACCGTCAACCAGGTCGTTCATGCGGTTGAAGGTACGCAGGAGGGTCGACTTGCCGCAGCCGGACGGGCCGATGAAGGCGGTCACGCGCTGCTTGGGGATATTCATGCTGACGTCGAACAAGGCTTGCTTGTCGCCGTAGAACAGGCTCAGGCCCGGTACTTCGATGGCCACGGTTTCTTCGGCCAGGCGCAGGCTCTGCTTGTCGCGGCCCAGGGCAGACATGTCGATGCCGTGGGTATGGGATTCGTGCTGCATGGTCAACTCCATACGCTATCAATTCGTTTCAAAGGGCCGCCCGGCTTGCAGGCGGCACGCTTGTAATCAGGATCAGTGGTCCAGCGCCTTGTACTTCTCGCGCAGGTGGTTACGGATCCACACCGCCGAGAGGTTGAGGGTGGCGATCACCAGCACCAGCAGCAGCGCGGTGGCGTACACCAGCGGGCGCGCGGCCTCGACGTTAGGGCTCTGGAAGCCGACGTCATAGATGTGGAAGCCCAGGTGCATGATCTTCTGGTCCAGGTGCAGGTACGGGTAGTTGCCATCCAGTGGCAACGACGGCGCCAGCTTCACCACACCCACCAGCATCAGTGGCGCCACTTCACCCGCGGCGCGGGCCACGGCGAGGATCATGCCAGTCATCATGGCCGGGCTGGCCATCGGCAGGACGATTTTCCACAGGGTCTCGGCCTTGGTCGCGCCCAGGGCCAGCGAGCCCTCGCGCACGGTGCGTGGAATCCGCGCCAGGCCTTCTTCGGTGGCCACGATCACCACCGGTACCGCCAGCAGCGCCAGGGTCAGCGAGGCCCACAGCAGGCCCGGGGTACCCAGGGTGGGTGCCGGCAGCGACTCGGGGAAGAACAGCCGGTCGATCGAGCCACCCAGTACATAGACGAAGAAGCCCAGGCCGAACACGCCGTAGACGATCGCCGGTACACCCGCCAAGTTGTTCACCGCGATGCGGATCAGGCGCGTCACCGGGCCCTGCTTGGCGTATTCGCGCAGGTAGACTGCAGCCAGCACGCCGAACGGGGTCACGATCACGGCCATGATCAGGGTCATCATCACGGTACCGAAGATGGCCGGGAAGATGCCGCCCTCGGTGTTGGCTTCACGCGGGTCGTCGCTGAGGAACTCCCAGACCTTGGCGAAGTAAGTGCCCATCTTGGTCAGCCCGGACATGCCGTTCGGCTGGATGGCGTGCACCACCTTGCTCAGGTTGATCTCCACTTCGCGGCCGTTGGCATCACGTGCCACCAGGCTGTCACGGGAGAAGGCCTGGTGCAGGCCGCTGAGGCGGTCTTCGATGGCCTTGTAGCGGCTGTTCAGCTCGGCACGCTCGGCGTCCATGTCGGCCTGGGCAGCGGCGTCGAGCTTGCCCTCCAACTCCAGCTTGCGGCTATGCAAACGCAGGCGTTCTAGGCCATGGTTGATGGCGCCGATGTCTTTTTTCTCGAGTTGCTGCAATTCGCCATTGAGCTGGTTGGCGCGCTTGAGGCGGGCCTGCAGTTCGTTCCAGGCAGCAGGGCCTTCGGCGACCACGCGGCCTTCTTCCTTGACGCTGACCAGGTAGCCGTAGAAGTTGCCCCACTCGCGGCGTTCCAACGCCATCAGGTCGACCGGGCGTTGCTCATCGACCAGCCAGTCGCCCACCACCCAGGTGAAGTCGCTGCCGTTAAGGTCGCGGTTACCGACCTTGATCAGCTCACGGGTCATGAACTCCGGGCCCTGCTCAGGTACCGGCAAGCCGGCACCCTTCAGGCGTGCACGGGGCACTTCTTCTTTTTGCACCACTTCGCCGACGACGATGTGATCAGCCTGGCCAGGCACCTTGTAGGTGGCCTGGACCAGGTCGGCCGGCCAGAAGTGGCCCAGGCCTCGCACGGCGATGACCGACAGCAGGCCGATGGTCATGATCACCGCCATGGCAACCGCGCCACCGCTGATCCAGACGCCTGGGGCGCCGCTCTTGAACCAGCCTTTGAGGGAATCCTTTTTCACGGATCTCTACCTTTCTATCAAAGCGACGAGTATTTCTTGCGCAGACGCTGGCGAATCAGCTCGGCCAAGGTGTTCATGATGAAGGTGAACATCAGCAGCACGAGGGCCGCCAGGAACAGCACGCGATAGTGGCTGCCACCGACTTCCGACTCTGGCATTTCTACCGCCACGTTGGCGGCCAGGGTGCGCATGCCTTCGAACAGGTTCATCTCCATCACCGGGGTGTTGCCGGTGGCCATGAGCACGATCATGGTCTCGCCCACCGCACGGCCCATGCCGATCATCAGCGCCGAGAAGATACCCGGGCTGGCGGTGAGGATGACCACGCGGGTCAGGGTCTGCCACGGCGTTGCACCCAGGGCCAGGGAGCCCAGGGTCAGGCTGCGCGGCACGCTGAACACGGCGTCTTCGGCAATCGAGTAGATGTTCGGGATGACCGCGAAGCCCATGGCGATACCGACTACCAGGGCGTTGCGCTGGTCGTAGGTGATGCCCAGGTCGTTGGTGATCCACAGGCGCATGTCGCCGCCGAAGAACCAGGTCTCCAGGTAAGGGCTCATGGTCAGGGCGAACCAGCCGGTGAACAGGATCACGGGGATCAGGATCGCCGCTTCCCAGCCATCCGGCACGCGCAGGCGGATCGATTCCGGCAGGCGGCTCCAGACGAAACCGGCCAGGAGGATGCCGAACGGCATCAGTACGAACAGGCTGAACACACCCGGCAAGTGGCCTTCGAGGTACGGCGCGAGGAACAGGCCGGCGAAGAAGCCGAGGATCACCGTCGGCATCGCTTCCATCAGCTCGATCACCGGCTTGACCTTGCGGCGCATGCCAGGGGCCATGAAGTAGGCGGTGTAGATGGCGGCGGCAATGGCCAGCGGGGCGGCCAGGATCATCGCGTAGAACGCAGCCTTCAGGGTACCGAAGGTCAGCGGCGACAGGCTCAGCTTGGGCTCGAAGTCGGTGTTCGACGCAGTCGACTGCCAGACGTACTTGGGCTCGTCATAGTTCTCGTACCAGACCTTGCCCCACAGCGCGCTGAAGGAGACTTCCGGGTGCGGGTTCTTCAGGCTCAGCGGCAGCAGCTTGCCACCTTCCTCAATGATGATGCGGTTGGCACGCGGCGACAGGGCCAGGATGCCAGCGCCTTCTGCAGCCGGCTCGACCAGCAGGGTGCGGTGCGCGGTGCTGTGGAACACACCAAGCTTGCCTTCGGCGTCCAGGGCGATGAAGCCCTTGCGGCGCTCTTCGGCATCGATCTGGACGATCGGCGCAGTGCCCATCTGGAAGCTGCGGATCAACTTGAAGCGCGACTCGCCATCGGGATCGCGGGCCATGAACCACTGGTTCAAGCCACCTTTGGAGTCACCGAAGATCAGCGAGATACCGCCCACCAACTGGCCACTGGCCGTGATTTCGGCATTGCCATCTTCCAGCAGCTTATAGCGGCCGTTAAGGCTCTTGTCGCGCAGGCTGAAGACGTCGGCGGTGGCACGGCCGTTGACCACGTACAGCCATTGCTGGCGGGGGTCGACGTAGATGGCCTTGACCGGTTCGGTCATCTGCGGCAGGTCGATGCGGTTCTGCTCGCTGGTGACCTCGCCGGTCATCATGTTCTCTTCGCGGGTCAGCTGGGTGACCTGCATGTGCGAACCGGTGGAACCCGCCAGCAGCAGGGTTTCGCCGTTGACGTTGACGCTCACGTGTTCCAGGGGACGGCCCTGGTCGTCAAGCACGAACGCGTCCTTGCCGTAGGGGTAGTCGATGCCTGGGGTGATGGTCTTCTTGTTGTCCGGGTAGGTGATCTTGTAGGTGTGGTGGAACACCAACGCCTGACCATTGGACAGACCCAGCACAACCAGCGGGCTACCCGGCTGATCGGTGCTGATGGAGCTCACCTGGGTACCGGCCGGCAGCGGCAGGTCGACGCGCTGCAGCTCGGCACCGGTCTTGGTGTCGAAGAACAGTGCCTGCCCCTTGTCGGAAACCCGCATGCCCACCAGGTTTTGCTCTTCAAGCGCAATCATCAGCGGCTTGCCGGCATCCTGTTGCAGCCAGGTCGGCTCCAGGGCCTTCTTGCTGGTCAGCTCAGCGCCCTGGAACAGCGGCAGCACCACGTAGGCCAGGTAGAAGAAAATCAGGGTAATTGCCGCCAATACGGCAAGCCCGCCCACCAGTACATACCAGCGGGTCAGGCGGTCCTTGAGCGCACGCATGCGGCGCTTGCGTTGCAACTCGGGCGTATTGAAGTCAATCCGCACGGGTTGGGAATTTTGGGTCATGGTGGAGTTGGCCAGATCATTCATGCGCACACCCTAGCGGTCCCGTATGACAAAAACATGACAATGCAGTGACGCAAGAAAGCCCGACGCTCAGGGGTTCTGGCTTCGGACTGAGAATTCGTGGAAGCGGCCGGGCTTAGGCACCGGCCGCTTCCTCAGTTACTTACTTCTTTGCGACGTTACCAGCGTGGGACAGGCCCAGGTCGGCCAGGGTCTTGTCGACCACTTTGGCCGGCAGCGGGATGTAGCCATCCTTCACCACGACCTGCTGGCCAGCTTGCGACAGCACCAGCTTGATGAACTCGGCGTCCAGCGGGGCCAGAGGCTTGTTCGGGGCCTTGTTGACGTAGACGTACAGGAAGCGGGACAGCGGGTACTTGCCGTTCAGGGCGTTTTCTTCGTTATCTTCGATGAACTCGCCGCCTTCTTTCTTGGCCAGGGCTACGGTCTTGACGCTAGCGGTCTTGTAGCCGATGCCCGAGTAGCCAATGCCGTTCAGCGAGGAGCTGATCGACTGCACGACCGAAGCCGAGCCAGGCTGTTCGTTGACGTTAGGCTTGAAGTCGCCTTTGCACAGGGCTTCTTCCTTGAAGTAGCCGTAGGTGCCCGATACCGAGTTACGGCCGAACAGCTGCACTGGCTTGTTGGCCAGGTCGCCGGTCACGCCCAGGTCGCCCCAGGTTTTGACATCGGCCTTGGCGCCACACAGGCGAGTGGACGAGAAGATCGCATCGACCTGAGCCATGGTCAGGCCCTTGATCGGGTTGTCCTTGTGGACGAATACAGCCAGGGCGTCAACGGCGACCGGGATAGCGGTCGGCTTGTAGCCGTACTTCTGCTCGAAGGCCTGCAGTTCGACGTCCTTCATCTTACGGCTCATCGGGCCCAGGTTGGCGGTGCCTTCGGTCAGCGCGGGTGGCGCGGTGGAGGAGCCGGCAGCCTGGATCTGAATGTTTACGTTCGGATATTCCTTCTTGTAGGCCTCGGCCCACAGGGTCATCAGGTTGGCGAGGGTGTCCGAACCGACGCTGGAGAGGTTGCCCGAAACACCGGTGGTCTTGGTGTAGGTCGGGATTGCTGGGTCGACAGCGGCTACCGCATTGGCGGTTGCAACGCCAGCGGCGGCGAAGGTAAGGGCCGCCATCAAACGCTTCAGTTTCATGCCTTGCTCCTAGCAGGAATATTGGGGGTGTTGGATGGATCGGGCCCAAGTATCTGCAGGCCGCATGAATACGATATGACTTCAATGTGACAATTGGATGAAAGGCCATCACCGGGTGCCGGGGATGGCCTTTTCAAGATGTTGCAAGGAGGCTTTTAAACGGAGGGCTAGCCGCCTGATCGCTTGCCGCCGGCAGGAAAGAGGCCGCGAATGACGCCGAGGAAGGCGGCAAACAAGTTAATCGACGTAGCGGTTGTTACAGCAATCAGCAGATTGTCGGAGAACGGCGACTTTCCGGTGTAGTAAGTCGCCCAGCCGTTCCAGACTAAAAGCGCACACCAGAACGAAACACCGGCGACCGCAAACCAGAACGCGCGGCCTGCATATTTTTTGCGCAGTTGGCGCTCAGCCTTCTGGTCCTTGAGGTTTTCTACCTTTTCGCGGTCAGCGTCCTTTTCAGCCGCGTCATTGACTGGCTGAACATCTTCAACCGGACCTTCGCCGGAAACCTCAAGGTTCAAATCACCCAGATCGAGATCATTCTTTGCCACTGAAACGGCTCTCAGGGTGAATTTTTTGAGCCATCTCGCCCCAGGTGATCGGCGAGCCGTCTGCATCACCTTCTGCCCAGGCGGTCCCCGCCTCATGCGTCAGATTGGAGAGTTCGGTGCCCGTCAACTTGCCGTACTTGCTGATGATTTTATCGATCAGGTTGTGGGTGGCCTGATCAGACTTTGGAACGGTTGGCGTGATGAGGATCGCATCACCATCGCTATCAAAATTTATATTCTTGATCAGCGATGTCACCTCTTGGGCGCCATAGGATTTGAGCTCATGGTAAAGCGACGGGATGACCGGGCCAAACTTCCAACGGGCAAAATTATCATCGATTAGAGGAGATCTCTCCCCGTTCAGACGCAGATGCCATGACTGCGTGTAGAAGAGAAGCTTCTGAAGCTTCATCGGCGTGAGATTTCGGATTTCACCTTTTCGCGCACGCTCAATGAAGGCGTTTGCCACAGCTAATGCTGAATAGGCCATGGGCACCTCCATGAAGGATCAAGTAGCCAAGGCCTTACTGTACATGAATACAGGCCCAACAGCAGCTTAAGGGAGCCGAATGAACAGGTAGGCAAAATCGCCTGACAGGAGGGGAATGTTGCCCTATCTGTTCACAAGTAGGGCAACACACCAGCGCTATCGAGCGTGATCAGCGCTTGTTCGCGTACAGATACAGGCCCACGGCCAGCCCGACGGCACACAGCCCCGCCACATAATAGGCCGGCGCCATTGGGCTGACCTTCAACAGCGCGGTCACCACCATCGGCGTCAGCCCGCCGAAGATGGCGTAGGCGACGTTGTAAGAGAACGACAAGCCGCTGAAACGCACCACCGGTGGGAAGGCCTTGACCATCACATAGGGCACGGCGCCGACGATACCGACGCACAGGCCGGTCAGCGCATACAGCGGGAACAGCAGGTCGGGGCGGGTCGGCAGGCTGTGGTAGAAGGTCCAGGAGCTGGCCAGCAACAGCAGGCTGCCGACGATGAACACACGCCCAGCGCCGATGCGGTCGGCCAGGCTACCGGCACCGATGCAGCCGAGGCTGAGCAGCACGATGGCCAGGCTGTTGGCCTTGAGCGAGTCGGTCGGGCTGATTTGGTAGAAGCTCTGCAGCAGCGCCGGGGTCATCAGGATCACCACCACGATGCCAGCCGACAGCAGCCAGGTCAGCAGCATCGACAAGATGATCGCGCCACGGTGATCACGCAGCACCGCACGCAGCGGCAGCTCTTCGGCCAGGGCCTTGCGCTGCTGCATCTCGGCGAACACTGGAGTTTCGTGCAGCCAGCGGCGCAGGTACACCGAGAACAGGCCGAACACACCCCCCAGCAAAAACGGTATACGCCAGGCGTAATCGGCAACTTCACCTGGGGTGTAAATGCTGTTGATCAGGGTCGCGACCAGCGAGCCGAGCAAAATGCCCGAGGTCAGGCCGGCGGTCAGCGTGCCGCAGGCGTAGCCGGTATTGCGCGCTGGTACGTGCTCAGAGACGAACACCCAGGCGCCAGGCACTTCGCCACCAATCGCCGCGCCCTGAATCACGCGCATCAGCAGCAGCAAAACCGGTGCCCACAGGCCAATCTGCGCGTAGGTCGGCAGCAGGCCCATGATCAGGGTCGGCAGCGCCATCATGAAGATGCTCAGGGTGAACATCTTCTTGCGCCCGAGCAGGTCACCGAAGTGCGCCATGACGATGCCGCCCAGTGGCCGCGCCAGGTAGCCGGCGGCGAAGATGCCGAAAGTCTGCATCAAACGCAGCCATTCCGGCATGTCGGCAGGGAAGAACAGCTTGCCGACCACCGTGGCAAAGAACACGAAGATGATGAAGTCGTAAAACTCCAGTGCACCGCCCAGGGCGGACAGTGAAAGGGTCTTGTAGTCGCTGCGGGTCAGCGGCCGTGAAGGCTGCTCGATACTGCTCGGCACGGAGGTCATCGATCTTTCTCTTGTAGGTCATGCAGGCCGCTTGGCGCGCGACTTCTGGATTGGTAGACGAGCGAAGATAGCAAATTGCCGAGGCGCGCCGAAAGCGATACAAAAACCATACAGATATTCATGAATGCGCGGTCGTCGCTGGCCGTTATGCTCTATATACTGGCCGCTCGTAGGAAAAGGTTGCTCCTAGCGTGGGATGTTGTGCGAAAACGCCGGTCTGCATGTCAGGCGGTTTCGCAGAGTTTCCCTACGGCCGCCCAGTGAAACGAAATCGGCGTAGTATGTTTCCAGCTGAATCGTTTACCCGGCCTTTGCGCCACACCAACGAAAGCGTCACGGGTCAGAGGCCCCATCGCATGATTGAGCTCGAACAAGAAGATCCAATCCCGCAAGGCGACCTGGCCTTGCAAATCACCGCACTCCCTCGTGAGACCAACGGCTTTGGTGACATCTTTGGCGGCTGGCTGGTCGCTCAGATGGATTTGGCCGGCACTGCCATGGCCAGCCGTGTCGCGGGTGGCCGTGTGGCCACGGTGGCCATCGATCGCATGGCCTTCCTGGTCCCGGTCGCCGTGGGCGCCCAGCTGTCGTTCTATACCCAGACCCTGGAAATCGGCCGCAGCTCGATCCAGATGATGGTCGAAGTGTGGAGTGACGACCCGCTGTCCAGTGAATGGCGCAAGGTGACCGAAGCGGTATTCGTCTTCGTCGCCATCGACGGCAGTGGCCGCACCCGCTCTGTGCCTCGTCGCTGAGCCACGCCGGCGGTAAACTCATTGCACGTGCCCGGGTCCAAGGCCCACAGGGCAATCAATGAGACGAGTGCAATGGCTACTTTCAAGGTCGACACCGAGCAACACGGCGAACTCAATTGCTGGCGCATCACCAGCGAGCATGCCGAACTACTGATCGCCCAGCAGGGCGCGCAGATCCTCAGCTACCAGCGTGTGGGCGAACCGCCGCTGCTGTGGCTGAGCGACCAGGCCATTTTCCGCCAGGGCAAATCCGTGCGCGCCGGGGTACCGGTGTGCTGGCCGTGGTTTGGCAACCTGCAGCGCAACCCCGCGTCTGTACAAAATATGTACAAGGGCGAACAAGCCCCCGCTCATGGGCTGGTGCGGGGTCGCGACTGGCAGTTGAACAGGGCCGAGCAGGTCGGCGACACGATTCAGCTCGAATTCGAGCTCCCTGCGGCTCAAGGTGACTTGCCCGGCTGGCCGCATGAGCTCGAGCTGAAGCTGCTGATCGAACTGGGCGAACAGCTGAACGTGACGCTGACCAGCTATAACCTCGGCAGCGACAGTGTGACCATCAGCCAGGCCCTGCACAGCTACTTTGCCGTCAGCGACGTGCGCCAGGCGCGGGTCGAGGGTGTGGAGGGGTTGAGCTACATCGAGACCTTGGCCGACTGGGAGCAGCGCCAGCAGCATGGTGCGCTGGCATTTGCCGGGGAGACTGACCGGATCTACCTGGCTACCCCGCAAACCCTGAGCATTGTCGACCCCCACTGGGCGCGGCGGATTACCCTGACCAGCAGTGGCTCGCGCTCAGCGGTGATCTGGAACCCTTGGACCGAGCGGGCGCGGGAGCTGCCGGACATGGCGGATGATGGCTGGCAGCGGATGCTGTGCATCGAGACGGCGAATGTGTGGGATGACGTGGTGACGCTGAGGCCTGGGGCGAGTTGCTCGTTGAGCGTCAGTATCGGCAGTGAAGCGATCTGAGCCTTGCGGTGACTTTACCGGCCTCTTCGCGGGGCAAGCCCGCTCCCACAGGATCATCATAGGTCCCGAGCATTACGGGACCTGTGGGAGCGGGTTTACCCGCGAAGAGGCCGGTGCAGGCAATCAGAGGTCAGCGTCCTCCACCACCCTCACCTTCTGCGCATCCAGCGCATAGGCCGCATCCGCCAGGTCGTTGCTGACCTTCTCCACCTTCAACGCCCCGCTAACCCACAGCGGCGTGTAGATGTCGTCGATTTTCAGCCCCTTCGGATAACGCACCAGCACCAACTGGTTCGGTGGCGGTGGCGGCACGTGGATGCAGGCGCCCGGGTACGGCACCAGGAAAAACAGCGTGCTGTTGCCCTTGGCATCGCTCTCCAGCGGCACCGGGTAACCGCCCAGGCGAATCTGCTTGCCGTTCATGGCGGCCACGGTCTTGGTCGAATACATCACCGCCGGCAACCCTTTGCTCTGCTTGAGCCCGCCCTTGTCGGTGAAGGTGCCCATGGCCTCCGGCGAGTTGTGGTCGATTTCGGGCATCTGCTCAAGGGCCTTCTGGTCCGACTTGGGCATCAGCTCCAGCCAGTCGGTTTCGGGCAGCTCGGCACGGGCCAGGGTGCTGGCCAGAAGCAAGGGGATGAGAAATAAGGCACGCATGAAAATGCTCGGCAACTCGGATGAATTGCCGAGCATTCTAAACGGTATTCAGCGTTTCTTGATTAATCCGTAGATCACCAGAAGGACGACGGCACCGACCAGCGCGCCGAAGAACCCTGCGGCCTGCCCCGCCTGATAAATGCCCAGTGCCTGGCCGCCGTAGGTGGCGAGCAAGGAGCCGGCAATACCCAGCAGGATGGTCATGATCCAGCCCATGCTGTCGTCGCCCGGCTTGATGAAGCGGGCCAGCAGGCCAACGATGAGGCCGATGAAGATGGTTCCAATGATGCCCATGGCAATCCCTCTGCAGTGAAGATGGAACAAGCCAAAGCCTAGACGGGCTTTGGCTTGTTGCCATGTTCAGAGGGCAAGCCGCTTGCAGAAGTTCGATTTACAGCCCGATCAGTTGCTGATCAGCGCCTCTACTTCGGCAATCTTGCGCTCGAGGGTGGCCATGTCCTGGCAACGCAGGGTGGCATGGCCAACCTTGCGCCCGACCTTGAAGGCCTTGCCATAGTGGTGCAGGTGGCAGTCTTCGATGGCAACCACTTTGTCCACCGCGGGTACTTCGCCGATGAAGTTGAGCATGGCGCTTTCACCGACCTTGGCGGTCGAGCCCAGCGGCAGGCCGGCAACGGCGCGCAGGTGGTTCTCGAACTGGCTGCACTCGGCGCCTTCGATGGTCCAGTGCCCGGAGTTGTGCACACGCGGGGCGATTTCGTTGGCCTTCAGGCCACCGTCGACTTCGAAGAACTCGAACGCCATCACGCCGACATAGTCCAGCTGCTTCAGCACACGGCCGACGTAGTCTTCGGCCAGGCCTTGCAGCGGGTGCGCTTCGCTGGCCACCGACAGGCGCAGGATGCCGCTCTCGTGGGTGTTGTGCACCAGCGGATAGAAGCGGGTTTCGCCATCGCGGGCACGGACGGCCACCAGCGAGACTTCGCCGGTGAACGGCACGAAGCCTTCCAGCAGGCACGGCACGCTGCCCAGCTCGGCGAAGGTGTCGACCACGTCTTCAGCACTGCGCAGGACCTTCTGGCCCTTGCCGTCGTAGCCGAGGGTGCGGGTCTTGAGCACCGCTGGCAGGCCAATGCTGGCAACCGCGGCGTCCAGGTCTGCCTGGGAGAGAATGTCGGCGAAGGCCGGGGTCGGAATACCCAGGTCGCGGAACATGCTCTTCTCGAACAGGCGGTCGCGGGCAATACGTAGCGCTTCGGCGCTTGGGTAGACCGGGACGAACTGCGAGAGGAAGGCCACGGTCTCGGCCGGGACGCTTTCGAACTCGAAGGTCACCAGGTCGACTTCGTCGGCCAGCTGGCGCAGAGGGTCCTGGTCACCGTAGTCGGCGCGCAGGTGCTCGCCCAGAGGGGCGGCGCAGGCATCTGCAGCCGGGTCGAGGAACGCGAAGTTCATGCCCAGCGGAGTACCCGCCAGGGCCAGCATGCGGCCGAGCTGGCCACCACCGATTACACCGATCTTCATGGGGTCAGCCTCAAGCCTGGCGCGGGTCTGGATTGTCCAGCACGGTGTCGGTCTGTTCCGTGCGGAACTGCTTGAGCGCCGCGTGGTACTGCGGGTACTTGGCGCCCAGGATGCTCGCCGACAGCAATGCAGCGTTGATCGCGCCCGCCCGGCCGATGGCCAGGGTCGCGACCGGAACGCCCGCCGGCATCTGCACGATCGACAGCAGCGAATCGACACCCGACAGCATCGACGACTGCACCGGCACGCCCAGCACCGGCAGGTGGGTCTTGGCGGCGCACATGCCTGGCAGGTGGGCTGCGCCACCGGCACCGGCGATGATCACCTCGATGCCACGGCCTTCGGCCTCTTCGGCATACTGGAACAGCAGATCCGGGGTGCGGTGGGCGGAAACCACCTTCACTTCGTAGGGAATGCCGAGTTTTTCCAGCATATCGGCGGTGTGGCTAAGGGTGGACCAATCGGACTTGGAGCCCATGATCACGCCAACCAGTGCACTCATCGTCGAGCCTCTTCGCTTGTGCGCCCTTGGGCGCGTCAAAAAACAACAAGCCACGCGGGACGACCGGCGTGGCTTGTTTGCTGATCAGGACCGGAGCTATCCGGTCTAAAGGCCGCGCAGTATACCGTAACCCTGGGCGATGCTGGCACCCCCGGCGACCAACTGTCGGCCTTATTTTTCGGGGCTTTGGCTGACTTTTGGGTCAACCGCCGCCGCCCCTTCCAGCTTGCGCCACAACAAGCGCACGTTGGCCTTGCGCACCAGGGCGCAGCGGTACAGGCGGATTTCCAGGGGCACGTGCCATTGGCTGCCACCGCAGATGGCCAGCTCACCCCGCTCCAGCTCGCCGCGCATCGACAGGCGGGGCACCCAGGCAATGCCCATGCCCTCCAGCGCCATGCTCTTGAGGCTGTCGGCCATGGCGGTTTCATAAACAGTGGTGTAGCGAAGGTTGCGCTGGCGTAGCAGCAGGTTCACCGAACGGCCGAGAAAGGCACCGGCGGTGTAGGCCAAAAGTGGCACGCTGCCCTCGCCTTCCAGGTCGAACAAAGGCTGGCCGTCGGCATCCACGGCACACACCGGCAACATTTCGGTGGTGCCCATGTGCAGCGACGGGAAGATCTCGGCATCCATCTGCAGCGCGGCATCGGGGTCATAGAAGGCCAGCATCAGGTCGCAACCGCCTTCGCGCAGGGCATGCACCGCATCACCCACGTTGGTCGCCACCAGACGGGTGGCGATGTTCAACCCGTCGTTGCGCAACTGGGCCACCCAACGTGGGAAAAACCCCGACGCCAGGGAGTGCGCCGCCGCCACTTGGATAACCTCGCCCTGGCCACCTTCGAGGTGGTGCAAATGGCGCAGAATTTCGCTCAACTGGTCGACAACGGTGCGCGCCGTGACCAGAAACAGCTGCCCGGCCTCGGTCAGTTCAATCGGCGTGCGGGAACGATTCACCAGCTGCAGGCCCAAGGCTGCTTCGAGGCTGCGAATACGTCGACTGAAGGCCGGTTGAGTGACGAAACGCCGCTCTGCCGCCTGCGAAAAACTGCGCGTGGCAGCCAGGGCGCTGAAGTCTTCCAGCCATTTGCTTTCCAGGTTCACGAAGCACATCTCCCGGCGTGCACCAAAATGGAACACGCTCGAATGTCAATTGGCGTCACATGAAACACTATGCCGTTTGTGCATAGGTTAGCGTGCAACAGCATTGGCCGCAAAATCCTCTTCGGGCCTAGGATTAGCGCCATTCCGGCATGTGCCGGGTCAAATTCGAGATGATATACATCATGTCTGCCGCTGCATCGTTCCGCGTCGAAAAAGATCTGCTGGGTACCCTTGAAGTTCCTGCTGATGCCTACTACGGCATCCAGACCCTGCGCGCTGCCAACAACTTCCACCTCTCCGGTGTTCCGCTGTCGCACTACCCGAAACTGGTAGTGGGCCTGGCGATGGTCAAGCAGGCTGCTGCTGACGCCAACCGAGAGCTGGGGCACCTGAGCGATGCCAAGCACGCCGCCATCAGCGCCGCCTGCGGCCGGCTGATCAAAGGCGACTACCACGAGCAGTTCGTGGTGGACATGATTCAAGGCGGTGCTGGTACTTCTACCAACATGAACGCCAACGAAGTCATCGCCAACATCGCGCTGGAGGCCATGGGCCACCAGAAGGGTGAGTACCAGTACCTGCACCCGAACAACGACGTGAACATGGCGCAGTCGACCAACGACGCCTACCCGACTGCTATCCGTCTGGGTCTGCTGCTGGGTCATGACGCCCTGCTCGCCAGCCTCGACAGCCTGATCCAGGCCTTCGCCGCCAAAGGTAAAGAGTTCGACCACGTACTGAAGATGGGCCGTACCCAGCTGCAGGACGCCGTGCCGATGACCCTGGGCCAGGAATTCCGCGCCTTCGCCACCACCATGACCGAAGACCTCAACCGTCTGCGTTCGCTGGCGCCGGAGCTGCTGACCGAAATCAACCTGGGTGGTACTGCCATCGGTACCGGCATCAACGCCGACCCGGGCTACCAGATGCTCGCCGTACAGCGCCTGGCAACCATCAGCGGCCAGCCGCTGGTCCCGGCTGCCGACCTGATCGAAGCCACCTCCGACATGGGCGCCTTCGTGCTGTTCTCCGGCATGCTCAAGCGTACCGCGGTCAAGCTGTCGAAGATCTGCAACGACCTGCGCCTGCTGTCCAGCGGCCCGCGTACCGGCATCAACGAGATCAACCTGCCAGCGCGTCAGCCAGGCAGCTCGATCATGCCAGGCAAGGTCAACCCGGTTATCCCGGAAGCCGTCAACCAAGTGGCCTTCGCCATCATGGGCAACGACCTGGCCCTGACCGTCGCCGCCGAAGGTGGCCAGCTGCAGCTGAACGTGATGGAGCCGCTGATCGCCTACAAGATCTTCGACTCGATCCGCCTGCTCCAGCGCGCCATGGACATGCTGCGCGAGCACTGCATCGTCGGCATCACTGCCAACGAACAGCGCTGCCGTGAACTGGTCGAGCACTCGATCGGCCTGGTCACCGCCCTGAACCCTTACATCGGCTACGAAAACGCCACCCGTATCGCCCGTGTTGCCCTGGAAACAGGCCGCGGTGTGCTGGAACTGGTGCGCGAAGAGAAGCTGCTGGACGAAGAGATGCTCAACGACATCCTGCGCCCAGAAAACATGATCGCACCGCGTCTGGTTCCGCTGAAGGCGTAACCGACCGCTTCACTGTCTCACCAGGTCGAGGGACTAGACACCTCTCAACCTTTCAAAGGCCCGAGCGCATGCATCGGGCCTTTTTTTTGCCTGCATGATCTAGCGCGGTTGCGCTGCCCCAGGTTTGCGGCACACAACTTGCTCCATAATGCATCCCAACCAACGGGATACCGAGCATGCTGCACAGCCACCTGACCACCCTCAACGCGGTTTCGCTGATCCTCAACGTCTTTCAGGCAGAGGGTTGCGAGGCTTCGGCCTTGCTCGCCGGCAGCGGCATCGGCCCGGCGGACCTGGGGCATGCAGACGCGCGCATCACCACCCAGCAAGAGCTGCAGGTGTGTGCCAATGCCGTCGCCCGGCGCGAAGACATCGGCCTGGAGCTGGGCCAGCGCATGCACGTGTCGTGCTATGGCATGCTCGGTTACGCCCTGCTCTCCAGTGCCACTTTGGGTGACGCCTTGCGCCTGGCGCTGCGCTTTCCGGCACTGCTGGGAACAGTCTTCCAGCTGCGCCTGATCGACGACGGCCAGCGTGTCTGGCTCAGCGCCAGCGATTACCGCGACAGCCCGGCGCTGACCGCTTTCAATGCAGAGTTCTGCCTGGTCTCGCTGAAAGTGATCTGCGACAACTTGCTGGGCCGGCCCCTGCCACTGCTCGGTAGCCGCTTCGAGCATGCCCGGCCGGGCTACCACAGCCTTTATACCCGTGCGTTCCAATGCCCGATCGGCTTCGCGGCCGAGGACAACGCCTTTGCCTTCGAGCGGCGCTGGCTGGATACGCCGCTACCGTTGGCCGACCCCATTACCCACAAAGCCATGAGCGAGCGCTGCCGACGCCTGAACCTCGAGTTCACAGGGCGTCAGGCCTGGCTGGGCAAGATACGCCAGCTGCTGGCCCAACAACTGGACGCAGCGCCCGGGCTTGAGGGTTTGGCGCGGCAGATGAACTGCTCATCGCGGACCTTGCGTCGGCATCTGCAGGCGCTGGGCAGCAGTTATCAACAGCTGCTCGATGAGCTGCGTTTCGAGCGGGCCAAGCAGTTGTTGGCCGATGAACAGATGCCGATCTACCGGATTGCCGAAACCTTGGGGTTCAGCGAAACGGCCAGCTTCCGCCATGCGTTCCAGCGCTGGAGTGGCGTGGCGCCCAGCCACTTTCGCGGTTGACCTGTGCGGGCCTCTTCGCGGGCTTGCCCGCGAAGAGGCCCGCACATTAAACCCGGCCAGCGACCTTGGCCACATCGATCCCCTTTTGGCCGTTTGCGTCGTTCTCCGCTACCGGGCTGCCCCTGAAAATGGGACCACGCCAGTCCAACCGGAGAACAACAATGCTGACGATCTATTCCGATGACCACCGCCTGCACCACGGCCGCTGCGAGCTGATCGACGGCAAGCTGATGCCCTGCTTCGAAATGCCTTCGCGCGCCGACCATGTGCTCGATCAAGTGAACAAGCGCCAGCTGGGCGACGTGAAGGCGCCGGACGACTTCGGCCGCGCGCCGCTGCTGCGCATCCACAGCGCCGACTACCTGGACTTCTTTGAAGGCGCTTGGGCGCGCTGGGCCGCTTTGGGCCACGAAGGCGACCTGCTGCCTTTCACCTGGCCAGCCCGCACCCTGCGCCAGGTCAAACCCACCGGCCTGCATGGTGAGCTTGGCTACTACAGCTTCGACGCCGGCGCGCCGATTACCGCCGGTACCTGGCAAGCCGCCTACAGCGCCGCCCAGGTCGCGCTCACCGCCCAGGCCGCCATCCAGCAAGGCGCTCATTCGGCGTTCGCCCTGTGCCGCCCACCGGGGCACCATGCCGCCGGCGAAGTCATGGGCGGTTACTGCTACCTGAACAACGCTGCCATCGCTGCCCAGGCCTTCCTGGACCAAGGCCGCGCCAAGGTCGCCATCCTCGACGTCGACTATCACCACGGCAACGGCACCCAAGACATCTTCTACAGCCGCAGCGATGTGTTCTTCGCCTCGATCCACGGCGACCCGCAGGACGAATTCCCGTTCTTCCTCGGCTATGCCGACGAGACGGGCGAAGGCGCAGGTGAAGGCTGCAACATCAACTACCCGTTGCCGGCCGGCAGTGACTGGGCCGCCTGGAGCGCAGCGCTGGAAGACGCGTGCCAGCGCATCGCTGCCTACGACGCCGATGTGCTGGTGATCTCGCTCGGGGTAGACACCTTCAAGGACGACCCAATCTCCCAGTTCAAGCTGGACAGCCCTGACTACCTGGAAATGGGCAAACGCATCGCCCAGCTCGGCAAGCCGACCCTGTTCGTGATGGAAGGCGGCTACGCTGTGGAAGAAATCGGCATCAACGCGGTCAATGTGCTGGAAGGTTTCCAGCGCGCCCAGCCAGGAGCCCGATAATGGCCCGACTCAAGCGTCTGCTCGCCCCGATCATCGCTGCCACCCTGTTCACCGGCGCCCTGCAGGCCCAGGCCGAACAGCGCACCCTGCGGGTCTACAACTGGTTCGACTACATCACCCCGCAGACCTTGGTCGACTTTCAGAAAGACAGCGGCGTAAAGCTGATCTACGACATTTTCGACACCAACGAGGCACTGGAAGCCAAGCTGTTGACCGGTAACTCCGGGTATGACGTGGTGGTGCCGTCCAACGTGTTCCTTGCCAAGCAGATCGAGGCTGGCGTGTTCCAGCCACTGGACCGCAGCAAGTTGCCGAACTGGCAACACCTGGACCCGGCCCTGATGAAGCTGATCGAGGCCAACGACCCCGGCAACAAGTTTGCCGTGCCCTACATGTACGGCACCGTGCTGATCGGCTTCAACCCGGCCAAGGTCAAGGCTGCGCTGGGTGAGAACGCACCTGTGGACAGCTGGGACCTAATCTTTAAGGAAGAGAACATCGCCAAGCTCAAGCAGTGCGGCGTTGCCTTGCTCGATTCGCCCTCGGAGATCTTGCCACTGGCTCTGCAATACCTGGGCTTGCCGCCCAACAGCGACAAGCCGGCCGACTACAAGAAGGCCGAGGAGCTGCTGCTGAAGATTCGCCCGCACGTCACGTACTTCCATTCCTCCAAGTACATGGCCGACATCGCCAACGGCGACATCTGCGTGGCGGTGGGCTACAGCGGCAGCTTCTCCCAGGCCGCCAACCGGGCCCGCGATGCGAAGAATGGCGTGGTGGTCGACATGCGCCTGCCCAAGGAAGGTGCGCCGATCTGGTTCGATATGCTGGCCATTCCGAAAAACGCCGCCAACGCCGAAGACGCCCACACCTTCATCAACTACCTGCTGCGCCCGGAGGTGATTGCGCCGATCAGTGATTTTGTCGGCTATCCGAACCCAAACAAGGACGCCACCGAGAAGGTGAACCCGGCGATTCGCAATAACCCCAACCTTTACCCGACGGCGGAAGCGATGGCCAAGCTGTACACCCTCAAGCCGTTGCCACGCGACGCCGAGCGCGCGCGCACCAGGGCCTGGACGCGCATCAAGTCCGGCACCTAAGGGTATGTAGGCCACAGCCCACATCGCTGTAGGAGCAGCCTTGCGCTGCGAAGAGGCCAGTAACCCCAGCAGCATCTTCGCTGCCTTTACCGGCCTCTTCGCAGCACAAGGCTGCTCCTACCGGGGGAAGGCTTGGCGCAAAGGGTGGCGTTTGGGCCGCACAGCGGCCCCCTTCACTTTCGCCAGGCACTGCGCAATCGCATCAGTGCATTGGCGATGTCGCCTTCCGGCACGGCCGCAAACCCCAGCACCAACCCTGCCCGCTTATCCACAGGCACCTCGCTGTCATCCAACCAGTAACTACTCAGTGGATTCACCTCAACGCCAACCGCTTCAGCCTTGGCGACCAAGGCTTGTTCCCGCGCAAAGTTATCCACATCCACCTTCACGTGCAGCCCCGCCGCCACTTCCGGCATGGCGCCCAAGCCTGGAACATCCACAGGCCAGCCCGCCTTGAGCACGTTGCGCCGGCTCAACGCGGCCCGGCGCATACGCCGGATGTGCCGCTGGAAATGCCCTTGGGCCATGAACTCGGCCATCACGCACTGGCTACTGACCTCCGAATGCCGCATGGCCAACGCCCGCCCCTGGCTGAAGGCCTGCACCAGGCGCCCGGGCAGCACCAGGTAGCCCAGGCGTAACGCGGGGAAGGCAATCTTGCCGAACGTGCCGATGTACAGCACCCGCCCCTGCCGGTCCAATGCCGCCAGCGGTGCCAATGGCGCACCGCTGTAGCGGTACTCGCCGTCGTAATCGTCTTCGATGATCCAGCCATCGCTGCGCTCGGCCCAGGCCAGCAATGCCAGGCGCCGTGCCAGGCTCATGGTCACCCCGGTCGGGTACTGGTGGGCCGGCGTCACATAGGCCAGGCGGCAGTCCGCCAGCTGCATCAGCCGCTGGCAATCCATGCCCTCGTCATCCACTGGCACGCCCATCACCCTGCCACCCGCCACGGCGAAGGTATGCCCGGCGGCCCGGTAGCCCGGGTTTTCCACAGCCACCCCCTCGCCACGCTGCAACAGCAACTGTGCACAAAGGCTGATGGCCTGCTGTGCACCACTGGTGATCACAATTTGTTCAGCCGTGCACGATAAGCCCCGCGAACGACGTAAATAGGTGGCAATCAGCTCGCGCAGCTGCAGCTCGCCTGCGGGTTCACCGTAGCCCAGCTGCGCAGGGTCCGGGTTACGCCAGAAACCCGCTTGCAGCTTGGCCCAGACGTCAAACGGGAACAGATCGAAGGCCGGAATCCCCACCCGGAATGCGCGCGGCGCGCCACTTCTGGGAGGCGGCAAATGGTTACTTTTCAGACGCTCCAAAGGCTCGCTGGTGCGCTCACAGCTGGATAAATCCTCAGTCTTTTCTGAGGAAAATGTGGATAAACCTGTTGATAACCCTAGGGATAACCCTGTGGACAGTTGTGTGGATAGTTTATCGAGCTGGGTGACATAGGTGCCGTCCCCCACCCGGCTCTCGATATACCCTTCGGCATACAACTGGTCGTAGGCACGCACCACACTGTTGCGCGACAGCGCGAGGATGGCTGCCAGGTCACGGCTGGCCGGTAACCGCGTGCCGCTGCTCAAGCGCCCATCCAGCACCCGTGCACGCAAGGCCTGGTAAAGCTGCTGGCTGAGCCCTCGCTGGCGGTCCAGCACGATGCCAGCGGGGTCGAAGGGCAAGATGAGGGGGCGCTTGTTCACCGTATTGGACCTGTCAAATCAGTCATAAATGGATCTTACACAGAACCAATAGCCTGCCTAGGATGGAGGCATTCGACAAGGAACCCACCATGTACAACAGCAAGCCCCACCAGGAACACGACCTCGATCGCCTGCACCAGCACATGGCCGATACTCGCCTTGCCGTGCTTATCAGCCACGGCGAACACGGGCTGCTGGCCACCCACCTGCCGGTGTTGATCGACCCCGAGCAAGGCGAGTTCGGCACGGTCTACGCGCACCTGGCGCGGGCCAACGCTCAGTGGAAAGACCTGGAGCAAGGCACTGAAGCGCTGCTGGTGTTCCCCGGCGCTGACGCATATGTCAGCCCCAGTTACTACCCCAGCAAGGCCGAGAACCCCAAGGTGGTACCGACCTGGAACTACCTGGCGGTGCACGCCTACGGCCCGGTTGAAGTGATCCACGAAGCCGCGCCGCTGCTGCAGATCGTCAGCCGCCTGACCGACCGTCACGAGCAGGGCCGCAGTGAACCCTGGAAGGTCTCCGACGCCCCCAGCGACTACATCGACGGCATGCTGCGCGCGATTGTCGGCATACGCCTGCCGATCGCCCGCCTGCAAGGCGCCCGCAAGCTCAGCCAAAACCGTTCGCCCGAGGACATCGCAGGCGTGCGTGAAGGCCTGAGCGGCAGTGCCGACTACCCTGACAACCAACTGGCGGCACACATGCGCCAACTCTGAAGGAAAAGCCCATGCCCAGCGTCACTCTGCGCCCCGTCAGCGCCAACGACCATGCAGCCTGGCTTGCCCTGTGGCAGGCCTACTTGCGCTTCTACGAAACCGAGTTGGCCGAAGCAATCAGCGCCAACACCTGGCAGCGCCTGCTCGACCCCAACGAGCCCACCCACTCGGCCCTGGCCTGGGTCGATGGCAAGGCCGTAGGAATGGTCAACTGGATCTATCATCGTTCCAACTGGAGCATCGAAAATTCGTGCTACCTGCAGGACCTTTATGTGGATAACACGCAGCGTGGCCTGGGCATCGGCCGCCAACTGATCGAGCATGTCTACGCCACTGCCAAAGCTGCCAACTGCGCTAAGGTGCACTGGCTGACCCACGAGACCAACGCCACCGCCATCAGCCTGTACCAACAGGTCGCCGAGCGGCCGGGCTTCATTCAATTCCGCAAAGGGCTGTAGGCACGACATGACTGACGCACTGAACTGGAAACCCGCCACCGCGCCCACCGCAGCGCCCATCGAGGGCCGCTTCATCCGCCTGGAAAAACTCGACCCGGCGCGCCACGGCGATGACCTCTGGGACGTACTGCAAGGCCCGGATGCAGACCCGGTTCTGTGGGATTACCTGCCTTATGGGCCATTCCCGGAACGCGGCGCCTTCGACCGCTGGCTGCAAGGCAATGCCGCCAGCCCAGACCCGTTGTTCTTTACCGTCATCGACCGCCCCACCGGCCAAGCCCAGGGCATTCTCAGCCTGATGTCGATCGTGCCCGATCATGGCCGCATCGAGATCGGCCACATCGCCTTCGGCGCCGCCATGCAGCGCACGCCCAAGGGCACCGAAGCGGTGTACCTGCTGGGCAAGCGGGCGTTCGAGCTGGGCAACCGCAGGCTTGAGTGGAAGTGCAACAACGCCAATGCCCGCTCCAAGCGCGCGGCAGAACGGTTTGGCTTTGTCTACGAAGGGGTTTTCCGCAAGCACCTGGTGGTCAAGGACCACAACCGCGACACCGCGTGGTACTCGGTTACCGATGATGAATGGCCACAGGTAGCGGCAGGGTTCGAGCGCTGGTTGAGTGCCGACAACCAGCGCCCTGAGGGGCAAGCCAGGACGCTGGAAGCCTGCCGCAACGGGTGATCAGGCCAGGTTGGCCTTGAGCGCCGAAATGTGCTCCGGGCCAATCCCACAGCAACCGCCGAGCAGGCTCGCGCCGCGTTGCCGCCAGTTGCTGGCCCAGCTCAGGTAGCCCGGTGGGTCAAGGTCTTCACGCAGCTCATCGAGGCCATCGTTGGCGGTGGCGTCCTTGGGCTGTGGCGGGAAGGCATTGGCGTAGGCGCCGATGGCGATGTCCACGCCCAGGCGCTCGAAGGTCTCGCGCGCCACATCCAGCGCCGCGCCAATCACCTCAGGCTGGCTGCAGTTGAACAACAGCGTACTGACACCCAGCCCGGCAATCGCTTCGGCCGCGTCGGCGACCGTTTGTCCGGAACGCAGCCGCGGCACGTCGATGTCACCTTCGTCCTGCAGCGTGAACGATACCCAGAACGGCCTGCCGTCCTGTGGCAATTGCGCGCCGATGGCCCGAACTTCTTCGATCGAGCTCTGGGTTTCTGCCAGCCACAGGTCCACGTAGGGCGACAGGCCGGCCAGCAGGGGGGTCAGCACTTCGGCGACGCGCTCGGGCTGATACAGGTCCGGGCGATAAGAGCCGAACAACGGCGGCAGCGAACCGGCAACGCGTACCGGCGCGGCAGCCGCATCGGCTGCCGCACGGGCCAATTGCCCCGCCGTTGCAGCCAATGTGCGCCCTTCCTGGGCGAACCGCTCTTCACCAATATGGAAGGGCACTACCGCATAGCTGTTGCTGGTGATGACCTGAGCCCCGGCCTCGATATACGCCGTATGCACCGCCAGCACCGCCTCAGGTGCTTCGCTCAAGGCCAGCGCTGACCACTCGGGCTGCCGAAACGGCGCACCACGACGCTGCAGCTCTCGCCCCATACCGCCATCCAGAATTACCAGCGATCGTTCGCCCATATGACTATCACTTATATGTTTATGAATAAAATTCATTAGTGTGCAACTTGTTATAACTATTAAATACCCAGCACCGATTGTCCAACAACTTTTTCAGGTACTTCCATGCGCTTGCTTACCTTGCTCGGCACCGGCCTCATCGCCCTGTGTGCCACCACTCAAGCCTTCGCAGGCGCCACGTTGGAGCGAGTGGAATCGCGCAAGGAAATGGTCAACGTGCTGATGGAAAGCTATCCGCCGTTCTCGTTCCTGAACGCGCAGAACCAGCTCGATGGTTTTGACGTGGATGTGGCCAAGGCCGTCGCCGACAAGCTGGGCGTCAAGCTGCGCCTGGAAACGCCATCTTGGGATGTGATTGCCGCGGGCCGCTGGAGTGGCCGCTACGACCTTTGCATCTGCTCCATGACGCCAAGCAAGGCGCGCGCCGAGGTGTTTGATTTCCCGGTCGAGTACTACGCCTCGCCCGCCGTGATCGTGGTCAACGCCAAGGACGATCGCATTCATTCGGCCAAAGACCTGGATGGCCGCAAGGTCGGCTTGACCAGCGCATCCAGCTACGAGAGCTACCTGAACAAGAACCTGGTCATCGAAGGCAACGAAGACAAAAAAATCGATTACCCCTTCGAAATGGTGCAAATCGCCCCCTACGACACCGACAACGTCGCCTTCCAGGACCTGGGCCTGGGTGCCGGCGTGCGCCTGGACGCGATCCTGACCAACCTGGTCACCGCCCAGCCCCGCCTCGACCAGGACAAACGCTTCAAACTGGCCGGCGCGCCGCTTTATGAAGAACCCAACTCGGTGGCCATCGAAAAAGGCGACCCGGAGTGGGATGCCAAGCTGCGCCAAGTATTCGCCGAGCTCAAGGCCGACGGTACCTTGGCCAAGCTGTCCCAGAAATGGATCGGCGCCGATATCAGTAAATGAGTGCTCATCAACCTGCCCCTCGCCCGACTGCCAAAGCCTCGGGCGCTGGACTGTTCGGATTCCGCACACGCCTATACCTGACCTGGGTTGGGCTATTTGTGCTGTTTGCCGCGTTTTTCCTGAGCTTTGACCTCAAGTTTTCGATCATTGTCGAGAAATTCCCGTATCTGGCGGGGTTCAAGCTGGGGCCGAACGGCTTCTTGCAGGGTGCGGCACTGACCCTGTTCCTGTGCGTGTGCTCCATCGTCGTTTCCGTGGCACTGGGCTTCGCTGCAGCGCTGGCACGCCTGTCGAGCAGCGCAGTGCTGCTGGGCATCGCCAGCTTCTACACGTCGTTCTTCCGTGGCACACCGCTGCTGATCCAGATCCTGCTGATCTACCTGGGCTTGCCGCAGCTCGGTGTGGTGCCTGGGGCCATCAGTGCTGGCATCATCGCCCTGTCGCTGAACTATGGCGCCTACCTCAGCGAAATCTTCCGAGCCGGCATACTTGGCGTGGCCCCCGGGCAACGCCAGGCGGCGATGGCCCTGGGCCTCGGCCCCGCGCAGATCTTCTGGCACGTCACCCTGCCCCAGGCCATGCGCACCATCATCCCGCCAAGCGCCAACCAGTTCATTTCGATGCTCAAGGACTCGTCGCTGATTTCGGTGATGGGCGTGTGGGAAGTGATGTTCCTGGCCCAGTCCTATGGCCGTTCCAGCTACCGCTACCTGGAGATGCTGACGACCGCAGCGGTGATCTACTGGGTGCTGTCGATTTTGCTGGAACTGGTGCAGGCCAAGCTGGAGCGGCATTTTGACAAGGGCTATCAGCACTGAAAGCCGGCGTCAGATGACCTGACGCTGGCGTCTGACCACACCTACCTGAAGACCAAACGGGCGAAGTACGGCATTCATTGATTTAAGAGTAGGGTTGCCATCGCCCCCCTCGATCTGGATAAGGGTGCGCAACGATACCTTGCACATGCGAGCAAACTGGGACTGTTGAAGCCCTGCCACCGTCACGCGCAAATGACGTACCGCCGTCCCCATGTCCCACGTACCGTCGGCGATCCATTGCTGAACATCATCAATGACTTTGGCCCGTTGCTCGGGTGTCAGTGTCATAGCAGGCCCCACCCTCTAAAACGCTGCTCGAGTTGTCTTAGCGCGACAGCAGGATGATTCATCACCACCTCCGGCAAGCCAGAGTCGCGGAGCAGATCCGGAAGTGCCAACAGCAGAGCCGCATCCTGACGCAAGTGTTCGAACGCCTGCTCAGGACTGATCAATGGCGATAGGCTCTCACACGCCCTGCGCCAGTCGACCTCTCCAGCACGCTCAATATCGGATGACCATTTGGTCGT
Source organism: Pseudomonas sp. PAGU 2196 (assembly GCF_022179005.1). NCBI lineage: Bacteria > Pseudomonadati > Pseudomonadota > Gammaproteobacteria > Pseudomonadales > Pseudomonadaceae > Pseudomonas > Pseudomonas sp. PAGU 2196. The sequence goes on along the minus strand of NZ_BNTL01000002.1, from coordinate 235,421 downwards.
GCGGGTGACACCTTCGGCATCCAACACCATGGGCGCCAAATCGTAGATCGGCGCCAACCGCAACCTGTCATCATCGCGAATGACGGCCATGTTGCGCCCATGATTGTCCGAGTTGCCCAGTATCTTGTTGATCAGGTCTCGGCGCAGGTACTCGGCAATCAGGTCATTTACCTGTTGCTCTTGACCGGCCTCTTTCCAGAGCCGTACCAAGCCCATCAGCACGTCCCGGTGGTCCAGTCGGCTACCGGCCAGGGTGATGCCGGCCAACGAATAGATAGACTCCACGGCAAATCGCTCTACGCCATGTTCAGTCACTTTGCGGTCGAACCTGCGCATCCAGAGACTGGGTTTCTCACCCTCTTCCAAGGCCATTTCATCGGTGGCCACCGTCTCGATACCCAGCGCGTGCAATGCCCGGTAATACAGGTACTCGGCCCTGAGTATTTCCTGATCATGTTTAAGGGCTTGGTTGCGAGCGAATTTGATGAACCAATGTCGTCTGGCCTGTGCATCCGCAAGGGCAGCATCTGGGTACAGCAGACCGTCTTGGCCTTCTGTCATCAACAGTTTGGGCGCCTCTCCCCCCGCGCCGGTCGCTCCGCCCATTGCAGCACCCTGCTCATACGCGTACTCGAGAAATTGCTGATCACGACTGACTACATCCTGCCTGCTGAACCCCATCGGCTCACGCGTGTCGAGGTGCGCCATCGACTCCTTGACCCGCAGGTTACCTATTGGAGCTGGTGTGCTTCTGGCTAGCAGGAACATGTCGTCACTCAGGCCCTCCGGTTTCTCTCGCCCCATATGCGCCAGCAGAAATCGCTTCGCAGCCCCCGAAGGCGCGATGTCATGGATGAATGCAGGGGCTTCGGAGAGCGAAAAACTATCGAAATCCACAGGCAAGCGAGCACTTACCGCTTTCGCGAACTGACTCTGGTAAGCATCAAGGTTGGCCCTGATGTAGGACGATTCATAGGCAATTGAGCAAGGGCCGACGAAGCCCTGTTCCGGCTGAGCGAAAGAGAGCGTCATCGCATCCTGCCAAACGCAATCAGCATAGATTTGTAGCGTTATCGAGTACATGACCAAGGCCCACAGGCAGCAACACCTGCAATATAGTGCATATTTGACGACCAGAAACCCACTATTTATGCATTAAAATGCATATTTTCAACCGCTACCGTCCAAAATATGCAATTTAATGCATAAAAAAGGGGAGCATTCGCTCCCCAGAGGTAAACCGTTTTTTAGCTGAAGGTTTCTATCAACCTTCGATCTCGATCAGGATCTCGCCCGGGGTGACGCGGTCGCCCTTGGCCACGTGGATGGCCACGACTTTGCCGGCGATCGCAGCCTGTACTTCGGTCTCCATCTTCATGGCTTCGGTGATCAGCACGGCCTGGCCGGCCTTGACCATGTCGCCTTCCTTGACCAGTACATCGACGATGTTGCCAGGCATGGTGGTGCTGACATGGCCAGGGTCGGTGGCCTGCTTGCGCTTGCTGCCGCCGCCGCCGACGAACTCGTTGAGCGGTTCGAACACCACTTCTTCCGGCATGCCATCGATCGACAGGTAGAAGTGGCGCTTGCCCTCTGCCTTGACGCCCACACCGGTGATGTCCACACGGTAGGTTTCGCCGTGCACGTCGATGACGAACTCGGTCGGCACGCCTTCGCCGCCAGGTGCGGCAATGGCGCCGGCTTCCGGGATCGGCAACAGGGCTTCTGGGGTCAGGGTGCCGGCTTCACGCTCTTCGAGGAACTTGCGGCCGATGTCCGGGAACATGGCGAAGGTCAGCACGTCTTCTTCGCAACGAGCTAGGGCGCCGATGTCGTTACGCAGCTTGGTCATTTCTGGCTTGAGCAGGTCGGCCGGGCGCACGTCGATCACTTCTTCGCTGCCAATGGCCTGGCGGCGCAGTTGCTCGTTGACCACCCCCGGGGCCTTGCCGTAACCGCCTTGCAGGTACAGCTTCACCTCGTTGGTGATGGTCTTGTAGCGCTCGCCGGCCAGCACGTTGAAGAACGCCTGGGTACCGACGATTTGCGAAGTCGGGGTCACCAGCGGAGGGAAGCCGAGGTCTTCACGCACCCGCGGGATTTCCGCCAGCACTTCGTTCATGCGGTTGAGGGCGCCCTGCTCCTTGAGCTGGTTGGCCAAGTTGGAAATCATGCCGCCCGGCACCTGGTTGACCTGTACGCGGGTGTCCACCGCGGTGAATTCGCTTTCGAACTGGTGGTACTTCTTGCGCACGGCGTAGAAGTACAGGCCGATTTCCTGCAGCAGCTCCAGGTCGAGGCCTGTGTCGAACTCGCTGCCCTTGAGCGCCGCGACCATCGACTCGGTGCCAGGGTGGCTGGTGCCCCAGGCGAAGCTGGAGATTGCGGTGTCGATGTGGTCGGCACCGTTTTCCACAGCCTTGAGCTGGCACATGGCAGCCAGGCCAGCGGTGTCATGGGAGTGGATGAACACCGGCAGCGACTGCTCGGCCTTCAGTGCCTTGACCAGCTCGCCCGTGGCAAACGGGGTCAGCAGGCCGGCCATGTCCTTGATCGCCACCGAGTCGCAACCCATGGCTTCCATCTGCTTGGCCTGGTTCACGAAGGCTTCGATGGTGTGCACCGGGCTGGTGGTGTAGGCGATGGTGCCCTGGGCGTGCTTGCCGGCGGCCTTGACCGCTTCGATGGCCACGCGCAGGTTACGCACATCGTTCATGGCGTCGAAGATGCGGAACACATCGATGCCGTTGACGGCGGCCTTGGCGACAAAGGCTTTGACCACGTCATCGCTGTAGTGGCGGTAGCCCAGCAGGTTCTGGCCGCGCAGCAGCATTTGCAGGCGGGTGTTGGGCAGCGCGGCGCGCAGCTTGCGCAGGCGCTCCCACGGGTCTTCCTTGAGGAAGCGCACACAGGCGTCGAAGGTGGCACCGCCCCAGACTTCCAGCGACCAGTAGCCGACTTTGTCGAGCTTTTCGCAGATCGGCAGCATGTCTTCGGTACGCATGCGGGTGGCCAGCAGGGACTGGTGGGCGTCGCGCAGGATCGTGTCGGTTACGTGGATTTTCTTGGACATTATTAGGTTCCTCACAGGCCTGCGTGGGCGGCGATGGCGGCGGCGATGGCCAGGGCCAGCTCTTCGGGTTTGCGCTTGATCGAGTAGTTGGTCAGTTCAGGGTGGCTTTCGACGAAGCTGGTGTTGAACTGGCCGCTACGGAATTCCGGGTTGCGCAAGATTTCCTGGTAATACGCCGCGGTGGTTTTCACCCCTTGCACGCGCATGTCGTCCAGGGCCCGCAGGCCGCGGTCCATGGCTTCTTCCCAGGTCAATGCCCAGACCACCAGTTTCAGGCACATGGAGTCGTAGAACGGCGGAATGGTGTAGCCGGTGTAGATGGCCGTGTCGGTGCGCACGCCTGGGCCGCCGGGTGCGTAGTAACGGGTGATCTTGCCAAAGCTGGGCAGGAAGTTGTTTTTCGGGTCTTCGGCGTTGATCCGGAACTGCAGCGCGTAGCCGCGGTGCTGGATGTCTTCCTGCTTGACCGACAGCGGCAGGCCCGACGCGATGCGGATCTGCTCACGCACGATGTCGATGCCGGTGATTTCCTCGGTGATGGTGTGCTCCACCTGCACCCGGGTGTTCATTTCCATGAAGTACACCTCGCCATCGGCGAGCAAGAACTCCACGGTACCGGCGTTTTCGTAATTCACAGCCTTGGCTGCACGCACCGCCAGGTCGCCGATGTAGGCACGCTGCTCGGGGGTGAGCTGTGGGCTTGGGGCGATCTCGATGAGCTTCTGGTTGCGGCGCTGGATCGAGCAGTCGCGCTCGAACAGGTGCACCACGTTGCCGAAGCTGTCACCGAGAATCTGCGCCTCGATGTGCTTGGGGTTGACGATGCACTTTTCCAGGAACACTTCCGCCGAACCGAAGGCCTTGGTAGCCTCGGAGATCACCCGGGGGAAGTTCTGCTCCAGCTCTTCACGGCTGTTGCAACGGCGAATACCGCGGCCGCCACCGCCGGAGGTGGCCTTGAGCATCACCGGGTAACCGATGCGGTCACCTTCGCTCAGGGCTTCATGGATATCGGCAACGTTACCTTCGGTGCCCGGTGTGACCGGGACGCCGGCCTTGATCATGGTGCGGCGCGCTTCGGTCTTGTCGCCCATGCGGCGAATGACTTCGGCAGCCGGGCCGATGAACTTGATCCCGCGCTCGGCGCAGATCTCTGCCAGTTCAGCGTTTTCCGACAAGAAACCGTAACCCGGGTGCAGGGCATCACAACCGGTTTCGACAGCGAGGTTCACCAGCTTGCGCGGGTTCAGGTACCCGGCCAGCGGCTCGGCACCGATGCTGTGGGCCTCGTCAGCGCGCTTCACGTGCAGCGCATGACGGTCGGCGTCGGAATAGATCGCTACCGAGCGAATGCCCATCTCGGCGCAGGCACGCACGATCCGAACTGCGATTTCACCTCGGTTGGCGATCAGGATTTTTTTTATCACTGGAGTCTTCCCAAAGCCGTAGGAACAGTCGAGCCGGTTCTACCGGTCGGCGCGTGACCAGACGTTGCTGGCCAGTCGCACATTCACCCTAGCGCTGTAGGTCGATAAACAAAAATCAATATTTGTTAGGGGCAGTATTAGCAAAAGCTTATAGTGCCGTAACAAGGTTTTGCCGGAGCCTGGATAAAAATGCGTAAGTCCTTGATGCGTATGACTTTACGTCAGTTACAGATCTTCAACGAAGTGTGCGATCTGCGCTCGTACAGCCGCGCGGCCGAGGAGATGGCGCTCACGCAACCCGCCGTTAGTCTACAGATCCGCCAGCTTGAAGAACTGATCGGCCAGCCGCTGTTCGAGTACGTCGGCAAGAAGCTCTACCTGACCGAAGCGGCCGAAGCGCTGCAGCGCGCCAGCCGCGACATCTTCGGCCGGCTAGAGAGCCTCGACATGCAACTCTCGGACATGCAGGGCTCACTGCAAGGGCAGCTGAAGCTGGCGATCGAGTCCAGTGCCAAGTACTTCGTGCCACACCTGTTCGCCGCCTTCAAGCAACGACACCCGGAGGTCAACCTGACGCTCACGGTGGTCAACCGCGCCCAGGCGATCCGGCGCCTTTCGGACAACCGTGACGACCTGATCATCATGTCCATGGTGCCGCAGGACATGGGCCTGGAGTTTCTGCCGTTCTTGAACAACCCGATCGTCGCCGTGGCCCCGCCGGACCATCCGCTGTGCAAGCTCGAGCACCTGCGCCTGCAAGACCTTGAGCCTCATACCCTGCTGGTCCGCGAACAAGGCTCGGGCACCCGCAAGGCGTGCGAGGAGTACTTCAAGGACAAGCGTGTGCACTTCACCCAGACCCTCGAAGTGGCCTCGGCCGATGCCCAGCGCGAGTGTGTGATTGCAGGCTTGGGCATCGCCCTGCTGACCCGCCATGCGTTGAACATGGAGCTGGCAACGGGGGTGCTGAAAGAATTACCGGTGGAGGAACTGCCGCTGTACCGAAGCTGGTGCGTGGTACAGGCCAAGGCCAAGCGGCAGTCACCGGTGGCCCTGGCATTTTTAGCGTTCATCCGCAGCGAACGCGTGCTTATCAGCGCAATTGTGGAGCGTTTTTCGGGGAAGTCGCTGCCGACGCCTGCCACACCGTGAGCGCTTGTAGCTCAGGGTAGTCGGCCAAGTCACGAAGCAATTGACGCTGGTCGCAGTAGCTTTCGATCGCGCGGCGATACTCCATGCGGCGCTGATCCTTTTCCTGCTGCTTGCGAGCCTTGGCGTTGGGTTGGTACGTACCGTCGAAGTCACGAGCCATTGCCTGTCTCCCAGTTAGGATGCGGGAGTTTCAGACTGGCGCTGGCGGTTTACGGTTTTGCGGTGGGGAGGTTACAAAACCATGAATTTTCGCGGGCTTCATCGCTGGGCCTTGCGCCCGCTGGAGCAGCCTTGTGCTGCGAAGAGGCCATTGATAGCAGCGAAGATTCATGGCGTTTACACCGGCCTCTTCGCAGCGCAAGGCTGCTCCTACAAAGGGCCGTGCAGATGATCGCGAGGGTCAGTCGTCGGTAGCCTTGATCGACTTGGGCGACAACCGCAGGCTGCGCAAACTGCGCTTCACGCTCTTGAGGTGGTTGACCAGGCTCGGCCCACGCGCCATGGCAACGCCCATGGCCAGCACATCGATCACCACCAGGTGCGCAATGCGGGAGGTCAGCGGGGTGTAGATCTCGGTGTCTTCATGCACGTCGATCGCCAAGTTAACGGTGGAAAGCTCCGCCAACGGGGTTGCGCTCGGGCACAGGGTGATCAGGTTGGCGCCACTTTCACGCACCAGGTTGGCGGTGATCAGCAGGTCTTTGGAACGGCCCGACTGGGAAATGCACACTGCTACATCGCCTGGCTTCAAGGTGACCGCCGACATGGCCTGCATGTGCGGGTCGGAATAGGCGGCGGCACTGAGCAGCAGGCGGAAGAATTTGTGCTGGGCATCGGCAGCCACCGCGCCGGACGCGCCAAAACCGTAGAACTCCACACGCTGCGCCTGCGCCATCGCGCTCACGGCCTGCTGCAGCGCCTGCGGGTCGAGGTGCTCGCGCACTTCCATCAGCGTGTGCAAGGTAGTGTCGAAGATCTTCAGGCTGTAATCGGCGACCGAATCATCTTCATGGATCGCGAACTGGCCAAAACTGGCCCCGGCGGCCAGGCTCTGCGCCAGCTTCAACTTGAGGTCCTGGAAACCTGAACAACCTATCGCCCGGCAGAAACGCACGATGGTCGGTTCACTGATACCCACGTTGTGCGCCAAATCGGCCATCGAGCTGTGCATGACGGCAGCCGGGTCTAGCAGCACGTGGTCGGCCACTTTCAGTTCCGATTTGCGCAGCAGGTGGCGCGATTGGGCGATATGTTGCAACAGATTCACGGGCTGGACTCGGTTATGATCGGCTGGCCGGGATGTAGCTTTCTTGTAGTTATACTACATGGGCGCCAACCCGCCCAGTTAAACGAACGTGGAGAGTGGTGGTTTGACTATTCCTTGCGACATTCTGGTCTTCGGTGGTACCGGCGATCTGGCCCTGCACAAACTGCTTCCAGCGCTCTATCACCTGTTTCGCGAGGCTCGCCTGAACAACGCCGTGCGGATCATCGCCCTGGCGCGGCGCAACCTGCCACGTAACGACTACCTGAAACTCGCCGAGCGCCATTGCCGGGCGCAGATTGCCCGTAATGACTTCGACGAGGAGGTCTGGCAGCGGTTCTCCGCCCGGCTCGACTACTTCGCCATGGACGCTGCGCAAAGCGCCGACTTCGGCCGCCTGGCACGCTACCTCGGCGAGCCCGGCGGGCTGACGCGGATCTTCTACCTGGCCACCGCCCCCAACCTGTTCGTGCCCATCGCCAACCACCTGCGCATCGCCGGCCTGGCCGACCCCGAGGCCCGTATCGTGCTGGAAAAACCGATTGGCCATTCACACGCGTCCGCCACGGCCATCAATGAAGCGATTGGCGCGGTGTTCGAGGAAGCCCAGGTGTTCCGCATCGACCACTACCTGGGCAAGGAGACCGTGCAGAACCTGATGGCCCTGCGTTTCGCCAACGCCCTGCTGGAGCCGGTCTGGCGCAACAGCCAGGTCGACCATGTGCAGATCAGCGTCTGCGAAACCCTGGGTGTGGAGAACCGCGGCGGCTACTACGACCGCGCCGGCGCGACCCGCGACATGCTGCAGAACCACCTGCTGCAGTTGCTGTGCCTGGTGGCCATGGAGCCGCCGGCGCAGTTCGAGGCCGAGGCGGTGCGGGACGAGAAAGTGAAGATTCTACGTGCCCTGAAGCCGATCACCGGCCAGGACGTACAGGACACCACCGTACGCGGCCAATATGGCGCCGGGCGCATCGGCGGGCAGGAAGTGCCGGCGTACTACTTCGAAAAAGACGTGGACAACGACAGCGACACCGAGACCTTCGTTGCCGTGCAGGCCCACATCGACAACTGGCGCTGGGCCGGCGTGCCCTTTTACCTGCGCACCGGCAAACGCATGGCGCGGCGCTCGTCGCAGATCGTCATCCAGTTCAAGCCAGTGCCCCACGAGCTGTTCAACGGCGGCCAGGTCAACCAGCTGCTGATCCAGCTGCAGCCTGAAGAACGTATCAGCTTGCGCATGATGACCAAGAGCCCTGGCAAGGGCATGCGCCTGGAGCCGGTCGACCTGGACCTGAACCTGGCTCAGGTATTTGGCCAGACGCGCCGCTGGGACGCCTATGAACGCCTGTTGCTGGACATTTTGGAGGGTGATTCGACGCTGTTCATGCGCCGCGATGAGGTCGAAGCAGCCTGGGCCTGGATCGACCCGATCATCAAGGGCTGGGAGGAGCACTTCCAGGCCCCACGCCCCTACGCGGCTGGCAGTAACGGGCCTGAGCAGGCCAACAGCCTGCTGGCGCACCAGGGCAGGCATTGGCACAGCTGAACTGTTTCTGGCTGCGATGATGTTCGTGGGTGCATGACCCTGTGCTCACGCGGCACTTCGTCGCGCAACTTCGGAGAACAGAAACATGACCCTCGACACCAAAGGCTGGGTTGCCCAAATGGACAACATGCCTGGCGCTACCGCATTTCGCGTATCCGGCAGCGTCATGGTTGGCCACCCCGGTATCCACCCGACCCTGAGCCTGCGCAAGATGCAAGACAAGTCCTTCGCGCTGGCACTTGAATTGACGCTCGAAACCGACCAAGGCATTTATCCACAGGTGGTCACGCAAAAGCCGGTGAGCTTCAACATGCCAGGCGACCACAGCAACATCCCCAAGGTAGACATCTTTCACGATGGCGCCCTGATCACCAGCATCAGCGAGATCATGGTGACCTACTGAGCACCCGGCCTGCCTTTAAGGCAGGCCCTTGCTCGAGCGCTCGGATGAACGGTGGGCCTGCAGGGTGAACATTTATACAGTAGACGTTTGCCCCATCCCTTGCCTCGCCCTAGAATGGCCCGATGCGCACAGATGACCTCTCCCTCCTGCTGAACTCCCTCAATGACGCCCAACGCCAGGCCGTAGCCGCCTCGCTCGGGCGTCAACTGGTGCTTGCCGGCGCCGGTTCCGGTAAAACCCGCGTGCTGGTGCACCGCATCGCCTGGCTGATCCAGGTCGAGCAGGCCTCGCCGCACTCGATCTTGTCGGTGACCTTCACCAACAAGGCCGCGGCAGAAATGCGCCAGCGGATCGAGCAGTTGCTGGGGATAAACCCGGCGGGCATGTGGGTGGGCACCTTCCACGGCCTGGCCCATCGCCTACTGCGCGCGCACTGGCAGGAAGCCCGGCTGGTGCAGAACTTCCAGATTCTCGACAGCGATGACCAGCAGCGCCTGGTCAAGCGGGTGATGCGCGAACTTGGCCTCGATGAGCAGAAGTGGCCAGCACGCCAGGCGCAGTGGTTCATCAACGGGCAGAAAGACGAAGGCCTGCGCCCCCAGCATATCCAGCCCGGCGGTGACCTGTTCCTGTCGACCATGCGCGACGTCTATACCGCCTACGAACAGGCCTGTGAGCGCGCCGGGGTCATCGACTTCTCCGAGCTGCTGCTGCGTGCCCTGGACCTGTGGCGCGATCACCCTGGCCTGCTGGAGCATTACCAGCGGCGCTTCCGCCATGTGCTGGTGGACGAGTTCCAGGACACCAACGCCGTGCAGTACGCCTGGTTGCGCCTGCTTGCGCGCGGTGGCGACAGCCTGATGGCGGTGGGTGACGACGACCAGTCAATTTACGGCTGGCGCGGCGCCAAGATCGAAAACATTCACCAGTACACAGCCGACTTCCCCGACGCCGAGATGATCCGCCTGGAGCAGAACTACCGCTCCACCGGCGGCATCCTCAAGGCAGCCAACGCCTTGATCGCCAACAACAGTGGGCGCCTGGGCAAAGAGCTGTGGACCGACATGGGCGAAGGCGAACCGCTGACCCTGTACGCGGCCTACAACGAACACGATGAAGCGCGCTACGTGGTGGAAACCATCGAGAGCCTGATCAAGCAAGGCAATGCGCGCAACGAAATCGCCATTCTGTACCGCTCCAACGCCCAGTCGCGGGTGCTGGAAGAAGCCCTGCTGCGCGAACGCATTCCGTACCGCATCTACGGCGGCCAGCGCTTCTTCGAACGTGCCGAAATCAAGAACGCCATGGCCTACCTGCGCCTGCTCGAAGGCCGTGGCAACGATGCAGCGCTGGAGCGGGTCATCAACGTGCCACCGCGCGGTATCGGCGAAAAAACCGTCGAAGCCATCCGCGACCACGCCCGCCACAGCCAGCTGTCGATGTGGGAGGCGATGTGCCAATTGATCGCCGCCAAAGCCCTCAAGGGCCGCGCCGCCAGCGCCCTGGGGGCGTTCATCGAGTTGATCGAGGGCTTGGCCGCCAAAGTTGTGGACATGCCACTGCATACCATGACCCAGGTCACCATCGAACAGTCCGGCCTGATCCTCTATCACCAGGAAGAAAAGGGTGAAAAGGGCCAGGCACGGGTAGAAAACCTTGAGGAACTGGTCAGCGCTGCGCGCAACTTCGAGTCCAGCGACGAAGACGCCGACCTCTCGCCGCTCTCCGCCTTCCTTGGCCACGCGTCGCTCGAAGCGGGCGATACCCAGGCCGACGAGCATGAAGACAGCATTCAGCTGATGACCTTGCACAGCGCCAAAGGCCTGGAATTCCCCTACGTGTTCCTGGTGGGCATGGAAGAAGGCCTGTTCCCGCACAAGATGAGCCTGGAAGAGCCTGGCCGCCTTGAAGAGGAACGTCGCCTGGCCTACGTGGGCATTACCCGCGCCATGCGCCAGCTGGTCATGACCTATGCCGAGACACGTCGCTTGTATGGCAGCGAGACCTACAACAAGGTGTCGCGTTTCGTACGCGAGATTCCGGCAGGCCTGGTCCAGGAAGTGCGCCTGTCCAACAGTGTCAGCCGCCCGTTCGGCGGCGCGAAGGCCACCACCAGCAACCTGTTCGCCAATGCCAACATTCCGCAGACCGCCTTCAATCTCGGGCAGCGGGTGCAGCATGCGGTGTTCGGCGAAGGGGTTATCCTCAACTTCGAAGGCTCTGGCGCCCAGGCACGTGTGCAGGTGAATTTTGCCGAAGGCAGCAAGTGGCTGATGCTGGGGTACGCCAAGCTCGAGGCGGTGTAGGCACCGCCTTGTAACATTCAGGCAAAAGCTCGAAACATTATGTCGCTGGTCATGTGCCCGGGAACCTGTGCACCATGACGCGCGTGCAATCCACAACAGGGGATATCCCACTTATGCAACGTTTTCTTAGCATCGCTCTGGCGCTCTGCGTCGGCTTGACGCTGAGCCTGGACGCCAACGCCAAGCGGTTCGGCGGCGGCAAGAGCTCGGGCTCCGCGCCTATTCACCAGACCCGTCAGGCCACGCCAACCACGCCTGCCGCCGCGCCGACCGCGCCAGGCCGTGCACCGGCTGCCGCCAGCGGTGCTTCGCGCTGGCTGGGCCCACTGGCCGGCCTCGCCGCCGGTGGTCTGCTGGCCTCCATGTTCATGGGTGACGGCTTCCAGGGCATGCAGATCATGGACTTCCTGATCATGGGCCTGATCGCCTTCCTGGTGTTCCGCTTCATTGCCGCGCGTCGCCGCCAGCAGCAGCCGCAAATGGCTGCACCGGGCCATGCGCCGTTCCAGCGTGAAGCCCACGCACAGCCTGCCCAGCCGTCGGTCTTCGGTGGTTCGGCCGCACCTGCCGCTGCAGCCGCTCCGGTGATCAACGCACCGGCCTGGTTCAACGAGCAGAGCTTCCTGGCTGCCGCGCAAAGCCACTTCCAGTCGCTGCAGCAGCACTGGGATGCCAACGAGATGGACAAGATCGCCGAGTTCGTCACGCCGCAGATGCTCGAGTTCCTCAAGCGCGAACGTGCCGAGTTGGGTGATGGCTTCCAGGCCACCTACATCGACAACCTCGAAGTGCAGCTGGACGGTGTAGACGACCGCGCCGACCGTACTGACGCCACCCTGACCTTCCGTGGCGTGTCGAAGACCTCGCGCTTCGACCAGGGCGAAGTGTTCAGCGAAAGCTGGCACATGGTTCGCGCCCAGGGCGAGAACCAGCCTTGGCTGGTCGCCGGTATCCGTCAAAACGGCTAACCGACAGGCGCACTACAAAAACCCCGGGCCTTGTCCCGGGGTTTTTGCTTTTGCCACAGTGGGCTACTAGGGTATAACGCGCAGCGTTGTCATCAGGTAAGAGGAAGTGAACCGTGGAAGAAGTGATCGAACAACTCCGTGAAGCCAATGAACCGGTACCGGTACCTTTGGAGCTTCCCGATGAAGATCAGCTGGTAGAAATCGAAGAGCAGCTGTTCATCAACATTCCCTTCGTGTTCAAGGAGTTCCTGCTGACCGTCAGTGATGTGGTCTACGGCTCGCTGGAACCTGTCACGGTCACCGACCCGCAGTCGCATACCTACCTGCCGGATGTTGCATCCAATGCCTGGGATGCCGGCGTGCCGCGCGAGCTGATCCCGATCTGCCAGGACGGTGATAACTATTACTGCGTGGAAGAAGACGGCACTGTCGTGCTGTGGGATGCCGAAGAAGAAATCGTCCTTGAAGACAGCTGGGAGTCAGTCTGGCACTGGGCGCGGGACGTCTGGCTGGAAAGCTGATAATTCCTACAAAAGCATCAGAAATATCGCCAGGAAAAACAATGGCTCATAGCCATTAATGCGATTAAAATCGCCAGGCTTTCTGCGCCTGGCGACATCGCTACCGCTCCATCCCCTCGGACGACGGTGAAATCTTGCGCAGGGAGCATTACCTCCTCAGTGCGAATTCTCGCGGCTGTTTTCCAGCGTCTCCAGCAAGGCAATCTGCATGCGCGTGTGCACGCGGATAAACCAACGCCACAGCAAAGCCACCACCACTGCCGCCACCACCGCAATGACCAATAGCAGTTCATTGGTGGGCAGGATGCTCGCCGACAGCGCCGACAACAGCAGGAAGATCACCAGCAGCGACAGCAGCGGGATTACCTCGGCAATCACACGCCGCACACGCTGGGTGTGACGCCCCGCCATTTCAGGCTTAACGCCCATTTCCGCCAGCAGCATCGACAGCGCCTTAAGCTTGCGATAGGCCGCAATCAGGAACGGCAGCGACAGCAGCAATGCCGCCCCCCAGATCACCGCCTTTTGCTGGCTGACATCGGTGAACCACTCACTGAGCCAGTTGCCAATGCGCCCAGCGAAGTAACCACCGCTGAAGAAGATGGCAATCACCAGCGCCAGGTTAACGCCAACCTGCAACAGGATGCGGCGGATCATGGCTGCCAGCATGGCACCCTCACCTTGCGGCTGAATGTTGCGCAACCATTCGCCATACAGCGACAGCACACGCGCCAGACGGCTCGGCACCACCTTACCCAGCTTCAATGACAGGGGGTCGGCCGCACGGATCAGATAAGGCGTCAGCAGTGTGGTAATGGCCGAAACAGCAACCGCCACCGGATAAAGGAAATCACTGGTGACCTGCAGGGTCATGCCCAGCGCGGCAATGATGAACGAGAACTCGCCGATCTGCGAAAGCCCCATGCCGACACGCAACGAAGTGCGGCCATCATTGCCCGCGATAAACGCCCCCATGCCACAGGACAACATCTTGCCCAGCACTACTGCCAAGGTGATGACCACGATCGGCCAGGCGTAGTCGATCAGTACCTGAGGGTCGATCATCAGGCCGATGGCGACAAAGAAAATGGCGCTGAACAGGTCACGTACCGGCTCGATCAGTTGCTCGATCTTCAGCAGCTGGCGCGACTCGGCCATGATCGCGCCAATCAGGAAGGCGCCCAGGACCATGCTGTATTCCAGCTTCACCACCAGCAGGCAGAACCCGAAACACAGGCCCAACACGGTAATCAGCAACATCTCGTTGCTTTCGAATTTCGCCACATAGGCCAACAGCCGTGGCACCAGCAAGATGCCAATGACCAGCGCGACAATCATGAACAGCGACAGCTTGCCGACCGTGGAAAACACCTCGCCAGAGCTGACCGTGCCGCTGACGGCGATGCCCGAGAGCAAGGCGATGATGCCGATACCGAGGATATCCTCGACGATCAGCACGCCGAATATCAGTTGAGCGAAGCGCTCGTTCTTCATCTTCAGGTCGTTGAGCGCCTTGACGATGATGGTGGTCGAGGAGATCGCCAGGATTGCGCCGAGGAACAACGAATCCATGGTGTTCCAACCGAACCAGCGACCGATCTCGAACCCGATCCAGATCATCAGCACGATTTCCAGGAACGCCGCGATAAACGCTGTGGCGCCGACCTTGAACAGCTTGCGCAGGCTGAACTCGAGCCCCAAGCAGAACATCAGGAAGATCACCCCGAGCTCGGCGAGGGTCTTGATGGTGTCTTCATCGTGGATCAGGCCAAACGGCGGTGTGTGTGGGCCGATGATGAAGCCGGCGACGATATAGCCCAACACGACGGGTTGCTTGAGGCGGTGGAAGAGAATCGTGACCACCCCGGCAACCAGCATGATCACTGCCAAGTCCTGGATGAAGCTGATGGCATGCATGGCGCGATACTCCTTTTATCGAATGCCCGGGCAGACCGCTCCTCTGCCAAAGCAAACCGAGCGAGCAGCAAGTACATACTGTATTGAATGCAGGAAAGCCCATGTTGCATGGGCGTACTCAGGTTAACATCGCACCCCGCCGCATAACGCCGATGCAATATGTAGAAACAGATCGGCAGGTTAACCGCCGCCGATGGCGTGATCAGCGTGACCATGGCGCAACAGAAAACGTCCCGTACCAGGCAGGCAAACTCAAAGAGGGGAAAAAGAACGTGTCAGCAGATACCCGCCCCGATTCAGCGCAACCTCACCGTGAGCACACTATGGAACCTGGAAACGCCCAGCTGAGCATGACCGTCCTGATGACCCCGGACATGGCCAACTTCTCCGGCAACGTGCATGGCGGCACCTTGCTCAAGTACCTGGATGAAGTCGCCTATGCCTGCGCAAGCCGCTACGCCGGCAGCTACGTGGTGACCCTGTCGGTCGACCAGGTGATCTTCCGTGAACCCGTGCACGTGGGTGAACTGGTGACGTTCCTCGCATCGGTCAACTACACCGGCAACACCTCGATGGAGGTGGGCATCAAGGTGGTGACCGAAAACATCCGGGAACGCTCGGTACGCCATTCCAACAGCTGCTTCTTCACCATGGTGGCGGTCGATGACAACCGCCGCCCGGTAGCGGTGCCGCCGCGCCAACCGCACAGCAGCGAGGAGAAGCGCCGGTTCCTGCAGGGCCAGCAACGCCGGCAAATCCGCCAGGAGCTGGAAAAACGCTACCAGGACCTCAAGACCGACGCCGTTTAAAGCGCCAGGCGCTGCGCCTCGAAGCGCACGCGCGGGTGGGCGATACGATCCTGGGCCCGCACCAGCTGCAGTTCGTAGCTGGCACAGGCCTGGGTTTCGAGCAGCACTTCATGCACTGCCGAGGCCGTGAACTCGAATGCCTGCAGCCACGTGTCGCCAAGCAGCACACGGGCCAGGAACAGGCCGGAGGTCAGGTCGCCCACGCCCACCGGCTGACGCGGGAAAGCCAGCAGCGGGCGGCGCAGGTGCCAGCTGTCTTCGGCGGTCACCAACAGCATCTCGAACTGATCCTCGGCGCGCCCGGGATACGCCAGGTGCTTGACCAGCACCACTCTCGGCCCGCGCGCGAGCAGGCTGCGCGCCATCTGCACGCAATCTTCCAACGACCGCGCACGACGGCCACAAAAACTGTCCAGCTCCAGCTGATTAGGGCAAAGGATATCGGCCCGGGCGGCCGCTTCTTCAAGCAGAAACTCGCTCACTTCCTGCGGTACGATGCAACCTTTCTCGGGGTGGCCCATGACCGGGTCGCATAGGTACAGCGCTTTGGGATTCACGCCCTTAATGCGCTCGACCCCCGCCAGGATTGCCCGCCCCTGTTCGGCACTGCCCAGGTAGCCAGAAAGCACCGCATCGCAATGGCCCAGCTCGCCGATGTTGGAAATGCCTTCCACCAACGCAGGAATTTGCGCTGGAGCAAGCACGTCGCCTGCCCACTGGCCATACTGAGTATGATTGGAAAACTGCACGGTATTGAGCGGCCAGACATTGACCCCAATACGCTGCATGGGAAACACCGCGGCGCTGTTGCCGGCGTGGCCGAACACCACATGTGACTGGATGGCGAGCAGGTGCGGGGTACGTTTCATGCGGGAGATTTCCAAAGCTGTTTCAAGGATTGTGCGCAGCGCAGTATGAACTCGATTGCCACCTGTACGACAGGCCAGGGACGCAGTTAAGCTGGTTCGACCTGTTTGGAGCATACGCAAATGTTGACCCTGGAGAATCTCTTCGTCCTGATGCTGGTCGCCACGGCAGGCGCTTGGTTGTGGCACAACCATGGGTTGCGCGAGAAAGCCTTGGAGCGGGTCAAGCAGCATTGCGCCAAGCTCGACCTCGAACTGCTCGACGATGCCGTTGCCCTCAAGCGCATCGCCTTTGTCCGTGACGCCAACGGCAAAAAGCGCCTGGCGCGCATCTATGCCTTCGAGTTCACCGTGACCGGTGAGCAGCGTCACCCCGGCACCGTCACCCAGTTCGGCGCCCACAGCGTGCAGATCGAACTGGCGCCCTACCCGTTCGAAATCAAGACGCCACCGCGCACTGACAATGTGATCGAGATGCAGCAGTGGCGCCAAGAGCACAACCGCTGGCGCTGATCAACGCATAAGGCATTCCTTCAAGCCGGCCTCAAGGGCCGGCTGCGGTTGAGCATGATCAAAAATCAGCTCGATGCGCGTATCCCTGCGCCAGTCGCTCGGCTGCCAGTCCGGCAGCACCCCGTCCAGCCCATTGAAAGACTGCCAGCCTTGACCTGTGTGGATAACTCCCTTGGCGCGGCGCCACGGCCAGGCGTGCAAAAACGCTAATACGCGTTGTGGATAAAATTGCTGACTGGGATGCCAGCGCCAACCAATACTCCAACCTCCCTCCCCTTGCTGCGCACTGCAGATCGGCTCATTGGGCTTATTCCATAGGGTTGCAGGCGTATTTCCCAGATTGTCGACAATCCTGTTATCCACATCTGGCGGCGAAATACCCCCTGTGGATGAAATCGGAAGCCGCGAAATGGGCAGCATCCCCTGGCTTGTCCAAAGCATATCTTTTTGTGGAAATTTCTTAGTTATCAACAACCTATGATATTCATCCACAGCCTCGGATTTGTTGAAAACCACTGTCTTGCAGGCCTCGAAAGCGTGTAGTTGAGCCTCTGGAAGCGGC
Source organism: Pseudomonas sp. PAGU 2196 (assembly GCF_022179005.1). Taxonomy (NCBI): domain Bacteria; kingdom Pseudomonadati; phylum Pseudomonadota; class Gammaproteobacteria; order Pseudomonadales; family Pseudomonadaceae; genus Pseudomonas; species Pseudomonas sp. PAGU 2196. The sequence continues at coordinate 218,091 of NZ_BNTL01000002.1, read as the reverse complement.
TCGTCGCGGAGCATTTTCTGAGCATCCACAACCATGAGAAATGGCTGGATTGTCAGCACTCCAACCCAAGGCGCTTGCTGAAGTTGAGCGAGCAACTGCAACGGATGGCCTAGGCCGGAGGGCTCGATGAACAATCGATCAGGTCGGGCCTTGCGCAACAGCCGGCCCAAACCCACCTGGAACGGCATGCCATTGACGCAGCACAGGCAGCCCCCAGCGACTTCACCGATGGCGATGCCGTCCTCGTCGCGGCTTAGCAAGGCGGCATCGAGCCCCACCAGGCCGAACTCATTGATCAACACGGCCCAACGCTCACCGGCGGGGCGTTGGGCCAGCAAATGACGGATGAGCGTGGTCTTGCCGGCGCCCAGTGGGCCGGCAATCACGTGGGTAGGGATGTTCTGCAACATGGCATGGCTTCAGGCTGGAGGTTCACCTCACTATGCGCCGTCACGCCAGCCAGTCAAGGCTGAGCAACAAGCGCCCTTGGCGCCCGGAGGGGGAGCGATGAACCAACCCAGCGCCCTCGTTGCCCTGCCACTTTTCGCCTTTCAGCACGGCCACTTCGCCTGCCTGTAGGCACTGAATGTTATCCACAGGTGGCACGGCCTGGTGTAATCCGCGCCGATCCACAGCGCCTTCTTTCAGCCACTCGCTACCGGGGCCTGCATAGCTGGTAAGCAAGCGCACCGGCACGTGGTCCACATGGAAGCGCGGGCACATCGGCCCTTGCAGCACACGCAGGCGCAGGCCCACTCGGCGCGCACCGAGCAGGCAGGTATAGGCAGCCACCAGCCAGCTGACATCGGCGACAAAGCTCTCATAGCCTTGCAGGTCGGCAGCTTCGCGCAACAGACCGGTCAACGCCGGCATCTGCTGTTCGTCCACATCGATTACGCGCTGGTCAGCCAAGGGTTGGCCGAGGCTGATGACCAGCTGTGCAAAATCCTCCAGTTGGGCCGGCAAGCGCCGACGCCATACCGCCAGGTTCACGCCGTCCTGCAGAACCTCGGTCAGCACCTGGGGCGAATCACCGAACACCTGAAAGATATCCACAGGCTTGAGGGCAGGGTTCATGCTGCCACCTCTTCATGCCAAGGGCCGAATGGATCGGGCAGAAGCAACCAACCCATCGGGCCCAATTCCATTTCTGAATCCGTCAACAGGCAGCTTTCAAGCTCTGTGGATAACTTTTCGAAGTCGATATTTTGCCCGATGAACACCAATTCCTGGCGGCAGTCACCCGCCTCCACAGTCCAGTATTTCAGTATCGCCTCGGCGTTATCCACATCCTGCGGCCACTGTTCACGCGGTACGAATCGCCACCAGCGCCCGGCCATGCCATGGCGCATCATGCCCCCTGCCTGAGACCAGCTACCGGCCTCCTGATACTTGCTGGCCAGCCAGAAAAAACCTTTCGAACGCAGCAGCCTACCGTTGCTCCAGGGCTTGTGGATAAAGTCGAAAAAGCGTTGTGGATGAAGTGGGCGCCTCGCTTGCCAGGTGCTTGCGGCGATGCCGTACTCTTCGGTTTCCGGCACATGCTCGCCACGCAGCTCCTGCAGCCAGCCGGGGGCTTGTGCGGCCTGGTCGAAGTCGAACAGGCCCGTGTCGAGGATGCGCGCCAGCGGTACCTCCCCCATCACCATGGGCACAATCTGCGCCCGGGCGTTGAGGCTGCGCAAAATGGCCATGAGTTCTTCACGTTCGTGCTGGCTGATCAAGTCGATCTTGCTCAACAGCAACACGTCGGCGAACTCGACCTGCTCGATCAGCAGGTCGCTGATTGAACGCTCATCGTCATCACCTAGGGTCTCGCCACGGCTGGCCAGGCTGTCCGCTGCCTGGTAATCGCGCATAAAGTTGAGGCCATCGACCACCGTGACCATGGTGTCCAGCCGGGCCATGTCGGACAGGCTGCGGCCCTGCTCATCGCGAAAGGTGAACGTCTCGGCCACCGGTAGCGGCTCGGATATGCCGGTGGACTCGATCAGCAAATAGTCGAACCGCCCCTCTTCGGCTAAGCGCGCCACTTCCTCGAGCAGGTCTTCGCGCAGCGTGCAGCAGATGCATCCGTTGCTCATCTCGACGAGTTTTTCTTCTGCGCGGTTCAGGCTGACGTTGCGTTGCACCTCGCTGGCATCGATGTTGATTTCACTCATGTCATTGACGATGACCGCGACGCGCAGGTTGTCGCGGTTACGCAGTACATGGTTGAGCAAGGTGCTTTTGCCGGCGCCAAGAAAGCCAGACAGCACGGTAACGGGGAGACGGTTGGGCATGGCGAAACCTCTTCAGGCAGACGCATTCGAAACGATGCATTGCATAATGTTATAAAGTAACAATACAATTTCGCCAAGCTGTTCTCGTCGGAAGAGTGATCGCCGGAGATGAAAAATGAAGCCTCCACGCGCTGTGCTGATGCTGTTGCTGGCCATGCCCGCAACGCTGCTAGCCATGCCACAGAGCAACCCGTTGGCACTGTGTACCCGCAGCGCGACCTTGTTGGCCTGCCAGGATGGCAAGGGCAGTTACTACAGTGTGCGCACTGAAGGCAGCACGTTCTATCTGCGTGGCTATGAGCACGTGAGCCGCCGTTCATGGGCGCAAACCAACAGCCGCTATGGTGGGTTGACCTTCTACACCGGCTTGGCCAGCGACGGCGAGGCTTGGGTGGGTTATAGCCGCCGTATCGGCTGGACCACGTTGAACCGGGTGTCCAGCTCCAGTGGGCAGCGCTTCAACCTGCACTGCAGCTTGATTGGCGGTTGCCGCTGATCTTTTCGTTTGGAATCACACATGACCCAACTCTCGCTTCCCGATATTGCCGCACAAGCTCAACAGTACGCCTTGCCCCTCGACTGGGTAGGTATGTGCGGGATCGCTGTGCCTGTGCAATTCGAAGGTCGCATAGCCGCTGCCACTGTCGACGCGGGCGTGAGCCTGGTGGACGGCAGCTCACGTGGTATCCACATGTCGCGCCTGTACTTGGCATTGGAATCACTGGAGCATCAACCACTCACTCCCTTAGCGATTCGTCAGCTACTGGCAGATTTTCTGAGCAGCCATGAAGGGCTCTCTTCCGCTGCCTATCTGCGCCTAACCTTCGAGCACCTGTTGAAACGGCCAGCTCTGATCAGCCCATTGGCAGGTTGGAAAAGCTATCCGATTACCCTCGATGCCCGCATCGAAAGTGAAGTGTTCCACGTGGAACTATTTGTTTCTGTGCCTTACTCATCGACGTGCCCGTGCTCGGCAGCACTCGCAAGGCAGCTGATTCAGCAGCAGTTTCAGGCAGACTTTGCACAGGGGCAGTTGGATAAAGACAGCGTGCTGGAGTGGCTGGGCAGCAGCCAGGGCATCGTTGCGACGCCCCATAGCCAACGCAGTAGCGCAAAAATTCACGTGCGCCTGAAGCGTAATTTGCTAGCGCTGCCGATTACCGAGTTGATCGACCGTGTCGAGGCGAGTTTGGGTACGGCTGTGCAAACGGCGGTTAAGCGCGCGGACGAACAGGCGTTCGCGTTGGCCAGCGGGCAGAACCTCATGTTCTGCGAAGACGCCGCTCGGCGACTGCATCAATCGTTGCGACAAATAGAATGGGCCACCGCCTTCAAGCTGCGCGTGGAACATGCAGAGAGCCTGCATGCCCACGACGCAGTCGCCACCAGCCAATGGCAATGGGACCTCACGTACGCGGTTTGACCGCGCCACAATCATTGCCCAACCAGACGGCTCGGGTGTTCATGCTGCCTTGCTGCTGCACGCCCGATGCGTTGAACGTACCACTGACCTGGGTGGTGAATTCCTTGTCACTGAGGAAGGTAGCCTGCCCAGTGCCCTGAGCCTTGGGGCAGCTGAACTGGAACTTCCAAACATTACCGGTGCGGTCGGTAATCTTCTGCGTGCAACCCGACTTCGGGTCTTGCAGCGGGATATCGTTGGTTGCCACCTGCTCTTGCGTCAGGCAAGAGCGCACGCCCTTGCCCCCCACTGTCACACCCTGTTTTGCCAGCACCCCTTCCATCATGGCGCGCTGCTCTGGCGGCAGGTTTTTCAACTGGCCGAGCATGAACTCCATGTCGGGTAACGGCTTGCCATCGACCTGCATGTTGCTGGTGGTCAGCTCCCACAAGCCGGGCTGCAACATCTGTGCATGCACCAATGGGCTGCTCAGGCCAAGGGCCAACGCCAACAGTGGCAGACGAATCTTCATGGACGAACGCTCCTGAAAAAAACCGGCCAACGGGCCGGGCTGAGGCTTAGACGCCAAATCCAGCTGCAGGTTGCAAGCCGCACCTGGAACGTGTTCTGTTACCCACAGTGTACTCGGCAAGCAGGATGCATATGGATTACCACAGCCCCTACTTCTTCGGTTATGTGCTCGGCCTGATTCACCTGTTGGGCATCGTCGCCGCACTGCATGCAGTGTTCACCGTGCGCACCGCCCAAGGTGCGATTGCCTGGGCCATGCCCCTGGTCTTCATTCCCTACCTGACGCTCATCCCCTACCTGATCTTCGGCGCTCGCTCCTTCTACGCCTACATCAAGGCACGGCGCCAGGCCAACCAGGAAATGCACGTGGCCATGGCCAACCTGAACTGGCGCCCCTGGGTAGAAGAGGCCCTCACCGCCCGCGAGTCGGAAAGCTATGCCGCCCTGCGCGCCATGCCCAAACTTGGGCGCATGCCTTGCCTGGCGAACAACCAGGTAACGCTGTTGATCGACGGCAAGGCGACTTTCGATGCCATCTTCGCCGCCATCCATCAAGCCCGCGACGTGGTGCTGGTACAGTTCTTCATCATCCACGACGACACGTTGGGCAAGGCACTGCAGCAGTTGCTGTTGCGCAAAGCGGCTGAAGGCGTGAAGGTTTTCGTGCTGTATGACCGCGTTGGCAGCCATGCCTTGCCGGCCAGCTACAGCCAGGTACTGCGTGACGGTGGCGTGGAGATTCATGCCTTCGCTACACGCCGTGGTTGGTTCAACCGCTTTCAGGTCAACTTCCGCAACCACCGCAAGATCGTCGTGGTGGATGGCCTGACGGGTTTCATCGGCGGGCACAACGTGGGTGACGAGTACCTGGGTGAGCACCCGCAACTGTCGCCCTGGCGCGATACCCATGTGCAGATCGGTGGGCCGGTACTCGCCTGTTTGCAGGAGTCGTTCGCCGAAGACTGGTACTGGGCGACGCGCCAGCTGCCGCCGTTGATCCTGCCCGATACCTACCCGGAGAACGGCGTACTGTGCCAAGCCCTCGCCAGCGGGCCGGCAGACCCACAGGAAACCTGCTCGCTGTTCTTCCTCGAAGCGATCCATTCGGCGACACGCCGGGTGTGGATCACCAGCCCCTACTTCATCCCGGACGAGGCCGTTTTTGCCGCGTTGCGTCTGGCGGTTCTGCGCGGTGTGGATGTGCGCATCCTCATTCCGTCACGGCCCGACCACCGGATTGTCTACGCGGCCTCCAGCCTGTTTGCCTTCGAAGCGGTACGTGCCGGTGTGCGCATGTTCCGTTACTTGCCGGGCTTTCTGCACCAGAAGGTGGTGCTGGTGGATGACGAGGTCAGCGCGATCGGCAGCGCGAACCTGGATAACCGTTCGTTCCGCCTGAACTTCGAAATCACCTTGCTGACCGTCGATCGCGTGTTCGCCGACCAAGTCGAACAGATGCTGCTGCGTGACTTTGATCAGGCCCGGGAAATCACCCCAGAGGACAGTCTCGATACCCATCGGCTGCAACAGCTTGGGATGAGAATAGCCCGGTTGATCTCGCCGATTCTTTGAGTTGAGTTTCAGGCTTACTCATTCTTTGTAGGAGCAGCCTTGCGCTGCGAAGAGGCCAGTGCAGGCACCCGCAATCGATGGTGCTTGCACCGGCCTCTTCGCAGCACAAGGCTGCTCCTACAACGGTTGGACGTTCAGCGGTAAAGATCCTCGCGGGTCCAAGGCAGGTCATGGTGACCATCGGCATAGGGCTTCACAGCCAAAATCTGGTGCAGGTTGATCCAGCCCTTCTCGAAGGCATAGGCACAACCGGCCAGGTAGAGCCGCCAGATACGCAGCGTCTTTTCCGGCACCATGGCCGCGGCGCGGTGCAGCTGGTTCTCCAGGTTTTCGCTCCAGTGGTGCAAGGTCTTGGCGTAATGCAGGCGAAGGCTTTCTACATCGACCACCTCGAGCCCTGTTTCACAGATGCTCGCACTGATCATCGACAGGTGGGGCAGCTCGCCATGGGGGAACACATAACGGTCGATGAACTCCCCTGCCCCCCGCCCTACCGGCCGGCCATCCACATGCTTGGCGGTGATGCCATGGTTCATCACCAGGCCACCTTCGCGCACGGCACCGAACAGCTTCTGGCAATACAACGGCAGGTTGGCATGCCCCACGTGTTCGAACATGCCGACACTGACCACCTTGTCGAAACGCCCATCCTGGGGAAGGTCACGGTAGTCGAGGATCTGCAGGTCGACCTGCTCGGCCAGCCCTTCCTCCTTCACCCGCTGACGGCCCAGCTTGAGTTGCTCCTTGCTCAAGGTAATGCCGAGTACCTTGGCACCATATTCGCGCGCGGCGAAGCGTGACAGGCCGCCCCAGCCACAGCCGACGTCCAGCAGGTAGTCGCCGGCCTGCAAGCGCAACTTGCGGCACAGGTGATCGAACTTGTCCTGTTGGGCCTGGGCCAGGGTGTTGTCTGGCTCACGGAAGTAGCCACAGGAGTAAGCCATGTCCGGGTCCAGCCACAGCTGGTAGAACGCGTTGGACAGGTCGTAGTGGTAGGAAATGGCTTCGGCATCGGTGTGTTTGTCATGGGCGGTACGCTGTGGAACAGCGTCCTCGTCGTCACTCAGCAGCGCCTCGCTGAGTTCGTCGCATACCCGAATGACCTCGCCGATATCGCCTTCAAGCTCCAGCTTGCCTTCAACGAAAGCCTCACCCAGCTCGTTCAAGCTCGGGTGGGTCAGCTGGCTGATCAATTGAGGCTCCTTGATCAGGATCGTGACTTGCGGGCTGGGCCCAAGATCGAACTGGTTGCCGTCCCACAACTTCAGACGCAAAGGTAAGTGCAGGCTCTGCAACGCAGGTGGAAGTTGCGCAAGCATCAATGACCCTCCCTTCAGGTAACGGGGCGTCACGCCTCATAATTTCGGACGCCTCCGGATCAGGGTAGTTCATTGGTGCCGATTTTGGGCTTTACACGACGATGGTCTAGAACAAACAGACATGAAAGACACGCAGATTGTATACAACTTTAAACGCACAGACTAACCTTGTGCCCCTCTCGCGCTTCTTCATCCTGGAGTTGAACCCATGAAATCCTATGACGTGGTGATCATCGGCGGTGGCCCTGGCGGCTACAACGCGGCAATCCGTGCAGGCCAGCTGGGCCTGACTGTTGCCTGTGTGGAAGGCCGCTCGACCTTGGGCGGCACCTGCCTCAATGTCGGCTGCATGCCGTCCAAGGCGCTGCTGCATGCATCCGAGCTGTACGAGGCCGCCAGCGGCGAGGAGTTCGCCCACCTCGGTATCGAAGTGAAGCCCACCTTGAACCTCGCCCAGATGATGAAGCAGAAGGACGAGAGCGTTACCGGCCTGACCAAGGGCATCGAGTACCTGTTCCGCAAGAACAAGGTCGACTGGGTCAAGGGTTGGGGGCGTCTGGATGGCGTTGGCAAAGTCGTGGTCAAGGCCGAGGACGGCAGCGAAAGCACCCTTCACGCCAAGGACATCGTGATTGCCACCGGTTCCGAGCCCACGCCCCTGCCAGGCGTGACCCTCGACAATCAGCGCATCATCGATTCGACCGGTGCCCTGTCCCTGCCCCAGGTGCCCAAGCACCTGATCGTCATCGGCGCCGGCGTCATCGGCCTCGAGCTGGGTTCGGTATGGCGCCGCCTGGGCAGCGAAGTGACTGTCATCGAATACCTTGACCGCATCTGCCCGGGCACCGATGAAGAAACCGCCAAGACCTTGCAGAAGGCCTTGGCCAAGCAAGGCATGAGCTTCAAGCTCGGCAGCAAAGTCACCCAGGCCACCTCGTCGGCTGATGGCGTCAGCCTGACGTTGGAGCCCGCCGCCGGTGGCGACGCACAAACCTTGCAGGCCGACTACGTGCTGGTGGCCATCGGTCGCCGCCCCTACACCCAGGGCCTGAACCTGGAAAGCGTAGGCCTGGCGACCGACAAGCGCGGCATGCTCAGCAACGATCATCACCGCAGCTCGGTGCCTGGCATCTGGGTGATCGGCGATGTCACCTCAGGCCCGATGCTGGCGCACAAGGCTGAAGATGAAGCGGTGTCGTGCATCGAGCGCATCGCCGGCAAGGCCCATGAGGTCAACTACAACCTGATCCCCGGTGTCATTTATACCCGCCCCGAGCTCGCCAGCGTCGGCAAGACCGAAGAACAGCTCAAGGCCGAAGGCCGCGCCTACAAGGTGGGCAAGTTCCCCTTCACCGCCAACAGCCGCGCCAAGATCAACCATGAGACCGAAGGGTTCGCCAAGGTGCTCGCCGATGCCAACACCGATGAGGTACTGGGCGTGCACCTGGTGGGCCCGAGTGTCAGTGAGATGATCGGTGAGTTCTGCGTGGCCATGGAGTTCTCGGCGTCGGCAGAGGACATCGCCCTCACCTGCCACCCGCACCCGACCCGCTCCGAGGCATTGCGCCAGGCGGCGATGAATGTGGAAGGGATGGCGATGCAGATCTGACAAAACCTCGGCCACAGGGGCCGGTGCTGGCACGGTTGATACGGAGATCAACCGTCTGGCGCCCTCCCAGGCAGATTTTTACAACCCGGATATGCTGGACGATGGAGCAGTAAACCCCCGAGTTTTCGGGACCAGTGGCAACAAGGAGGTTCACCATGTCATCCACCCCGCGTGTACGTCGTTCGCTCAGCGATATCCAGGCCGACTACGACCAAGGCAAAAAAGCAGAACTTGAGAACCTGATCCGCGCCTGGAAGGGCATCAAGGATCTTCCCGCTAACGACCCAAACTCCTTCTTCACCCTCGGCGGCCTGCATGGCGAGCCATTCCGTGACAAGGGCAAGACCGACCCCAACTGGTGGGGCGGCTACTGCCAGCACGGGACGGTGCTGTTCCCAAGCTGGCACCGCGCCTACCTCTGGCGCCTGGAAGAGGCGCTGCGCAGCATCCCCGGCTGCACAGACGTGACCTTGCCGTTCTGGGATGAATGCAGCGATGCATCACGGGAAAACGGTATCCCGTCGGCCCTGACCCAAGAATATTTCGTGCTCGATGGCCAGAAGATCGACAACCCTCTGCGCTCCTTCGTGTTCCCGAAAGCCATCACCGACGAGGTCGAGGATACGCCGATCATCTACAGCAAGCCGGAAGGCTACGAGACAGTGCGTTACCCGCTGTCCGGTTTGGTGGGCACTGATGAAGACCGCGCGAAGACCGACGCCCATAACGCGCAATTCCCAGACCCAGAGCAGAACATCGGCTACCTCAATAGCAACATCAGTACCTGGCTGAGCGGCAAGATCAAGATCGGTGGCAGGTGGCGTGGCGAGGTATTCACCCGCTTCGAAAACTGCCTGGACGCGCCCACCTACACCCTGTTCTCCAATACCACGTCGGCCGCCGCGAAAAACAAGGCTGACCCAGCGGGCACTCACCATGTCTCCCTGGAAGAGCCGCATAACTTCATGCACCTGGCCGTCGGCGGCTTCGACTACCCGGGGCAAGGCAACAATTCGGCGATCCCGGGTGCCAACGGCGACATGGGCGAGAACGAGACCGCCGGCCTGGACCCGATCTTCTTCTTCCACCACTGCTTCATCGACTATGTGTTCTGGACCTGGCAGCGTCGGCAAGGCGCGACTGATGAATTCAGCATCGATGCCACCGATCCCGGCGCCAGCTACTACAAGCCCGATGGCGTGCAACCGCCAGCAGGGGCAGCAGGCCTGGACCCGAATGCCATCCTGAGCCTGGACACCACGCTTGACCCGTTCGTGAAGGCCGACGGCAGCCCCTTCACCACCCGTGACTGCTTCAACATCGAAACCCAGCTGGGCTATGGCTATGGCAAAGGCTCGCTGGACGCCTACGCCCAACCCGACAAGCCGTTGCTGTTCAAGGCCGAGGCCGTGCAACCCGCTGGCAAGACCTTGCGGGTCAGCCGCATCAACCGGGGCAAGATCCGCGGTTCGTTCCTGATCAGCGCCTACGCCAAGGTCGATGGCAAGCGCGAATACCTGGGGACCCGGCCGATACTCAGCCGCTGGCATGTCGAAGGCTGCATGAACTGCCAGACCCACCTGGAAGCCACCGCTACCTTCAAGCTGCCACTCAACGCCGACAACTCGGCGATTGATGAAGGCACAATCGAAGTGGAAGTACAGACCCGTGACACGGTGCTCAAACGGCCAGAGGGGGCCAAACTGCTCAATAGCAGCAACGCTGTAGCCGCTGACGTGCCATTCAAACTGGAAACCTACTGAGCCACCGCCGGCGCAGCATCCTAAGCCTGGCTTCGGGTGCTGCGCTCAGGCGCTTGAACGCTGTCGGTCCCTACGCTCATAGGCAATGATGATTGCACCGGCGATCATCACGGGCAGATGAACAGACGGCAGGCAAAATGCGATCAGCATCAACGGCCAGCAGGTGGCGTAGCACCACACCCCATGCAGCGCCCCCTTGGCCATTGGGTTGGCGACGCTGGCGGGCCGATGGCAGCGCACAAGGCAACGCGCCCTGAACGCGCACAACTGCCACCCCCCTGCCCCTATCAGCGCCAGCAATCCTGCTGCGAGTTGCGAGCCGGTGAAAGAAACCAGCAACAGCGCAATCATCAACAGCAGTGCACTGCCCGCCAGCCACACGCCAAAATACCCCAGCAGAAATGCCGCGACAGCGGGCGCTCGATGGTAGGGCCTTGATTGATGCCACAGATGTGCCAATGGCCCCTGCATCGCGGGCAGCATCATCGCGACCAGCATAAGCCCCACCGCACCGGTGAAGACGGCGATGTCCATGCTGGAATAATAGAGGCGCAGGTTCAGCCAACCCTCGGTCAACATCGAGGGCGAGCCGGAAATACAGAACGATTCAAGATCGTGGTGGCTGTCGTTACTGAGCGCCATCCAGATAAAAGCAACGAGGCTGGCAGCCCATAACGCACATTTGAGCGGATCACTGCAGGTGTCGCGCACCCATGCTGGCAGGGGCGCATTAGCCTGGCGCGCCATCAGACGACCTCCCTGTCATCGGCTAGACGGCCTGGCTCATTGCCTGTGCCGCGCTAGTGACTATAGAGCAGGTTACTAAGGCTTGCCGGTACGCCGACTGATGGTGACAGGGGCGCGCGGATGCTACGCAGGCTATGCCGCAGCGCCCTACAAACAAGAGCGCCGCAGCCTGGCATTACCTTCAGAACGTCGCGTTCTTGAGCGAGATGTGGCAGTTCTTGTAGTCGTAGTCGACCAGTGTCACGACACCGGAAACATTCGATTTTTTCCCAACGGAAAGCGCATTGACCATGCTGGTGTTGGTCGATTCAGCGTGGATATCCACGTCGCCAACGCTCAGCACTACCCGATACGCCTCGAGCCCTTGATTGATCATGGCGACTTCACCGTTAGTGGAGAAGGTCTTGCCGCGGTACAGGCTGTTTGCGCGAACCTTGTTTTCTTTCGTGACACGGCAGATTTCTGCAAGGCTTTGATCGATGGCTACTGGCGCGGTCGCCTTCTGAATTTCCTGCATTGTTTGCTCAAAATTCGCGCAACCCGAAAGGGCTACGAAAGGCAGCGCGGCGAAGAGGCAATTACGAAGAGCTTTCATGTGGACAACCTTACAGATGATTGAAGAAGTGCTTTGGCCTTGAGCACACCCTGACTGGAGAAATTTCAGACAGTTCCATACGAACCTCGCGGGCACATGCAGGCGTGGTGAATAGGCGATGGCTAGGCGTTGGGCTGACTTGCGGAAAATCGGGCACTACCGGTCAGGACGACGGCGGCAGCGAAGTAAGAAGGGGGGACAGCAGGCATCAGTCATTCCTTTGAGGCGCGTTTGAATGTGTTCAATCCCTTGAACCGGCCGAAAGTTATATCAAAAACCGTTTTATTGCGCAAAAAAGCACCAGCTCCTACTGTTGATCACAGCGGGGCCGGTGCTTTCTGTGTCGCAATAAAAAAGTTGTCGCAGGCTGAGGGGGACCTCCAATGCCCAGGCTAATGGTCAGTCAAGTCGTAAGCCCACCGCCATCTGCACAGTGCGCTGCGCAACTCGCGCCTCACGTCGTTGCAGCAGGTTGAGCAATGGCGCGGTGATCAGGGTGGAGAACAGCGCCATGATCACCAGGATCGAGAAGAGCTGCGCCGGCATCAGGCCCAGCTCATGGGCGATGTTCAGCACCACCAACTCCATCAGCGCCCGGGTATTCAGCAACACCCCGATCTTCAACGCCTCACGTCCCGCCATACCAGCCAGCCGGGCGGCCAGCGCGCAGCTCAGGCCTTTGCTGGCACAGGCGCAGAACACCCAGAACAGACACCAGAGCAGGTCATCGGCGGTGCCGAGGGTGCCCAGGTCAATCTTCATGCCGGTGTAGAAGAAGAACACCGGCACCATGACGATATTGACCAGCGGGCGCATGCGCAGGTCCCACTGCTCGCGCAGCACATCACAGCGATACAGCGCGGTGCCGAGCAGGAAGCCGCCGACGATGGCGAACACGCCAAGCCATGCGGTGATGATCGCCATGACGAATATCGTGGCGACCACTAGGCCGAAACGCATGTCGCTCAACCCCTCGCCCGCCGGCGACTCACGCTGCAGCCAACGGTTCAGCCAGGGCGCCACACCGCGATAGAACAGGCCGAGGAACAGGCCGACCGCGCCCACTTTCAACAGCGTGGCGGTGAAGCCTCCGCCGGCGCACACCACGATGACCAGCCCCAGCGCGATCCAGCCGATCAGGTCGTTGATGCCGGCGGCCGCGATGGCAGTCACCCCGGTCTCGCTGCGCGCCATGCCGCGCTCGAGCAGGATGCGACCGAGAATGGGCAGCGCCGTGATGGAGAAGGATATGCCACACACCAGCATCAGCCCGGTCACGTTCTCCACCGGCTGGTACTGGGTATAGAGATACGCGCAGGCCATCCCGGCCAGATAAGGCAGGGGGATGCCGAGCACGGTGATCCAGCTCAGAGCACGCTTCAGTCGTCGCTCGCGCAGCAGGCCGAAGTCGAACTCCATGCCGATCTGGAACATCATCAGGATGATGCCCAGCTGCGAGATCGCCGTGAGAATGCCGCCCACCGAGCCGTGCAGAAACGCCCCGCCCTCGGGCCAGAACACGCCCATCAAGGTGCCGAGTACGATGCCGCCAGCGATCTCACCGACCGCGAAAGGCTGGCCGTGACGCTGCGCCAGTCGCCCCGCCAACTGGCTGCTGACGATGATGATCGCCAAGGCCCCCAGGAGCGTGACCAGTTGCTGTTCGTGATGATTCATGGCTGGACCTCCTGGTCCGAAAGAAGGGCGAGTTCGCCCAGCAGCCCGTCGAGGCCTTGTTTGAAGGCGTGCATGTGCGCCACGCCAGTGTCCGGGTTGCTGACCGCGACCCGCAGGTACTGACGCCCTTGCCAGTCCAGAAGGCTGGGGTAGCCCAGGCCACGTTGCTGGCAGAGTTCTACCAGTTGCCGGACCTGCTGGTCGCTGGCCGACCGTGGACGAAACGCCAGGACCGGCATCAGTCCCTGGTCCGGCACCAGGCTGTAGTGCATATCGGCCCGCACCTGCTCGCGCAGGCTGGCGGCAGCGGCGATCATGCTGCGCAACGCCTGGCGATAGCCTTGTTCGCCAAGGTGGCGCAGCAGGCACCACAGGCCCAGGGAGCGAAACTGACGGGTGCCGTACAGGTTCATCTTGAAGGTGTCGAGCTCGCCCTTCTCTTCCCAGTAAGGCCCGCCCGACCAAAAGCTGCCGGCCAGCAGCTCGCCGTTGCGCACCAGCAGGCAGCCCACGCCGAAGGCGGCGAACATCCACTTGCAGGGGTCGAAGGTGATCGAGTCGGCCTCGCGCAGGCCGTGCATCATGGCCCTGGCCTCGGGCAATGCGGCCAGGGCGAGGCCAGCGGCGGCATCGACGTGGAACCACAAGTCATGCTGGCGAGCACAGTCGGCAATCGACTGCAAAGGGTCGATCGCGCCAGTGGCGGTAGTGCCCAACATGCCGACCACACACATCGGGCTCAGGCCCTGGGCGATGTCCACGGCCAGTTGCGCGGCCAAGGCATCGACCTGCAGCGCGCCATGGCTGTCGACTTCCACTGAGACCAGCACCTGCGGATCGAAGCCGAGCACATCCAGGGCCTTGGCCACCGAGAAGTGCCCTTCGCGCGACATGTATACCCGTGCCCGAGAAAACGGCATGTCACATCCGACGCGAGCCTGCCAGTGCTCGCGCGCCAACTTGAGACCGATCAGGTTGGCCAGGGTGCCGCCACCGGTGAAGATCCCTCCCGGCAGGCGGCCCTGCACCGCCGGCAGATCGAATAGCCCGCGCAACGCGTGCAACACCTCCGCTTCGATCATCGTCGCACTCGGCCCCGCGCGCCAGGCGCCCGGAGTCTGGTTCAGCGCGCTGCCGAGCAGGTCACCGAGCACGGTGGCCGGGTGCGGCTTGGGCGAGATATAGCCGAAATATTTCGGGTGGCTGACATTGCACAGCCCTGCGCTCATCAGTTCGATTGCCGCCGCCAGGGTGTCGCACAGCGGTTGGCCCTCGGCGGCCAGCGGTTGCGGCGCATCGATCCGCTCGGCGATGGCGTCGTGCGCGTGCCAGAGCGGGAAACGCTCCGGCGCGGCCTGCATTTCAGCGAACAGTTCCAGCACCTGACGCCCGGCGTTCAACAGAGCCTGCGAGCGCTCATGCTGCAAGGGATCAACCATGCTCCACCTCCAAGGTCTCGACGTGCAGACGGATCTCGTGCTGGATGCGCATGTGCCGCTCCAGCACGGTCTGCCGGTCCTCACCAGCGATCAGGTAGTAGCAGTAATGCGGCTGCGCCGAGTCGGGCATCGCCTGTACCCAGTCGCCGGGCTCGGCCAGGATGATCCGCTCACACAGCCCCTGCATATCGTCGAACACTTCCAGTCCCTCGACCTCGCGCAGCACGCCGCTGCGCTCGATCACCACGCCACCGAACAGCACCGCGCCCCGGGGCGGCGCCAGGGTTGGCAAGGCCGGCAGGCCGAGCAACTGCCCGGCCTGGGCGGCATGCACATCCAGCCCGGAAAGGCGGTCGATCACCTGCACAGTGAAGCCGCCACCTGGCCGCAACCCCGCCTCCAGTACGCAGGGCACACCCTGCCGGTAACGGATCTCGACGTGTGCGGCGCCCTGGGTCAGCCCCAGCCCCCGCGCCGCACGGATCGCCAGCGCACCCAGCTGGCGTTCCTCATCACGGCTACAGGAGGTCGGCCATACCGATGCCGATTCGGCGAAATACGGCCCATGTCCGCCTTCCTTCTCCAGTACCGCCAGCACCAGGTCCTCGCCGTCAGCCTGCAGCAGCACGTCGATGCCGAACTCGCGCCCTTCGCAGTAGGCTTGAGCAATCATGCGCAGGCTGCCTTGACCGTAGGCGAAGCGGTTGCGGTCCTTGAGCGGATCGACCGCGATCGACTGCGCGATGAGGCCGCCGAGCCTAGCCAACGCCGCCTGGTACTGCCGCTCGTCAGTAACGGCAATGACCCCCTGGCTGTTCATCGAGTCGCTGAGCTTGATCACCACGCGCTCGCCCAACTGCTCGCTCACTCGCGCCCACGGCGTGTGCGCATCCAGGGGCAGGGTCGGCGGCACGGCGATGCCCTGAGCCTCCCAGAGCAGCGCCGCCAGGTACTTGTTGCGGCTAGCGACCGCCGTGGCCACCGGCATGCCCGCCAAGCCCAATTGCTCGGCCAGCTGCGCCGTCGCCAGAACGGTGCCTTCGTTGACCGGCAGCAAGGCATCGAGCGGCTGCCGCGCGTGGTAGTCGCGCACGGCATCGAACACCCCCTCGACCGGCCACAGCGGCACATTCAGCACCGATTCCACGGCAGGGTGCTCACGCCACGCCTCACCGTTGCCGATCAGCACCACGCGCAAGCCCGCCGCGCCCAGGCCATCGAGCAGGCGTCGGCCGGGATAGGCGTGAATCACGCCAATGCGTTTTCCCTTCATGGCAACTCTCCTCAGAAGGAACCCGTGCGGGCGCCCGGGCGGTGTTCAAGCAACGTCAGCACTTGCCCGCCGACCTGACGCTGGGTAGCCTCGAACAGGTCGGTGGTCATGTTGTTGGTCCACAGCCGGCCTCGCTGGGAGATCTCGTAGGCGTGCTCACCGTCGGCCAGCAGGCCGTGCTCGACCCAGCGTTCCAGCAACGGCGGGTCGATGGTCTGCAGCGCCTGGTAGTGGGACTTGTCCAGTCGCAGGAACTTGGGAAACATCACCGCGCCACGGTTTTCCGGACGATCCAGCGCCAGCGAGCTCTTCTCGATGCTCGGCAGCCCTTGCTCGATCGCCTCCATGTAGCGGTTGACGTTGCTTTGCTTCATGTAGCTGAAACCATCGACGTAGCCGCGCGCCGAGGAACCGACCGCCAGCGTCTCGGCGCGGTGCTCGCCGCCACCGCCGCCCCACAGCAGGCGGAAGTACTCGCACACCTGATCCTTGCGGCTGTAGATCTGGTCGGCGACGTTGCGATAGCCCGACTCGGCCAGGCGGTGGCGCAACTGTTCGAACATCGCCAGCATCAGCGTATCGCTGGGCTTGGGCGGAATGCTGCCCTCCTCCATCTGCCGCTTGAACTTGGGCGGGAAGGCGAAGTAGTGCAGGTTGTAGTAGTCAACGCTGTCGAAGCCGTCGTCGATCAGCCGTGCCAGGTCACGCTCCAGCGATACCAAGGTCTGCCCAGGTAGGTTGTACATCATGTCGACGTTGATCTCGTCGAAGCCGAAGCGCCGCCCCTGATCGCGCACATTGGCCACGTCGTCCAGCGTCGCGGCGATGTTGAAGTGCTCGCGCAGCGACTGCTCATAGGTCTGCAGGCCGAAGCTGATGCGCTGCACGCCATTGGCCTTGAGCACCTCCAGGCGATTAGGGTCGCCGAGGGTCTTCGGCTCGCCCTCGAAAGTCCATTCGGCCTGCGGGTCGATGGCGAAACTCTGGCTGATGGTATCCATGATGCGTTGCAGCTGCCCGGGCGACAGAACCGAGGGCGAGCCGCCACCGAAGTAGATGGCGCGCAGCGTCGAGGACTGGCCACGCTCGCTCGCCGCCTCGTTGCGAATGTCACTGCACAGTGCCTGGGTGTAACGCTCGTAGACCGAGGTGTCCTTGTCCACGCGCACGTGGAACGGGCAGAAACGGCACATGTCCTGGCAGTAGGGTATGTGCACGTAGAGCAGGGTTTCCACGCCGGCCGCCACCGGTTGCTGGAACACCCCCGGCAGTCGGGCATGCACCGCATCGCCGAGCAACGGATAGAAGTAATAGGTCAGCGGATAGTAGGCCTCGTACATGCTCGTCCCCTAGCCCAGCAAAAGGTTGGCGTTGTCTTGCAGCACGGCACGCAGTACCTGCTCGTCCAGCCCGGCGCCAAGAATGCGCTGGCACACCGCCGAGTAGCTGCCGCTGACCGGCAGGTCCGAACCGAACAGTACCTTGTGGTGAATCTGCGGCCGGTCGCGTAGCCAGTCCGCCAGCACCTCCGGCGGCACCAGCGCGGTATCGAGGTAGACCCCCGGATAGCGCTCGGCCATTTCCAAGGCTTCGTCGTACCAGGTCGGCTTGCCGCCATGGGCGAACACCACGTTCAGCGTCGGGAAGGTTTCCACCAGGCGGCGATAATCGCTGGGGCGAATGTATTTCTGCTCGGTGTCGCGCTGGGCGGTCAGCCCGGTGTGGTACATGATCGGCTGGCCGGCCTCGGCGCATTTTTCATAGACCGCCATCATCGAATCCAGGTACGGATCGAAGTCGTGGTCGGCCGGGTAGAACTTGTAGCCCTTAATGCCGCGCGCATGGTCCTTGTGCCATTCGGCAAGCGGATCGGAATGATGGTTGGGGTTGATGTTGCCGAACGGCACGAAAAACGGATCGTTGCCGCAGAACTCGAGAATCAGCTCGCTATCGATGGAGAAGTTGGTGCCCGGCCCGCACTCGGCCAGGATAACCGCGCGCACCACGCCACAGCCTTGCAGGTAAGCCTTGAGCGCGGCCGGCTCGGAGAATATCTGGCGCACGTCGACACCCGGCTCGAAAGGAAACTTGGTCAGCAGGCCCTGTATGTCGTCGCGCAGCAGGGCGAACTTGCCGGCATGAATGTGAAAGTCAACGAAGTTCATTTCAAAAGTCCTTTTTCAAAATGTAGGAATGGTCTGGAACAGGGACATGTAATGAGGGGCGACACTGGCGTGCAGGCGCTGGTCGAGGAACGCCAGCAGCGGCTCGACATGTTCGGGCTCGCGCCATTCGGCTGCCAGGTCCTCGATAACGTGGTGTTCGGCCAGCAGCTTGCCGTCCCGGTAATGACGCACAATCGGATGGAGGAAGTTGGAGTCCTCGGCGCGCTTGACGTTTTCCCGGCCTATGCGCTCGACGTTGAACGGGTTGTCGAACTTGCGCTGGCCGAATTCCAGGGTCAGGGTGAGGTACTCCTGCCCGGCGAAGCGTTCGGCGACCTGGAGCATGGTCAGTTCTTCGAAGCAGGTCAGCGTCCGCTCCTTGCGGTCGAGCACCGCCACGTCCTGCAGATAGCCCGGTTGCTGCCAGAGCGCCGATGAACGGTTGATTCGCGCCAGCAAGCGCTCGCACAGTGCCTCAGTCTGCAACGCCAGTGTCTGGCGTGGCAAAGCGATACCTTCGTAGCGCTCATGCAGCAGGCGGCACAGGGTGCGCACGTTGTAGCGGAAACCATGGATGAAGCCGGACATGTACTTCTTGTAGTCCAGGTACTGCATGAGGGTGCCGGCGAAATACAGGTCCGGCACGTTGGCGCACTGCCAGTCGGCGCTCTGCACCGGCAGCCGTCCCTGGGTGCAAAGTTGCGGGCGGCAGCTGTCGTCGAACAGAGAATCGTCGAAGCGGAAGCCGGTGCAAGCGATGACGTGGTCGTACTCGATCATTTCCAGCTCGCCCTCAGCGTGCTGGTAGGCGAACCACGCCTTATAGCGCTCGCCGTCGCGCTCGATGCGCTGAAGCTGAGCATCGAGCACGGCGTTCTGCGACTTGAGCTGGTAGGTATCGAGCAGGTTGTTGTTGACCGCTCGGACATGGCCCACATAGTGGGTCGACCAGGCCATGCGCAGCGGGTTGGGGCTGGCCACGTGAATCATCGCAGCGTGCTCGATCAGCGCATCGGCGGTCTCGAACGCCGAGTTACCCTTGCCCAGAATCAACACTTTCTTGTTGGTCATTGACTCGGGGTCGACATCCATGTCGGCGTAATGCTCGGCATGCTCGATGCCCTCGATGGCCGGCAGCCAGCCCAGGTGCACGCCGGTCGCCACGATCAGCACGCGCGCATGCAGCTGCTCGCCGTCGCCCAAGGTGACGATGAAGTGCCCGTCACGCTTAACGTTGGTCACGGTGCAGCCGCTGCGCACGTTCAGCTGGTGCTGCTCGGCGAAGCCCTTGAGGTAACGGGGCATGTCATCGGCGTCGGGGAAGTAGCGGCGGCTGAAGTCCGGGAAACGCAGGCTCGGCTGCTCGTCGCTGAGCAGCGAGTTCCAGTCCCAGCGCAGGTTGATTTCCGGATCGTCGTAGCCGGTGTGGACCTTGTTGATGGAAATCAGCTTGCGGTGCCGGGGGAAGCGCTCAAAGCTGGTTCCTGGCGCTTGGCCGCCTTCGAGTATCAGGTAATCGCAGCCCTGTTCCTGCAGGCAGTAGCCGGCCTGCAAGCCGGCAGGGCCAGCACCGATCACCAGGTATCCATACATCCTCGAATCAGGCATTTCGATAACTCCATTTATTGACGGTCAGTGAATGGCGGGCACGCGGCGTCGCTCAGCCATCGCCGGTTGGCGAAAGCTGTGCGCGCTCATCGAATCGTTAAGTCAGTGTTGAGGGGTTGTTGTACACGTCGGGCTCAAGGCCCCGGTGGGCTACACGAAGCCGATCAGCGCATGCTTTTCACCGCTGCTGCGGGTTACCTGGGTGCTGCTGAAACCCGCGGCGCGCAGCAGGGCTTCGAACTGCTCGGCGGTACGGTGCCGGCCACCGGTTTCCAGCAGCATGGCCAGGTCTTGCATCACAGCATTGAAGGGCGCCGCGCCCGAGACCTCGAGCAGGCGGTCGAGCACCAGCACCCGACCGTTCTCTGGCAAGGCTTCGCGCACCCGGCGCAACAGGGCGATCGACTGCTCATCGTCCCAGTCCGAGAGAATGAAGCCCAAGGCATAGGCCTGGGCCTTGGGCAACGGGCTGTCCCAGAAGTCGCCGGCCACGAAACCAACCCGACCGAGCAGCTCCATGCCTTCGACACGCGCCAGGCAATGGCGCTCGACGGCGGGCAGGTCGAACACTGTCGCACGCAGTCCGGGGTGACGGCGAGCTGCGGCGATGGCGAATGCTCCGACGCCGCCGCCCAGGTCGACGATACTGTCGAGGCCATCGAGCAGGCCAAGCCCTACGAGCTCTTCGGAAGGTTGGTGACTGAGGCTCCACATGGCGTCATGAAACGCACTGCCACGCTCCTCGGCCTCCAGATAGTCGAACGGTGCCTCGGCGTCGTGGGCCAGTTGCGACCATTGCGCCTGGCCGCTGGCAAGCGCCGCGTCCAGGTGCTCGAACAGCGGCTGGGTGTTGTCGGCGAAATGCTCCAGCAACGGTCCCAGGTACTGAGGCGATGCCGGATCCAGCGAGCGCTGAGCGCCGGATGTCAGGACATAGCCGTGCGCGCCTTGACCGACCAGGTTCCAGGCCATGGCGCCACCGAGCACGCGACGCAAGGTGTCTTGGTCAAGGCCCAAGCGCTGCGCCAGCGTGTCTAATGCAACGCCGGCGGGGGCCGTCGCCAGCTCGCGATAAAGGCCAAGACGATGGCCATGGAACAGGATGCCGCTGCCCATGAAGCCGTAAAGCGCCATGTTCACCGGGTCCTGGGCGACATTGGTATCGAATGCCGTTTGCATGGATAAAACCTCCTTGTTTCGAGGGGCGCGAACTCAGATGCCCAGTTCGAAGGCACTTTCGGCCAGTACCTGTCCATTGACTATTAGCTGTATCTGATGCGCACCGGGGTAATAACGACGTACTTGGTTGGTGGCGATGCCATGCTCGCGCTGCAGGCGCACGCTGCCCTGGGCCTGCTTCTTGCGCTTGCTCCACTTGAACACACGGCGATTGGTCTGCCCCCGGGCACCGGGGGCGAGGATGGCGTAGTCGACCATCAGACCATGCTCGCCCGCCCCTTCGACCTGGATATCGCAGTCCAGCGTGATGCTCTGGCCCGCCACGATGCGCGGCGGACTGACCTCGAAACGCTTGACCTTGACCGGTGCCTTGCGCGAATAGCCAAGTAGCTCGAGGGCCGCGGTGTTGCCCTGGCGCGTCAGGGTGCGCGCGGCGTGGCGTACCATCCACTGCCCCTGCTCGCTCGGCAGTTCTGCGTTCCAGCGGCTGAGCAGCTCGACCACCAACGCGGGATGATCCTTGCTGATGTCGTTGAGGTTGTTCGCCACCGAACGCCGCACATAAAGGCTGGGATCGTCGCGCAGGTGTTCGAGCAGTGGCAGGATCGGCGTCGGATCGAGCAGCAGTGAAGGCACGCGCGAAGCCCAAGGCAGGCGCGGTCGAGTGCCTTCGCTGACCAGCCGGCGCACATCGGCGCTGTCATCGTCCAGCCATCCGGCTAGCACCGCCAAGGTCTGCCGCGGGTACGCAATCAGGTAAGGTCGAATGGCGAATTCGCTGGTGAAGTGTCGGGTCACCTTTTGAATCGCCTGCATCGCCAGCTCGAAATCGTCCAAACCACGGGTCTCGACGATATCGGCGATGACCCACACCGGGAACCCGCTCATGCGCCCCAGGCGCGCCTGCGGCACGGCATCGAGCATGCCCGTGCACACGGCCACGGCCTCATTGAACGGCAGCCCCAGCCCGTGCCAAAGCGCCTCGGCCAACGCCCGCACCCGGGCTTTCATTTCCAGGCCTTGCAGCTCAGTCGGCAGGGCCGCCTGGTAGCGCTGGGCGTCGAAGCCCGGCGCCAGGGCGGCGGCGCGCTGGCCCAGCTCCTGGCACAGTGCTTGATCAAAATAATCCTTGAAGTCCATGTCCTTTCTCCATGCCTGTTAGCGCCGGGCTTCCAGGCTGCTTCTGTCGAAGGTCAGCGCGTCGTAGCCGTTGCCGAAGCGATAGTTGCTCCAGCGCATCAGCGTCTGTTTGCCGGTCTGGTGGTTGACCATGCGCATCTGTCCGGCGCGCCAGTAGCGCTCGCCATAGACCTGGTAGTCCTGGTAGGTCTGGGTCTTGAGCAGCGCGTTCTTGCGGTCGTAGTACTCGACTTTCAGAGGTCGGTAATGCGCCTTGTCCAGCCAGGTTACCTGACGCGTGTAGCCCGAGCGCGGATACGCCGGCACCATCTGCAAGCGGTACGCCTGCTGCCCTTCGACTTCCTCGTCGCCCAGGTACTCGTAGCTGTACTTGTCCAGCTCCCAGCTGGCCATGTCCTCATAGGCGAACTCGCTGCCCATGAACGGCCCGGACTTGTTCTCCGAGGCGATGCGCTTGACCCGGCGCAGCGACGGGAAGTACTGCCACTGATCGTCCGACTGCAAACTGTGGGCGTGGGTCAGCAGGGTCGTACCGCGCACATCCGCAGGGCTGAGAAACCGCGCCAGGCTCTTGTCTCCATCGCCCTGCACTTCGAGAAACTGCACCTCCAGCTCCCGACTGCTGGTCGCACCGTAGGCATTGCGCAGTTCCATCAGCAGTTCGGCCGCCATGTCCTGCCAGCCCGTGTTGCGGCGATCCGCCTCCTGGGCAATTTGCAGGCCACGCTCATCGGCCAGCACCGCGCCCGCCTCAACGAGGCAGAGCAGGCTGACCAGCAGCTTCAATTGTTTCAGTCCCTTCACGTTTTTTCTCCAGAGTCAGTTCAAGCAGCCGTGGCAGCAGGAAGAAGTCCGCCAGCAGGGCGATCACCAGGGTCAGGGCAGTCATCAGCCCCATCTCCCGGTTCAAGGCGAAGTCCGACAGGGCCAGCACCAGGAAGCCGGCAGTCAGGGTCAGCGTGGTCACCAGCAGGGCCGGCGCGGTGCTGCCGAAGGCATCGACCACCGCCTCGGCGACGTTGCGCCCTTCTTCGCGGGTGCGTTGCAGAACCGCATACATGAAGTGAATGGTGTCATCGACCACCACGCCGAGCGTCATCGACGCGACGATGGCGACGGAGAAGCCGACCTGCCCGACAAACAGCCACCAGATGCCCAGTACCATGGCCACCGGAATGATGTTCGGCACCAGCGACAGCAGGCCGAGCTTCCAGGAACGGAAAAGCACCATCAGCAGCAGCGCCACAACCAGCGCCGAGCTGGCGATGCCCCACATCATGCTTTCAACGTTGCGCTGGCCGATGTGGGCGAAGATCAGCGTGGTGCTGGCGGCCTTGGCAGTCAGCATCGAGGCGTTGGCCTGCAGCCAGTCCATCGAACGGCGCTCGAAGGCCAGCATCTGCCGCGTGCTCAGCTCGTGCAGCGCGACCACGGTCCGGGTGGTGCCACGGCCGACATCGATCTGGTTGTTCAGGTCGAGCCCGTAGGGCAGCGACTGTTCGTACAACAACAGGCTCTGAGCCGCTATTTCGGTGTTCGCCGGCAGGCGGTAGGCATCCGCCTCGCCAGTGGTCAGGCTGCGGTTGATGCGCTTCACCACATCCGACAGGGTGCCCACGTGCGCCACTTCGGGCTGCTGGCGCAGCCAGCCGGCGAAGGCGTCGACATCGGCAAGGAAGCGCGGGTCGCTGACACCGGCGTCGGAGCGCGAGCGCAGGGCGTATTCGATGGTGTAGAGGCCGGTCAGGTTGTGCTCGGTGAAGTCGTTGGCCTGGCGAAACGCGGTGTCCGGGCTGAACCAGCGCAGGTACTGGTCGTTGAGCTCGTTGCGCCCAGCCAGCGACACCAGCACCACCACGACCGGCAGGGTCAGCCACATCAGCAGCCGCGAGCGCGCCTGGATCCAGGCGCCGAAGCGACGCATGCCACGTTCCAACGGATCGCTGCCCTTGCCCGGCTTCAGTGGCAGCAGCGCTACCAGCCCCGGCAGCAAGCACAACGTATATAGCCAGGCCATGCCGATGCCGATCGAAACGATGTTGCCCAGGTCGCGGAACGGCGGGAGCTCGCTGAAGTTCAGCGACAGGAAGGCGATGGCGGTAGTGATGCTGGTCACCGTCACCGGCACGGCGGTTTCCTGCAACGCCTCGCGCACCGCCACCAGGCGCGACTCGCCCTTGCGCAGGTGGCTCAGCGTCACCGACAGCACATGCACCACGTCCGCCACCGCGATCATCAGCACCACCAGCGGCGCCGAGGCCGACAGTGAGGTCAGGCTCATGCCCAGCCAACCGGCGATGCCTTCGGCGCTGTTCATCGCCAAGTACACCACCGCCACCGCCGCCAGCGTGGCCAGCACGCTGCGCAGCATGACCAGCGCGGCGACCAGGATGACCAGGTAGACCCACGGCGTGAGGTTAATTGCATCGCCCATGGCCGCCTCAAGGAAGGCATTGTTGTACATGGCCATGCCAGTCAGATGCACCTTCAGGCCGGGATAGCGACTCTGCGCCTGATCGGCGAGCTGACGGGCAAAGCCCACCACCTCGCTGTTCTCAAACGGCGACGCGCCTGCCAGATGGTAGATGACATTGACCGCGGCGACCTTGCCGTCCTGCGACACCAGGCGGCCGACGAGTTGCGGCTCGGCCAGGGCCACGGCTTGGATGCGCTCGCGCTCGGCAGGCTCCAGGCGCGCCTGCTCGGGCACCAGGTCGGCGACACGGATGTTATCGGCGTCGGCCTCTATATGCTGGAAGTTGGCCAGCGAGTCGACGCGCACCGAATAGGGCGTCTGCCAGGCTTGCCGGGTGATCCAGCGCAGGGCCTCGAGGGATTGTTCGTCGAAGGCGTCGCCGGAGGCCGGCGCCAGCACGATGAACAGGTTGTCCGAGCGGTCGAAGGTGGCCTGCATTTGCTCGAGCGCCATCAGCTCAGGGTTGTCCTTGGCCAGGTAGTCACGGTAGTCGGTGCTGAAGCCGAGCCGGTCCTTGCCCAGGCTGGCCAGCGCGGCCACTGCAAGAAAGGCCAGCAACAGTCCCCAGCGCAGGCGCACCAGCACCGAGGCAGTCGTTCTCATCATCTTTGACGTCCATTTCAAAAAGACCGGGGTAATCGGTGGCTGCGCACGCTATAGATCAAATATTCACATGTCAACAATTGACGCATCAACTTTTGACTTGTAACTTTCTTCCCTCACTTTCCCCTCGCAAGGAGCGATACATGAAGTTGACCGTCAGCTATTCCACCGAAACACAGGCCATTGCCAGCAGCATGCTGGACGGCCTGGTCGCTCAACCGCTGTTCGGCGAGCTTGACGTGCGCCGCCTGCAGCTCGGCAACGCTGACGCAGGCCTGGCCGTGACGCAGGTAAAACAGGACCTGGCGCGCTGGAACAGCCCTGCGGGTCAAAAGATGCTGGTGGTATTCCAGTTCCACGAGCGCGACACCGCCGAGCATCAATCGGCCCTGACCTGCTACGTCAACGACCGCGAACCGGCGCTGGCCCGCCACGGTGCAGCGGTGGTGCTCAGCGCCGTGACCGAGCGCGGCGAGCACTGGCCCTTCGATGGCTTCGAGATCATCGACTTCCCAAGCCCGGAAACCGTTGGCCAGCTGATGCAGGACGACGACTACCGTCAACGCACCGCAACCTCCAGCGCCGTGTTCGGCGGTGCCTTTGCCATGGCGCCGATCAAGGCCGCCTGAAGCCGCAATCAAGGACGATGACATGATGGCTTTCGCCCCAGGCCCTCGCGGGCATGTTCTCTTTGGGTGCGCCCAGCAGTTCCGTGAGCGCCCGCTGGCACTGCTGGACGAGTGCCGCCAGCGCCATGGGCCGCTGGTGCGCCTGCCGGTCGGTTTCGGCATGGCCTTCTGCCTGGCCTTCGACCCTCATGACCTGGCTACGATCTTCCACAGCGACAACTTCGGCCGCAGCGATATCGCCAAGGCCTTCGAGCCGCTGGCTGGCGGCAGCATGATCATTGCCGACGGTGATCAGTGGAAGGAGCAGCGCAAGGCCGTGATGCCCTCGTTCGCGCTACCACGCCTGCGCGCCCTGGCCCAGGTGGTCGATGATCTCGCCGCCGAACGCGTCGCCGGCTGGCAGCACCATCTGCAGACCGGCACGCCCCTGGACCTGCAAGCGCAGATGGTCGCATACGCCATGGACGTGCTGACCCACTTCCTGTTCGGTCGGCGCATCGACGCGCAGGCGATCGCGCGAATCGCCGATGGCTGGACGCAGAGCCTTTACTACATGAACATCCGCCTGTCGGCCGCCATGCCGGTACCCGACTGGCTGCCGACCCCCAACAACCGACGCCTGCACCGTGCCGCGAGCCTGATCGCCGATGTGCTGCTGGAAATCATCGACGAACAGCGCCAACGCCAGGGCAGCCAGGACGGTGGCTTTCTCGGCGACCTGATCAGCTACCGCGACGAGCGTGGCCATGCCCTGCAGGACGCGCGTATTCTGCGCGAAATCATGGGTGTGTTCCTGGCCGGTTTCGACACTGTCGCCAGCGCCATGATGTGGACGCTCAACGACCTGGCCAACCATCTGCAGTGGCAGAGCAGGGTCGCCGGCGAATTGGCCAGGCCTGGCCAGGAACCGCGCCTGGATCTTAAAGACGCGCCGCTGCTGGAGCAGTGCTTCAACGAATCGATGCGGCTGTCGCCGCCACTCTGGCTGGTGGACCGCAAGGCCAAGGCCAGCTGCGTGCTCGGCGGCCAGCGCATTCCGGCAGGCACCAACATTATCACCAGCCCCTGGGTCACCCACCGCGACCCGCGCTACTGGGCAACGCCATTGCAGTTCAACCCCGAGCACTTCGCCGCGCACGCTCCCGAGCGCCCGAAGTACGCCTACTTCCCTTTTGGTGGCGGACGCATGAAGTGCATCGGCATCGGCTTGGCCCACTTGCAGCTCAAGGCGATCGTGCGCCATGCCCTGGGGCATTTCGAGCTCGCCCCGGCCACCGACCACGTCCCGCAGATCGAGCCGGCCTTCGTGCTGCGTACCCGTGATGGCCTGAAGGTGACATTGACCAGACGCGAAGCCAGACGTGCGACGGCCGTTGCGGTCTAGCGCCTGCGGGCTGCTAGGCTGGCTGTGCTGCGCGCTCGCCCAGGGCGCGCCGGGACACGCCAAACTGACCGTACAGGGCAACGGCTACGAGGCCGCTCGTCGCAGCTTCGCTGGCCTGCAGTACAAGTGGGATCGCCAGGAGGTGCTGGCTCCCGGGCTCATGCTGGACATGGAGGTCGAGTTGCAGATGGCTGGCCTGCCACGCTACGACGCCGCCGACCTGCGCGAGCTTTCCATCACCTACGACAGTGGTCCCTGGCAGCTGCGTGCTGGCGCCAGTCGCGTGTTCTGGGGTGTTACCGAATCGCGCCACCTGGTGGATGTGGTCAACCAGCTCGACCAGCGCTTCGACCCTGATGGCGATGTGCGCCTGTCACAGCCCATGGTCGCGCTCGGCTATCGCCAGCCCGGACGCACCGTCACGCTATTCGCCCTGCCCTGCCACCGCGAGCGGCAAACCACGCTGATGGTTACGCCCGGAGATGACGCGGCCTACGACGACAGACTGGTATCGGCTCTGCGCTGCGACGGCGTTCCCGGTTTCGCTCTGCGCGCAAGCCAGGTGGCCGGGCCGGCCGACCTGGGCCTGAGCCTGTTCCAGGGCCCGGCGCGCGAGCCGTACGGCGGGCGTCAGGCCGAGCCCCATGGCGACCCCTATGCGCGCGTGCAGCGTGCCGCCTTCGATGGCCAGGTCACCCTGGGGGCCTGGCTGCTCAAGCTCGAGGCCCTGTTGCAGGACAGCGAGCGCGGCAGCGATCAGGCCGCAGTGGCCGGTTTCGAATACACCTGGCCATCGGCGTTCGGCGGCGCCAGCGACCTTTCCCTGTTAATGGAGCATCTGGTCGACAGCCGCTGCCATAGCCTTGTCGCGGCCTGCGGGGAAATGCTCGGCGTGCGCTGGCTGGCCAACGACAGCGAAGACAGCAACTTGCTGATCTCGGCCATCCGCGATCATCCTAGTGGTCGCATGGGCCTGAAGATCCAGGGCAGTCGGCGCATCGACGAACAGCTCAGCATGCTGCTCAACGGTGGAGGAATGCACCGCGCAAGGTATCTCTCTGTTGGGCTATCCTATGCGTTTTGAACCTATCCGTTACTCCCTGCGACAGTACGTATGCCCTGCACGTCAAAGCCGCTTCACCAGGATGGTCTGCGCGGCGTGAAACCTATTGCGCGCCTTGCTTAGGCTCTGTCCAAAATGTCTTGCGACGAAGGTCAGGCAAGGCGAAAACAGTCAAGGAAGCGGAGTGTCCTGGAGGACGTGAGCATTCCGGGGCTGTTTACAACGCCGCATGAACGAGTATCAAGGCTTTTCCTACAGAGCCTAGTCGCCTATAGCATCCAGAGGTCTTGAACAGTGGCAAGCAACGCTGAACCGGTATTACGCAGTCTGTTTTGTTTCAACTTCTATCGTGGCTGGAGAGGCATCTCCGAGTTCTATCGCAGGTACCTGCCTGAGGGCATCTCTGCCCAGCAGAGCTACCTGCTGGAACTGTGCAAAACCAATGAAGGCATCTTGGTCGGCGAGATCGCGCATCAGCTCGAAATCGAGATGTCGGCCGTATCCGGCCTACTCAAGCGCATGGAGGTCAGCGGCCTGGTGCGCCGCGAAGTGGCGCCGCAGAATCGCCGCCAAACTCTGGTTTACCTAACCGACGAGGGCGAGCAACTGCGCAGCCAAGTGCACACGGCCATGGTGGTGGCGGATAAGCAGCTATCCAAAGCCATCCCCAAAGAAGACAAGGTCGCTTTGATGAAGGTGGTCGACCAGATCCGCGTGCTGATCGGCGAAGACGGCTGAAGTCTGTTTCAAGCGGCAACGCCTTGCTTGCATTAGCACATCATGAGCTTGCAGTACCGGTGCTGCAGCCCCTGGCCTATTCCGCACTGATTACAGAGGCACAAGTCACAGCGGTTTCAAACATTCTGACCCTGATTTGCCATACCTGCTCCTGCCCCGATGTACGGTCGGGGCAAGGGCTTGTGACAAACTTTATTCTTTTGTGACAGCTTTTGGATTTAGAGAATTAAAACTGTCGCAGCCAGGCCACGAATTTTGTGGTTTGCAGCCTCGTTTAGAGGAAACGCAAAACTGTCGCGAGAGCGACAAATGCCTACGCGATCAGATTCGCTAGAGAATTAAATCTGTCGCAGCCAGAAACGACGCTCCTTTCAGGTGCATGCAAGATACCCGGCGGCGGATCAGCCGACGAGTCATAGGATCTTTGAAGAGATTTGTCAGAATGACTTGGCTTGGGTCGGGCTTGAGTAAGGTGGATGGCGGTAGAAGCGATAAAAGCTTTGTGCTGTCCTGTGATAGGCCCGCTTAGGCAGCAGTTGCAAACGGCGCTCTCCCAAGACCTCAAGCAGCATCCAGCGATTCCAGCTTCAGATGCCAAGCTAAGGGCGATGGTGTCCACAAAAAAATTCGTGTACACCATCGTTGTTAACGTAAGGAGTCCCATGTGCCAGCGCAGCTCATACCAGCACAAAATTCAACGGAGCCCTAAACGTGGGGCTTCGTCGGGATACCTCCACTAAGTAGTTTGTAAGCCGTTACTGCAGGCCAGAATATGCGAATGCATACCGCCATCGACCGCCACATTGGTACCGCGCATCCAGCGTGATCCGTCACTGAGCAGGAAGGCCACTACCGGCGCAATGTCGGAAGCGTGGCCAGGTCGATCCATGGTTTTCATGTCCTCTTCGGCGCGGGCACCGAGGGTTTCGATGAAGTCCTTGAGGATCGGTGTGTCTACCGGGCCTGGGCTGACGGCATTCATGCGAATGCCGCGGTCGCGCCAGGTCCAGCGCTGCTGCAGGGTCCAGGCGATCAGCGCTTCCTTGGAGAAGAAATAGCTGCGCGCGCCGACGATCTCATGGCGAGCACAGAACGCCGCTGCGCCAGAGAAACTCAGGTGTTCACTGTCGTTGATCGCAGCGATCGACTGTGGCCAGCCCACGCCCGCGAGCGAGGCCAAGTTGACGATGGAGGCATTGTCGGCGAGGCGCGGCAACATCCCCAGCGTAAGATACTTGAGGCCGACCAGATTGACCTTGAGCACCAGCTCGGCATTTTGCGTCGGTGCCAAGCCAGCGATGTTGGCCAAGCCGTCAATGCCATCGGGCAGTTGCCCGAGCAGTGAGTCGATCGAGGCCTGGGAGGACAGGTCGGCCTGGATGAAGCGGTCGACCTCGACTGTGGGGCGGTTGATGTCGACGCCGATCACGTGGGCACCCTGGGCGCGCGCAAGCCGGGCGGTTTCTTCGCCGATGCCTGAGGACACACCTGTGATGACCAGCACTTTACCGTTCAGCATGATCGTTCTCCGGTTGGCCTCAGAATGGATAGCGGCGCGGGCTGGCTTGCACGCTAACCCAATGATCGGTAGTGAACTCCTCGATGGCCCAGTCGCCATTGAAACGGCCAAGGCCGGAGTTCTTCTCGCCACCAAATGGCGCATGCGCCTCGTCATTCACCGGGATATCGTTGACATGAGTCATGCCGGCCTTGACCTTGCGAGCGAAGCGCACAGCACGTTCCAGATCGCCACTAAACACAGCGCTGGACAAGCCAAATTCGCTGTCGTTGGCCAGCTCCAGAGCATGGGCTTCATCACGTGCACGCTGAATCCCGACCAGAGGGCCAAAGATCTCCTCGCGGGCGATCTCCATATCCTTGGTGACATCCGCGAACACATGCGGCGCCAACAATTGCCCTTGAACCTCGCCTTCGACTACGGTCCGGGCACCCTCCTGCTTGGCTCGCGTAATCTTTTCCAGCAGACCTTGCAATTGCTTGGCATTGATAATTGGCCCGATCACTGTGTCAGCGTCATGCGGGTTGCCGACTTTCAACGCCTTTACTTTCTTGGCATAACCCGCGACAAATTCATCGTAAATCGCGTCTTCAACGATGATCCGGTTGATCGCCATGCAGATCTGGCCCTGATGAAGGAACTTGCCCATCACCGCAGCGCCTGTTGCTTGTTCCAGGTCGGCATCAGCCAGGACCACGAAAGGGCTGTTGCCACCCAGTTCCAGCGCCACATGCTTGAGGTGCTGCCCGCCCGAGGCTAGGCGGCCGATGTTCAGCCCGACTGGCGTAGAGCCTGTGAAAGAGATGAACTTGGGCACCTCATGCTCGACAAACGCATTGCCGATTTTCGATCCGGCGCCGACCACGACGCTGATTAGCCCTGCCGGCAGCCCGGCCGCTTCGTACAGACTGGCCAGGAGCAGACCGCCGGTGACCGGCGTGTCGCTGGCAGGCTTGATCACTACAGCGTTACCCAAGGCCAAGGCAGGCGCCACGGAGCGCTGCGACAAATGCAGAGGGAAGTTCCATGGGCTGATCACGCCAACAACGCCAAGCGCCTCACGGTATACGCGATTTTCCTTGCCAGGCACGTTGGACGGCAACAGGCGGCCGTGAACCCGCGCTGGGAACGAGGCCGACTCCAAGGTAATGCTGCGCGCCGCGCCCCATTCGATCTGCGCCTTGATGCGGGTACTGCCCGACTCGCGAATTATCCAGTCGATCATCGCTTCGCGGTGCTCATCGAACAACTGCACCACGCGATGCATCACTGCTGCCCGCTCGGCAGGGCCGGTGGCGGCCCACTGCACCTGCGCTTGCGCGGCTTTGCGATAGGCTTCGTCAAGGTCGTCGCGATCAGCCTGGACAATTTGTGCCAACTGGCTGCCATCGAACGGGTTGGTCACCTGCAGTACACTGCCGTCACGGCCGTCGCGCCATTGACCGGCAATGAACTGTTGAGTGAAGACTGGGAATTGCGTGGCAAGGTGAGTCATGAGTTACCTCTGTATTGGAATAGCGCTCATCGTTCGATGAGTCGTTGATCACAGCGCAAGGGGTTTCACTCCACTGGCTCGTACGGCAAGCCAACATAGTTTTCCGCAATCGTTTTACGGCCGGCTTCGGAGCTCACGAAGTATTCCAGCTCGGTCTGCTGCATACGTTGGCTGAAGGCGTCGGTGCCGGGGAATTGATGCAACACTGAGGTCATCCACCAGGAGAAGCGTTCGGCTTTCCAGACTCGGCGCAGGCAGATCTGCGAGTAACGCTCGAGCAGGTCCTGGCGGCCTTCGCGGTAGTACTTGAGCAGAATTCGGTAAAGGGTGCTGACGTCGCTGGCGGCCAGGTTCAAGCCTTTGGCGCCGGTAGGCGGGACGATGTGGGCGGCATCCCCGACCAAGAACAGGTGGCCATACTGCATTGGCTCGACCACGAAGCTGCGCAGCGGCGCGATGCTTTTTTCGATGGAGGGGCCGGTGATCAACTTGGCAGCAACGGCTTCAGGCAAGCGGCTCCTGAGTTCGTCCCAGAAGCGCTGATCCGACCAGTCCTCGACCTTTTCATCGCTGGCGACCTGCACGTAGTAATGCGTGCGGGTGGGCGAGCGCATGCTGCACAGGGCGAAGCCGCGCTCATGGCTGGCATAGATCAGTTCTTCGTTGACCGGCGGCGTATCGGCCAGTACGCCCAGCCAGCCAAAGGGATACACCCGCTCGAATTCCTTGAGCACGCCATCCGGGATCGATTTGCGCGAAACGCCGTGATAGCCATCGCAGCCCGCGATCAGGTCGCAGTCGATGCGCACCTGTTTACCGTCCTGGAGGAAAGTGACGTAGGGTTTTTCGCCCTTCAACTCGTGCAGTTGCACATCGCTGGCGTCGTAGTAAGTTGGCGCACCGCTTTGCCGGCGAGCCTGCATGAGGTCACGGGTAACCTCGGTCTGGCCGTAGATCATCACCGTCTTGCCGCCAGTCAGTTCGCGCAGGTTGATGTGCTCGACACGACCATTGAACGCCAGCTCGAAACCATCGTGCACCAGCCCTTCCTGATCCATGCGCGCACCAACACCCGCCTCGCGCAGCAGATCGACCATGCCTTGCTCAAGCACGCCGGCGCGGATCCGGCCGAGGACATAATCAGGGCTCTGGCGCTCGATGATGACGTTGTCGATACCGGCATTGTGCAGCAATTGACCGAGCAGCAATCCAGACGGCCCCGCTCCGACAATAGCAATTTGAGTCTTCATTGTTCTTATCCTCATGAACCTGACGGCTCTGGGTTACGATTAGTCGTTATGTATTTTTCGCAGATAAATGTTCTATAAGAAGGCAATTTCTGCTTTATTTTTAGGACTTTTCGAGGATTTGCAGGATATCCGTATGGCGACTGTGAATGGCATCCCGGTGTTCAAGCTCTACGGCGAGACGTCCTGGCCTACGCCGGACCTTATCCACTGCGAGTCGATTCCTGAGCGCAGCCGTTTGCATGATTGGGAAATCAAGACCCACCGCCACGGTGACCTTGCTCAGTTGCTCTACGTGCAGGCAGGGCAGGCCCGGGTCCTGGTCGAAGATGTCGAGCAGCAAGTGAGCGGCGGTGCCCTGCAGATTGTTCCGGTGATGAGCATTCATGGTTTTCGCTTCTCCGAAGACATCCAGGGCTACGTGATCAGCCTGGCCAAGCCGGTACTCGACCGCTTTGCGCCGTTGCTCGAAGGCAAGCCGATGGCCGAGGCACACTGCTACTGGGCTGGCGATGACCGTGAATACCTTGAGCAGTTGCTCGCCCAGTTGACTGAGGAATACGCCTTGCGCCGGCCGGAGCGCGACCTGATGTTGCAGTCGCTGCTGTGCGCCCTGCTGGTATGGATTTCGCGGCGTTCGCGCGAACGCGCCCAGCACATTGCCAAACCCCGAGAGCGCGGCATGCAGCACCTCGATCACCTCGCGCAACTGATAGAAAAGCACTTCCGGGAACACCAGCAGATCAAGCACTACGCCCAGCAGATCGGCGTCAGCACTGCCCACCTCAATGCGCTGTGCCGGCAGCTTGCCGGGCAGTCTGCGCTGCAACTGGTCAACCAACGGGTGATCCTCGAGGCCAAGCGCAACCTGGTCTACACCTCCATGACCATCGGCCAGGTAGCCGACAGCCTGGGCTTTGCCGAGCAGGCTTACTTCTCGCGCTACTTCAAGCGCGCCACTGGGCTGACGCCCAAGGAGTTCCGCCTGCAACGCCGCGAGGTTTAGCCCTCGCTGACCTTGACCAGGTTGTACAGCGCCAGCAGCACAGGTGTCGCCACGCCCAAGCGCTTGCCCTGCGCCACTACTGCCCCATTGATGAAGTCAATCTCGGTTTTTCGCCCGGCTTCCAGGTCCTGTAGCATCGACGGTTTGTGCTGCTGGTGATTGCGCAAGGCGTAGTCGACAGCAGCGTTGACTCGCGCGCCATCTACCGCGATTCCATTCGCCTGGGCAACGGCCACTGTTTCCGCCAGGATGCTGGCCAATACCTGGCGTCCCTGCTCGGAGCTGCCAACCGCACCGACCGTCTGCCGAGTAACGGCACACACCGAGTTGAGTGCTGCGTTGAAGGCAACCTTTTCCCAGATCGCTACCTGTACCTGCGGATCGGCCTCGCAGGTCAAGCCAGCCTGGCTGAATACAGCGGAGACCTCTCGCACCACCGGGCTGTCTTCGCCGCTATAGGCCCAGAGGTTGACGTGGCCTTCGCCATGGCTATGCACCACGCCTGGCGCCACCAGGTCGGCAGGAAAGTTGGTCATGCCGACGATTACGCGTTCAGCAGGCACCACCTCGGCAATCAATTCGGCGTTGCCCAGGCCATTCTGTACCGACAGCGCCCAGGTGTCGGGCCCGACCAGATGACACACCGAGTCGATCGCCGCTGCGGTGTGAAAACCTTTGGTGAAGATCACCAGCAAATCAACGTGGCCAGAAAATTGCGCTGCCCGTCCAATCGGGACCTGCACGGTTGCCTGCACATCGGGGGCTTCCAAGCGCAGACCCTGCCGGCTGATGATCTCGATGGCGTGGTCGGAGGCTTCGACAAACGAAACATCTTGCCCTGCCAATGCCAGACGGGCGCCAAACAGACCGCCCATGGCTCCCGCACCAACAATCGCAATCTTCATCGCTGTTCTCCGAGTGGGTAAAGACACACTGTAAGAACTCGTCGGATATCTCACAAATAGATGGTTGATAGGAAATCCATAGACCGCACTTATTTAACCGCGAACGTTTCGCCTTCCCGGGGCAGTGCCCTGAATTTGCTACGCCTAGGCAACTTTGGCGGTACGCAGGGGAAAAAGCGCCGCAGGCCAGCTCCATAGAATGAGGCTGCACATACCCCAAGGAGCCTGTGATGCCCATCACTCACCCCAAGTACCGCGTTGCCGCCGTTCAGGCCGCACCTGAATTTCTCGATCTGGACGCAACCATCGAGAAGGCTATCGGCCTGATGCAACAGGCCGCGAGCGCCGGTGCCAGCCTGATCGCCTTTCCCGAGAATTTCTTCCCCGGCTATCCATTCTTTCTCTGGCTGGGTTCGCCGGCCTGGGCCATGCAGTTCATCCAGCGCTACCACGATAACTCGCTGATAATTGACAGCCCGCAATACCAGCGCCTGTGCGAAGCAGCCAGACGCCTGCATATCTATCTGTCCATCGGCTTCAGCGAAAAATCCGACGGCAGCCTGTACATGGCCCAAGCGCTGATCGACGACCAAGGCAATACCCTCAGCACCCGGCGCAAGCTGAAACCAACGCTGGTAGAGCGCAGTCTTTTCGGCGAAGGCGATGGCAGTGACCTGAGCGTGATCGACACGCCACTGGGCAAAGTCGGTTCGCTGTGCTGCTGGGAACATGTGCAGCCGCTGAGCAAGTATGCGTTGTTCGCCCAGCACGAGCAGGTGCATATCGCAGCCTGGCCGAGCTTCTCTCTGTACAGCGGAGTCGCCTACGCCCTTGGTCCGCAGGTCAACACGGCCGTGACCCAGACCTACGCCGTAGAAGGCCAGTGTTTCGTAGTGGCGCCCAGTTCGGTAGTAAGCGACAGGATGATCGAGCTGCTCTGCCACAACGAAGAGGCTCAGCGACTGCTGCCATCCGGCGGTGGCCATGCCCGGATCTTCGGGCCTGATGGCGCGCCCTTGGCCGAGCCACTGGATGAGCACCGCGAGGGGCTTTTGCTTGCGGACGTCGACCTGGCTGTTCTGAGCCTGGCGAAGCTCGCCGCCGACCCGGTAGGCCACTACTCACGCCCGGATGTCACCCGCCTGCTGCTCGACAACACCCCTCGCCGGCCAATGCACCTCGGTGCCTTCGCGCAACCCGCCGCAGTCACGCCCATCAAGAATCCTGATGAGGTCCAGTCAGACGTCTGAGGTGGCACTCCATATAAGAATCGACCCGCCAGCGCCCCACCCTTTGCTCACTGCCAATAATAAATATCTGGAGCAATCACATCATGAAAGCCCTTAAAGACACGACCGTCTTTACCACCTTGTGTGCAGCCCTGACAGCGTTGGCTCTGGCCAACAGCAACGTCGTCGACGCAGCCGTGCTATCAACGGACCCCGGTGACTATGTCGCCTTGCCGCCCGGAACCGAGCTGGGTCTTCTGTATTACCAGCACACCGAACGCAACCGCATCAAGGTCGACGGCCGCACCGTGACCAAAGATTTCGGCCTGGACAGCGACATCGGCATCGCTCGCTTTGTGCACTGGACCACCTTGGGCGGTTTCACGGTCACGCCACAAGTCATCCTGCCCTTCGGCCATCTCGACCTGAGCGGCAGCAAGGACTATAGCGTCAGCGGCGCCACAGACCCTATGGTCGGAAGTGCACTGTGGCTGGTAAACGACCCCAAGCAGGAGCGCTATCTGGCCATCGCCGGATATGTCGGCATGCCACTGGGCAGTTATGACCACGACGCTCCAGTTAACCTCGGTGAAAACCGCTGGAAAGGCATGCTTCATCTGGCCTATGTGCAGGCGCTTGTGCCTAACACACTGTACGCAGAGATAACGCTGGAGCACGACACCTTCGGCGATAACGATGACTTCTTCGGCCAGACACTGCGCCAGGACGATGTTTTCGAACTACAAACGCACCTGCGCTATGTCTTCAGCCAGAAGAATCAGTTCGGAGTCAGCTGGTTTCACACCACCGGTGGCGAAACCCATGTCGGTGGGGTGGCCCAGAACGACACGACCGGCACCCAGCGCTATCTGCTGACGTGGCAACACTTCCTGCAACCGACCCTGCAGATACAGACCCAGTTCGGACAGGATCTCGATGTCGTCAACGGCGCTGAAGAGAAATTCCGGGTGAACATCCGCATCGCACACGCCTTCTGACACCCCACTCCTTTGTGAGCACTAACCATGAAAAAACTCTCTTACGAGTGGAAGCTGGTACTCCTGCTGGCTGTCCTGTTCGGGATCGTCGGCCTTGACCGGTTTGTTGTCCTCTATCTGTTCCCAGTGATCATCCCGGAGCTTGGACTCAACAATATGCAGGCCGGCGCCATAGCGTCCGTGCTGGCGTTCACCTGGGCAATCTCCACCTGGGTACTGGGCAGCATGTCCGACAAGTACGGGCGCAAGCGGGTGCTGATCTATTCGACGCTGTTTTTCTCGCTGATGACGTGGATGACAGCTATCGCCAAGAGTTTCACCAGCATGCTGGTGATCCGAGGGCTGCTGGGCATCGGCGAAGGTGGCGTGTTCAGCACCAGCGTCGCGGCCATTGCCAGCGCCTCCTCACCCGAGAAAAAAGGCCTCAATCTGGGCATCCACCAGGCATTCTTCCCGCTACTGGGGATCGGGCTGGGGCCGATCATCGCCACTCAGCTCAATAACTACATGCCCTGGGAGATGGTCTTCATCGTGGTGGGCGTTCCCGGCGTATTGCTGGCCTGGTGTTTGGCCAGGTTCATGCGTGAGCCCGCACGGGAGGCGCCAAGTGCCCACGGCGTCTCAAGCGATGGCGCCTTCGCGGCGCTGCGTTACCGTAACATCTGGGTCGCGACCGTGGTCAGCTGCTGCTTCCAGACGGGCCTGTTCGTTTTCTCGACATTCGTTGCGCTGTACCTGACCCAGGTCATAGGCCTGGAGCTGAGTACGGTTGGCCTGATCGTTTCCGGCTGGGGCTTTGGCGGTTTCTTCGGCATGATCATTATGCCGGCGCTGTCTGACCGTGTTGGCCGGCGCCCGATCATGATTGTCTGCGCGGCGGCCTACAGCGCGCTGATGCTGGTATTCGCTCTGTACCCGCTGCCCCCGGCCGGTATGTTCGCGTTGTTGTTCATTGCAGGCGTGTTCGGCTTCGGCATTGCGCCGATATTTCTGGCGATCATCCCCGCAGAAACCGTGCCCGCGCGCATGACCGGTAGCGCCGTGGGCATTCCGACCTGCATCGGCGAGATGCTCGGTGGCGTGCTCATGCCTATCGTCGCGGGAGGGCTGGCTGATGCATTTGGCCTGCAGTATCCGATGATGATTGTCGGCGTGGCCTTCGCCGCGATCGCCATCGTCTCGTTCGCGTTCATCGAAACGGCGCCACGCGCCATAGCCAGTGCAGCAGTCACTGAGAATGCCGCTCCGCTTTAATGATGGCCTGGCCCCGCTCGCATGGCATTGCCCACAGAGCGGGGCCTGCAGGACGTTTACTTCGTGGCCAGTGAGCGCGCGCGATATTCGCGGGGAGACATACCCAGGTGACGTTTGAATGCCCGACTGAAATGCGCATTGCTGGAGAAGCCCCAGTTATAGGCGATGTCGCTGATGCTGCGGTCACGCAGGCAAGGGTTGGCCAGCGCCATCCGGCACAACTCCAGACGCTTGCCCCAGATGTACTCGCTCGCCGAGACTGGTTGCCCCGAAAATACCCGGTGCACAGAGCTGACAGACATCTTCAGTTGTTCGGCGATCCACTCGACACTTAGCAGTGGCTCGGCCAGATGGGCATCGATCAGGCTCTTGATGCGCTCAAGATGAAACTGGACGAGACGGGTGCAAGCCGGGTCGGACTCATCCTTGGCCAACGACTGCACACCCAGCGAGAGCATTTCCAGCAACGGTCTGGCCATGGCATCTTCACCCACTTCGGCAGCATGCTCCTGCTCTTCGAACAGTGTCAGCATGAGACCGCCAATGATCCGGCCGATAGCGTGAGCCGTGGTCAGGGGCTTCGATACCGCACGCTCTGCAGCAGGATGGTAAAGGCGCATGGTTTCTTGGGGAATGCGCAGCGAGCACATACGAAAAGCGCGAGGCAGCACGACCTTGTACGGGCGGCGGGTGTCATAAAGGACAATCTCGCCTGCACCTACCGTGCAGCGCCGGTCGTCCTGGGTGAGCTCGCACATGCCACGCGTAATCAGGCTCAGGATGAAATAATGCGGCTCGCTTCCACCACTGACCCGGCGCTCGACGCTGTGCGCACTTGCCTGAAGGTCGATCAGGTCAAGGCAGCCTAGGCGACTGTGCTTGAG
Organism: Pseudomonas sp. PAGU 2196; assembly: GCF_022179005.1. Lineage (NCBI taxonomy): Bacteria > Pseudomonadati > Pseudomonadota > Gammaproteobacteria > Pseudomonadales > Pseudomonadaceae > Pseudomonas > Pseudomonas sp. PAGU 2196. The sequence continues at coordinate 178,360 of NZ_BNTL01000002.1, read as the reverse complement.
ATGCGCCTCAAACCCAGCGGGCGCATCGTTACTGGAAAGTTCGCCCAGCTGGCAATCAAGCTTGGCGAAGAATCGGCTGCTGATATCGTCCCAGAAACCGCCGAGCTCTGACGCCGGAACGCAGGCAGTTGAGATGGAAGTCGTCATAGCGGTTACCTGGAAGATGGCATAACGAAAACCTGCAATTAATGTTCCGCTGCAAACGGCTGGCAGCGCAGCTCGAAGCGCACGGGCGCCTCAGGCAACAATGATGCGACGCTCAGTCAAACAGTGGGGTCTTGCAGCCGGCTGTACTCAACGTATGGCCCTGCACACCGGTCCGCATGAGCGATAGGCCGCACACACTCGGTGCAATCGCTGATACCGAAAATCCCGAGATGTGTGCTTTGGTAAACCGATACCGTTGCCCACCGCCGGCCCAGTCAGAAGTTCCAGGTGTAGGTCGTAATCAGACGATTTTCATCGTAATCGGCACCCGACGCCCTGCCGCTGCCGTAGCGGGTCTTCACGTCAATGTTGCGCCATTCAAAGCCAAGGCCCTTGAGCGCACCGCTTTGCAGCACGTAGCTGATGACGAAGTTACGCTCGCTTTCGACATTCTGGTCCAGATCGTTATTGCCACGATCGATGCCACTGCCACGCAGGTAGCGGGTCATGAACTTGAGGCCAGGCACGCCTAGCGCGGCGAAGTCGTAGTCGTAGCGCAGTTGCCAAGACGCCTCGTTGGCCTTGAAGAAGCCAACTGTCGACCAGTTGACCAGGTAAGGTTGTGGCGCATAGCCGTTGAACAGCGGGAAGGCGCTGTCGCCCAGCATTCGCTGATAGCCAACCCCCAAGCCATGCCCACCGGTCTTGAGGGTAGTCATGGCTCCGTAACTCTTGTTATCGATCTCGCCGTACAGCGCCTGGCCGTCCTCGCGATTCTGGTAGTAACGCAGCTCGGTCTGCAGGGTGTAGTCCGCCGAGAGCGCCCAGCGGTTGGAAAGGCCCAGATAGTGCTGCTGGTAGATGTCCTCGAGCTGGCCATAAAAGTAGGTTGCGGACAGGTTCGGGGTGAACTGATAAGTAGCACCGGCGAAGTTCAGGCCATCGCTGGTGCGCCGGATGTTGGCCCCATTCATGAGGTAGATCTTTTCCCGGTTCGAGGACTCGCGAGTCGCGATCTCGTTGATCCGCCCCGCTGTCAGCGCAAGGTTGGACCACTCCTTGGACTCGACCATGACACCCTGGTACGTGGTCACCAGTTGCCGCGAATCGTCGATGTAGGCTACTGGCAAACGTGGACGCAACTCGCCGACGCGCAGCTCGGTCTGCGAGTATTTGACCTTGCCGGTGACTCCAGTGCGCCCATAGTCGCGCACCTGTTCACCCTTGCTGGCATCGTACGGGATCACACTGTCTGGACCGCGGCCACCGCCGCCATCAAGGCGATAGGCCCATTGTGTACTAGTTTCTACACCGAACTGCAGAGGGCCTTCGGTATATCCGGAAGAGAAGCGCAGGTCGAAGCCCTGCGTCCAGCTGCCGACACGTGACTTGGCGGCATCGTGCTGTTTGAAATCCCTGTCGATATAAGCATTACGCAGCACGAGCGCCACGGTGCTGTCCTCGACGAAGTCAGCGTTGGCTGCAAACGATTGGGCAAAGCAGGCACAACCAATCAGCCACACGCTGCGACTGCACGATACATAAGAACGCATACCGGATACCTTTTTATTGTTTTCTGAACGGCACGATCCATCCGCCGCTCATGGCTGAGCGGCGGGAATTCCTGAGATGGCAAGGTGGGCGCGAAACTCGCCCTGGGTGTACTCGGCGCCGCGCTCAGCTCAAGGCTGCGCATCCAGCGCCGGTGTGGTGGCAGTAGGTACTGCGACGCGGCGCTGGCGAATCATGGCGATGGCGAAGATGGCTATCACGCCTGGCACCGCGCAGAGAATGAAGTTGAGCTGCAGCGGCAGGTTCATGCTCAGCATCAGCCCGCCCAGCATCGGGCCGGCGACGCCGCCGAAGCGGCCGATTGCCGAGCACCAGCTAACGCCGGTAGAGCGGATCTCGCTTGGGTACTGCTGGGCAGCGAAGGCATGAATGACCGCAAGGGTACCGATGGTGGTAGCACCCGCGATCAGCAGCATGATGTTGAGCAGCACAGGGCCCGGCTTGACCCCCAGGGTGCACAAGGACACCACGGCCAGCAGGAAGAACAGCATCAAGGTCGGCTTGCAGCCCCAGCGGTCAGCCAGCCAGCCGCCGCCCAACGCGCCTGCCGTAGCGCCGATGTTGAGGATAACCAGGAACATCAGGCTCGAACCCAGCTCGAAGCCGCCGGCGACCATGATTTTCGGCAGCCAGGTATTGAGCCCGTAGACCATCAGCATGCACATGCCAAAGCCCAGCCACAGGAACACCGTGCCACCCCCACGGCCCTCGGCGAACAGCCGCGAGAGCGGTGCTGCAGATGAGGTACGCATTGGTGCGGCGAAGCTGACGGTGCTGGTATCCACCTGCGGATCGATTCGCTTGAGCAGAGCGCTCGCCGCGGCAGGGTCTTTCTCCAGCAGATAGTGCAGCGACTCCGGCAGTTGGCGCGCCAGCCAAGGCAAGAACAGCAATGGTACACCGCCGATGATGAAGGTCGCTTCCCAGCCAAAGCGCGGGATGATCAGCATCGCCACCAGCGCCGAAATCATCGCGCCAATCGAGTAGAAGCTGAGCATGATGGTGGTGAGCGAGCTGCGCCGCGAGGTCGGCGCCAGGTCATTCATCAATGCCACGATGTTGGGAATTGCGCCGCCCAGACCTACGCCGGTGATGAACCGCAGCAAAGCAAAGCTAGGTGCATCCCAGGTAAAGGCAGTGCCGAGGGCGCACAGGCTGGCCAGGGCCATGGAGCCGATGATCACCTTGCGGCGCCCGAGTCGGTCGGCCTGCGGCCCGACCACCACCGCGCCGAACATCATCCCAAACAGTGCTGCGCTGCCCATCCAACCGGCAACCACAGGGGTCAATGCCCACTCTTCCATCAGGCGCGGTACTACCGAACCATAGATGACCAGGTCATAGCCATCGAACAGCATGATGAAAGAGCACCAGAACAGCAGCGTGTAGTGGAGCTTGCCGAGGGGCGCGGCCCCCGCGATGTGCAGCGCAGGTTTATGAGTCATGGTCATGTCTTCTTGTTTTTATGTCAGTGGGTTGAAGGGGCCACGATGGCCCTGCAGCACGTCAGTGAGGTTCGATGGTGACCGTCGGCACTTCGATGACGGTAGGTTCGTTGGCGTCCAGCGCGGCGCGCAGTGCCGCCTCGAAGCTGGCGCGGGTGTCGGTGTGCACGGCGTTGACACCGTAGCCCTTGGCGATGGCGCAGAAGTCTAGGCCCGGAACGTCCAGGCCAGGTGCGTCTTCGGCCTTGAGCACTCCGGCGAACCAGCGCAATGCGCCGTAGGTGCCGTTCTTGAGGATGATGAACACCACCGGCACGCGGTACTGGGCAGCCGTCCACAACGCGGTGATGCCGTAGTTGGCCGAGCCATCGCCGATCAGCGCAACTACGCGCCGCTGCGGCTGGGCCAGCTGAACGCCGACTGCAGCAGGCAAGCCGAAGCCGAGGCCGCCTGCGGCCGGGAAGTAATAGCTGCCAGGATGGCGCAGGTTCATCCGCTGCCAGAAGGCGCTGGTGGTCGAAGTCGATTCCTTGACGTAGATAGCGTCTTCCGGTGCCACTGCATCGAGCACATCGAACAAGGTCTCTGGACGCAGATGGCGAGGCTCGTCTGCAATCGCCTGTGGCACTGGCAGTGGCTCGGGGTAAGCTCGCGAATTCGGCGTGACGCCCTCGGCCAGCGCCTGCAGGGCGACTGCGATGTCACCAATCAATGCGTCGCCCATGGGCGCACGCGCCGCTTCCTGCGGATCGGACGTGATGTGCAGCAGGCGTGCGCCCGCCGGCAGGTAGTCGCCTGGCGCAAACTGGTGATAACGGAACACCGGCGCCCCAACCACCACGATCAAGTCGTGCCCTTGAAGTATTTTGCTGATCCCGGCAATGGCTGCCGGAAGCACGCCACGGAAGCTTGGGTGACGGGTGGGGAACGGGCAGCGCGAGGCCGACGGCGCGATCCATACCGGCAAGTGCAGTTTGTCGGCCAGGGCCACGGCGGCAGCGTTGCTGAGGGTGGCGTCCACCTCAGGGCCTAGCACCAGTACCGGATTACGTGCGTTATCCAGCTGCTCGATCAACGCCTGCAACTGGGCCACGTCGGGCGTGCCAGCGACTTGCACCTGGCGCTCGAACAGATGCTCGACCCCAGGCGCGCATTGCGCATCCCAGTCGTCGTAAGGGATAGAAAGGTAGACCGGTGCTTTTGGTGTGGTGTTGGCATAGTGAATGGCCTGGCTGAGCGCGCGCGGCACGTCCTGCGCATTGGCAGGTTCGTAGCTCCACTTGACCAGCGGCTTGGGCAGTTGCACCGCATCCACATTCGCCAGCATGGCCTCGACACCGATCATCGGCCGCACTTGCTGACCTGCAGTGATCACCAGCGGGCTGTGCGAATACCAGGAGTTGGTCAGTGCGCCCATGCCGTTGCCGGTGCCCGCTGCTGCGTGCAAATTGACGAAAGCCGGTTTACCGCTAGCCAATGCGTAGCCGTCGGCCATGCCGACCACCGCACCTTCGTGCAGCCCGAGCACGTACTGAAAATCTTCCGGGAACGACTTCAGAAACGGCAGTTCATTGGAGCCCGGGTTACCGAAGATGGTGGTCATGCCGTGGCGTCGCAGCAGCGTATAAGCCGCGGAGTGGATGGTTTGCATAAGGCAGAATTCCGCGTGTGTCGTGAGAACTTCACTCTATGGAGCAACCTCCAATCGATCAAATAAATGTTTTGCAGCCACTGTATAAATATGGCTTATGTTGATAGCGTTTGAATCCGCTGCTCGGCTCTAGTCACACTGCCAGCGGTGCAGAAGTGTATTTCGATAAACAAAAACAACAGGCGCTCGATCATGGCCAGCTTCGATCTGAATCTCATCACCACCTTCATCACCCTCTATGAGACCCAAAGCGTGACGGCCACTGCGCAACGTTTGTTCGTCACTCAGCCATCAGTCAGCTATGCCCTGGCAAAACTCAGGGAGCAATTCGATGACGCGTTGTTCGTGCGTAATCGCCAAGGCATGCAACCGACGCGGCTAGCCACTCAACTCTATGGCGGCTTCAAGGAAGCCTCGCGCTGCATCGACTCGGCGGTAGGCGAAGCGCGCAAGTTCGAACCCGGCCATTCGCGCCGTCAGTTCCGTCTGGCGCTGTCGGACCTGGGCGAAATGGCCCTGTTGCCTCGGCTGATGGAACACCTCAGCACCCTGGCGCCGAACATCGAACTTGAAGTGGTGCCGCTGGAAATCGACCAGGTCGGCACCTGGCTGAACGATGGCCACATCGACGCAGCCATCTGTAGCAGGAAGCTCAACGAAACCGGGATGGTCTCGCGGGTACTGATGAAAGAGCGCTATGTATTGCTGCTCGATGCGGCCCATCCACGTATCGGTGAAGCCATCAACATGCAGCAGTTTCTCGCTGAGCCGCACGTGCTGGTGACGCGCACCTCCGGCCATGGCATGGCTGAAGACGCGCTGCAGCTCCTCGGCGTCGAGCGCTGGATCAAACTGCGTCTGCCGCATTTTTCGGTACTGCCCAGACTGATTCCGGGCACCGATCTGCTGGGTATCCTGCCCCACCAGATTGCCCAGAGCTTTTGTGAAATGCCACTGCCTAGGCAGCTCAAAACGCTCGAGCTGCCCTTCGATGTCCCGGCCTTTGACGTCACCCTGTACTGGCATTCGCGCAGCGCCCAGTCCACCGCACTGACCTGGTTTGTCCGTCAGGTGCAGATCGCCTTGGGCAGCGACACGGGGGCGGCTCAGTGATGCATGCCGGCCAACGACATCGCCACCCTCACCGCCATGGCCACGGCGCCCAGGGCAACCACGCTGGCGGCCCAGATACCGGCCATCCACAGCAGTTTGCGGCCTAGATGGCTTGAAGAGACTGCTTTGCTCATCAGTGATACCCCTCGCCAACTTTGACCTTGCCGCGGAAAACGTAATATGACCAGGCTGAATAACCCAGGATGAACGGGATGATGAACAGCGCGCCGACCAAAGCGAAGCCCAGGCTCTGCGGCGGGCCGGCTGCCTCCCAGATGGTCAGGCTCGGTGGCAGCACATAGGGCCAGATGCTGATCAGCAGGCCCGTGTAGCCGAGAAAGACCAGCACCAGCGACCAGATGAACGGGCCCGCATGAGGCACACCGCGCAGCGACCGCAGGATCGCCCAGGTAGCCAGCATGACCAGCACCGGCACCGGCAGGAAGAACCAGAAGTTCGGCAGGCTGAACCAGCGCTCGAAGATCGCCGGGTGGGTCATCGGCGTCCAGATGCTCACTACCAGCATGGTCAATACTGTCGCCAGGGTGATCGGCGATGCAGCGCGAATGATGCTGGCCTGCAGCGGCCCTTCAGTCTTGTACACCAGCCAGGTCGCACCGAGCAGCGCGTAGGCCACTACCACACCCAGGCCACAGAATACGTTGAACAGCGTCAGCCAGCTCATGACATCATTGGTGGCCACGCCGTCAACGATCCGATGGCCTTCGATGAACGCACCCAGGATCACGCCCTGGAAGAACGCCGCCGCAAACGAACCGGCCATGAAGGCTCGATCCCAGAACGGCTTGTGCGCCTCGTCGGCCTTGAAGCGAAACTCGAATGACACGCCACGCCAGATCAACCCGACCAGCAGCCCCAGCGCCGGCAAATACAGTGCGCTGAGGAGAATCGCGTAGACCTTGGGAAACGCCGCCATCAACCCGGCGCCCCCCAATACCAACCAGGTCTCGTTGCCGTCCCACACCGGCGCCACAGTGTTGACCATGGTGTCGCGGTGTTCGCGGTCGCGGATGAAGGGAAACAGAATGCCGATTCCCAGATCGAAGCCATCGGTGATGACGTACATCATCACCCCAAAGCCAATGATCAGAAACCAGATCAGCGGAAGATCAATACCCATGACAACGTCTCCCGTCGGTCAATGTGTGGAATTGGGTGAGGAGTACAGCGGATCGTCCACGGCCGACAGCGGGCGAGCGGGCCGTTGGTTATCGGCAATCTCGCCAGCGTGTGGCGCATGCCCCTGAGGCCCGCTTCGCACCAGCCGCAGCATGTAACCGATGCCGGTGCCGAAGATGCCCAGGTACATCACCACCAGCACCACGAGCCCGACCGACAATGTCATTGCCGAGTGCTCTGAAACTGCATCCTTGGTGCGCATCAGCCCGTACACCACCCACGGTTGACGGCCAATCTCGGTGACATACCAGCCGGCCAGCAACGCGATCAGCCCCGATGGCCCCATCCAAAGCGCAAAGCGGGCCAGCAGCGGCGACTGATACAGGCGCCCGCGCCAGCGTAACCACGCCCCATACACCCCAAGCAGGACCATCAACAGACCCAGGCCGACCATTACCCGGAAGCTCCAGAACACCACGGCGGCGTTGGGTCGGTCTTCACGGGGGAAGTCCTTCAGCGCCGGAATCTGACCATCCAGCGAATGGGTCAGGATCAGGCTCGCCAAGCGTGGAATTTCCACTTTGTAATGGGTAGTTTCAGCTTCCATGTCGGGCAGCCCGAACAGGATCAAGGGCACGCCCTCGCCCGGAACATTGTCCCAGTGGCCTTCCATCGCCGCGATCTTCGCCGGTTGATGCTTGAGCGTGTTGAGGCCGTGCATATCGCCGATCAATATCTGCAACGGCGCGGTAAACAGCAGCATCCACAGCGCCATTGAGAACATGCGTTTGACGGCGGGGGTCTTGTTTCCCTTGAGCAGGTGCCAAGCCGCAGACGCTCCAACGAACAGCGCCGTGGACAGCATCGCTGCGGTCACCATGTGCGCCAGCCGGTAGGGGAAGGATGGGTTGAAGATGATCGCGAACCAGTCCACCGGGATCACCACCCCATTGATCACCTCGTGGCCCTGAGGGGTCTGCATCCAGCTGTTGGAGGCCAGAATCCAGGTGGCTGAGATCATCGTGCCCAGCGCGACCATGAGCGTGGCGAAAAAGTGCAAACCACGCCCGACCTTGTTCCAGCCAAACAGCATCACGCCGAGGAAGCCCGCCTCGAGGAAGAACGCCGTAAGAACCTCATAGGTCAGCAGCGGACCGGTGATGCTGCCAGCGAATTGCGAATAGAAGCTCCAGTTGGTTCCGAACTGATAAGCCATGACCAACCCGGACACCACGCCCATGGCGAAGTTGACCGCAAATATCTTCGACCAGAAATGATAGAGGTCGAGATAGGCATCGTCTTTCTTCCACAACCACAAGCCTTCCAGGACCGCGAGGAACGCGGCGAGGCCGATAGTGATTGCCGGGAACACGATGTGAAAAGTGACGGTGAAACCGAACTGTATCCGGGCCAGCTCAAGCGCTGTCAGGCCAGACATGGCTATACCTCGTTACGTTGAGAGAGGCGCTCGAGCAGGGTCCGCGGGCGCGCGTTGTGAATGGCGCCAGCAGCTTGCTGCCAACGCACGACAGGGCTTGCAGGCGGGATCAGAATGCTGCTGAAGCCACACTGCAGCAGCATGGCGAACTGGTCCGGCAGCAATGGCCCAGCGGCACGCAAGTCCCCGTCGAAGCCGTAGCGTTCACGCAGCAGGCGCGCCAGGGTGAAGCCGCGGCCATCCCGCGACTTGGCGAACTCCACCACGATCAGGGTCAGCTGGCCGAGTATTGCCTGCACTTGGTCGAGCGCCTGCTCGCCAGCCAGCCACAGGCCTTGGGCCGGCGTACCAAAGTGCATGTGGTAAACATCCCACTGCTGCGGATGGACCACGGTGCTGGGCGAAAAGGACGGCGTTTCGTCGCGGTCCAGATAGTGCCAGGTGTCACTCTGCGGCAGGCCATGGCGATCAATGAGTATCACGTAGCACCTCCTTGAAAGGCTCGATACCGACACGCCGATAGGTGTCGAGGAAGCGCTCGTGCGCCTCACGCAGGTTCAGATAGATGTCGATGATCGCTTCGATCACCTCCGGGACCTGCTCGTAGGGCACAGAGCGACCCAGAATGGTCCCCACTGCAGCATCTTCTTCGGCGCTGCCGCCCAGGGTGATCTGGTAGTTTTCGTGTCCTGACTTGTCCAGCCCGAGGATGCCGATATGGGCGACATGGTGGTGGGCGCAGGCATTGATGCAACCCGACACATTCAGCTTCAGCTCGCCGATCTCCCGCTGCCGAGGCCCATCGAAACGCGCCGCGATACGCTGGGCAACCGGTACCGAGCGGGCAGTCGCCAGGCTGCAGTAGTCCATGCCTGGACAGGCAATGGAGTCAGACAGCAAGCCGACATTGGCGGTGGCCAGGCCCATGGTGCAAAGCGCCTCCCATACGGTGTAGAGGTCGCGCTGACGGACGTGAGGCAACACCAGGTTCTGCTCGTGGGAAACACGCACTTCATTCAGCGAGTACGCTTTGGCAAGGTCGGCCAGCTGGAGCATCTCCTGCGCGCTGATATCGCCGGGAATACCGCCTGGCGGCTTCAGCGAAACTACCGCACTGATGTAGCCGCGGCGCTTGTGCGGGTGGGTGTTGCTGTTCACCCAAGCGGCGAACGCCGGGTCTTCGGCGCGCCTCTCGATAAAGTCCTCGCACAGTTCTGGCAGCACCTCGAAAGCCGGCTGCACGAAGCGTGCGGTGATCGCCTCGACGATCGTTGGCTCCAGATACTGACGGTCGCTGGGCAGACGCGCGAACTCGTCTTCGATCATCTCGATGAAACGGCCAGGCTTGAGCTCCCGCACCAGTATCTTGATGCGCGCCTTGTAAAGGTTGTCACGTCGTCCGAGCGCGTTGTAGACACGCAGAATGGCCTCGACATAACGCAGCAGTTCACGCTCAGGCAGCCACTCGCGCACGAGCGTACCGACGATCGGTGTACGCCCCAGCCCGCCTCCGGCGTAGATCTGGAAGCCGACCTGCCCCTGCTCGTTGCGTCGCGCCAGGATACCGATGTCATGGAAGCGCACAGCCGCACGGTCGTTCGGGCTGCCGGTCATGGCAATCTTGAATTTGCGCGGCAGGTAGGTGAACTCGGGATGGTCGGTGGACCACTGGCGCAGGATTTCGGCATGCACCCGAGGGTCGACAAGTTCATCCGCGGCGGCGCCAGCGAAGTGGTCGGTGGTGACGTTACGGATGCAGTTGCCGCTGGTCTGAATACAGTGCAAATCGGCATCTGCCAGCACCGAAAGGATTTCGGCGGTATCTGCCAGCTTGGGCCAGTTGAACTGGATGTTCTGCCGCGTGGTGAGGTGGCCATAGCCCTTGTCGTAGGTGTCCGCGACATAGGCCAGCTGACGCAACTGCACCGCACTCAAGGTGCCATACGGGATAGCCACGCGGAGCATGTAGCCGTGCAGTTGCAAATACAGGCCGTTCATCAGTCGATAGACCTTGAACGCATCTTCATCGAGCTCACCGCTGAGGCGACGTTCCACCTGCTGGCCGAACTGGCGCGCACGGTCCTTGAGAAACTCGCGTTCATCAGGGTCGTATTGGTAAACCCCGGCTCTGCTTGCAGCCATGGGCACTGCGGGCCGCTGGTTGGGTGATTCGGCCATAGAGCGCTCGGCGGGCGCCTGTTTACCCAGGTCTGTACGCACGGACGGACCTCGCGCCCGCAACCGCTCGCGCAGGCTATGCGGTTCAGGGACACCGTTGACCAGCGACGCCGGGCACTGCAGTGGCCCGACTACCAGATTGTCGCGAACAGCTGTCTCGGCAGCGCGCTCCGCAACCGGCAACTGCTCGGCGCTGAAAACGGCGGCGTGCTCTAGGCTGTCGACCCAGCCATGCAATGCATCCAGCCAGACCACGGCGCCATCGCCGAGGCGATTGGCGCAGATCAGATGGCAGTCACTCATGAAACATCTCCATGACTGGCACCCCGTAAGCGCTTATGGTTGCAACCTGCCGCGCTGCGCGAGTGCCCAAGAATAAACCATACGCTACAATATTGTATGGAATAATGATAATCTGTATGACATTTTATTCCTGAGCGTATGGATTTACAACCGTAGGAATCGTTATGCCCATAAGTGACGAATCATCTGCATTGCCCGAGATCGCTTGGATCAGGCCATTTATCCCAGGCGGCGGTGCAAAATACATACAAATTATAGAAATGCTGGAAAAATCCATACAGTCCGGTTCACTCCAGCAGGGAGACCAGTTACCGCCACAGCGCACCCTGGCCGCTCACCTTGGCGTAGATCTGACGACCATCACCCGTGCCTACACCGAAGCACGTAACCGTGGGCTGATCGCGTCCTATAGTGGGCGGGGCTCTTTCGTCATGGGTGCCAGCGAAACCGACACGCCGCTGAGCATCGACCTGGCGATGAACATTCCTCCGCAACCCGCCGATGGCTCGATGGCCCAGCAGGCGAGCAGTGCGATGGCCGAGTCGTTCACCCGTCACAGCATCGAGGCGCTCTCGGCCTACCAGCAGCAGCCGGCACCACCCGCTTTGTTACAAGCAGCCAAAGGCTGGCTGCGCCCGGCGCTGGACGAGGTCGATTGCGAAGGGTTAGTCGTTTGTTCAGGCTCGCAAGTGGCAATCTTCGCCATCCTCAGTGCGCAGACGCGCCCGGGCGACGTCCTCTTATGCGACGCGCTGACCTACCCAGGGCTGATCCTCGCTGCCGAACAATTGAAACTGCGGCTGTGGCCTGTGCCCAGTTGTGCACAAGGCATGCAGCCCGACGCCCTGGCGCGGGCCTGCCAGGAAAGCGGCGCACGTCTGCTTTACCTGAACCCGACATTCCATAACCCGACAGCACATACCATGCCGTTGGCACGGCGCAGAGAAATCGCCGAAATCATCCTGCGCTGCGGCATCACGTTGATCGAGGACGATCCCTACCGCTATCTGCTCGACGATGCGCCGCCGCCCATAGCCACACTGACCGGACGGCGCAATACCTACTACCTCGCGTCCTTGTCGAAGTGCCTGTGGCCAAGCTTGCGTACCTCGTTCGTACTCCCCCCGCACGGCGATGACGGGCAAAGCCTGCAACTCAGCCTGCGTGCTACCAGCATGGGTTGCTCGGCATTGCTGCTGGCGCTGGTGGAGCAATGGATCAGCAGCGGAGCCGCTGCGGGCTTGATGCAGGAAATCAAGCGCGAAATGCGCGCTCGCCAACAACTGGCTGGCAAACTGCTGTCGCACCCGTTCCAGTCGCACCCCACCGGGCTGCACTTGTGGCTGGAGTTGCCTGCGCACTGGAATCAGGAGCTGTTCACCCATGCCCTGCGCGATCAAGGCGTGCAAGTGGCGAGCGGGCATTCGTTCGCGGTTGCGACGCCTGCACCGGACTGCCTGAGAATCTCCCTGGGCGGCGCCAGCAACCAAGCCGAACTGAGCCGCGCCTTGCGCAAGATCGATACCCTCCTCATCCAGGACCGCCGGCGCGACTCGCGCACGTTCGTTTGAGCAATTGCGCGAATACCCTGCGCGGGCATAGACAGCGTTTATAGCCAGCGCGGCGAGTATCGATTTGCTATGGGTATGGTCGTCCTCTAGGTTGGATCACGGTTATTACCTTGCCGTACCCTGAGGATGCTATGAGCCCAGCTTTCAATGTCGCCGGTTACCGACAACTTGCCCGACAGCGTTTACCCAGAATGGTATTTGACTACCTCGAGGGGGGCGCTGACGACGAGAAATGTTTGCAGCGCAACCTGGACGCTTTTGACAAGTTGGAGCTGCTACCTCGGCGGCTGGTCAATGTGGCCGAGCGGGACCTAGGCACTCAGGTGCTCAGCAGGCATCAGCCACTGCCGTTAATGATTGCTCCGACTGGGCTCAATGATGCGTTCTGGCCAGGGGGCGATCTGGAAGTCGCACGCGCAGCGAAGAAGGCCGGAATTCCTTTTATTCTCTCCACTGCCTCTAACACATCGATCGAAGAAGTAGCCGAAAAGGTCGGCGGCGATCTGTGGTTTCAGCTGTACGTAGTGCACTCCACCCTAGCGGACCAGCTGGTCGATCGAGCACTGTCCGCTGGATATCGCACCTTGGTCCTGACCACTGACGTAGCGGTCAACGGCAAGCGCGAGCGTGATTTGCGCAGCGGTTTCGGCCTGCCTTTCAAATACACGCCAAGCGTGATGCTAGATGGATTGCTGCACCCGCGTTGGTCGCTTCGGCTGCTCACGGCAGGCATGCCCCAGATGGCCAATTTTGCCAGCAAGGAAGCCTACGACACTGAGCTGCAAGCAGCGCTTCTCTCGCGCAAGATGGATGCAAGTTTTGACTGGGAAGCATTAAAAAGGCTACGCGCACGCTGGCCCCATCGGCTTCTGGTCAAAGGCGTGCTCCATCCTGAGGATGCCTCGCAGTGCATAGCACTGGGCGCAGACGGCGTCATCCTGTCGAATCATGGCGGTCGGCAACTTGATTCAAGCTGTTCGCCCCTGGCTACGCTTCAGCAGATTGCACTGGCCCACCCCGGAAAAGTGCTGATAGACAGCGGATTCCGACGGGGCTCTGATGTTGTGAAGGCGCTTGCGCTGGGTGCGAGCAGCGTATTGATCGGACGCCCAGTGCTTTACGGCCTTGCCGCTGCGGGGGAAGTGGGTGTGAGCACGGTGCTGGACATTTTCAGAGATGAGATAAGCCGAACCCTGGCCAATATGGGCTGCGGGTCAGTTCAGGGGCTGACATCGGATTATGTAATCCGTGTGACGTAACATTATGAAAGTCGGAGTCACTGAGCGTCAGGTTCCACTGGGGGTAGAACACATAACGTATCGCTTCCAGAATCGTAGACTTGGCCGAGTCACCCTTGCCGATTAGGCAGAAGATGTGTCCCATCGGGAGGCTCCATTCTAGCTCGCTGACACCTCGGAAATTCTTGATATTCAGTCGTCTAATCTTCACCGGCGAGCGACTCCTGAACCTTATCGAAGCGGGACCGGCAACCGTGCTGCGTTTCCGCTTGGTTTCCCTAGCGCGGCCGGTCATAGCCGCTAGTGCTGGGCGTCCGAAGCCGGTCAATTAGGCCTTCATAATGATGGCCACCAAGGTAAGCACGAAAGTGATAAAGCAGCAAAGGACTGATGGCCATCAACCAGGCGTGAGTCGAGCTGTTGGCCGAGGCGTATCTGGGATACCAGAGCATGGTGTACATGGGCCTATCCTCCGGACATTGACGAATGCGAAATGAATCGCCCCTGGTTTCGTAGACACATCGAACGGCTGCAAAGGGTCGGAAGCTGCCGGTCGTGAATGACCGCTATCGACCCATAGCAGACGCTCGCTGAGCGAAGACTGCGGCAAGATCTTCGTGTCTTGCCGCAGCCCAGTGTCGATGTCGGCGCTCGCGGTCAGCTTGCTGTATGGGGTAGCGGCGTCAAACCACTATCTTTGATCGCTGCGTCGGCTTCTGGCGATGCCAGATAGTCAAGGAGCGCCTGGGCTGCGGAATGATGCTGGCTCTTGCTGACGACAGCGCCCGAATACATGGTCATTTTCTGCGCATCAGCCGGGATCAGACCAACGATATCAATACCCTTTACTGGCTTAAGCTCACTTAGCTGTTGGAAGCCGATCTGTGCTTGGCCGCGAGCGATCACCTCGCCGACAGGCTCGGCAGGAATCATGTGAGCCTTTGCCTCGAACTGTTTGCCGAGCTGCATGCGAGGGAACAGGGTTTTAGAGAGGTATACACCGCTCGCGCTGTCGGAGTAAGCAACAGAGCTGCTGTTTTGCAGCACTTTGCGGAAGTCCTGCATGGTGCCTATGTCCGGCTTCGGTTCGCCTTTACGCACGGCCATGGCAATGAAAGATTTTCCGAGATCTATCCGGCTGTTTTTATCTGCTAGACCGCTGGCGACCAGGTTGTCGAGCGCCGAACCTACCATCAAAACCACATCCGCCTGCTCACCGCGGGCGAGCCTATTTGGGACGGCCTGTGGGGTTTCCCCCATCGAAGGCGCGGCTAGAACTTCCAGCTTCACGCCATATGTCTTCTCATACGCTGGCGCCACTTCCCGGATAGCGCCCATGATGCCGCCCGAACTCAAAACGGTCAGCGTTTCCTCACCACCTTGTACAACGTCAGCAGCCGAGCAGACGAATGAAGCGGTTAAGAGAGTGGCACAGAACAGCAGTCGAAGCATCGGGGCTTTCTCCACAAGTAAAGGCGCAGAATCCTACCGGGGCGAAGCTTAAGCTTGTGATTAATCAACGATTAAGAATGTTTTACTTGTCTACCCGCAAATGGCTTCAAAAGGCTTCCAGACGACTGGCCAAAGGAGAAAGCGAGATAACGGCTCGCAAGGCCTCATGATTGGCATCAGACCATGCCAGATCCAGTAAATCGTTGAGCGCCCTGCGTTGGAATTGACTGAAGGGCTTGCGTTGTTGGGTCGTACACAAAAGCGTAGAGACCTTTCTCAATCGCCCTAAAACCCGTGGATCTTGAGGTCTTCCCTAACGCATTCAGGGCAGAAGGAAGCGTCCCATTCACTGAAGTGCTCCCCCTCAGAAAGGTACTGAGTGCCTGAGTAGGCAACATCCCAGTCACTTTTGATGACGTGGAACGCTGCGTTCAGCGTGTGGTTGTGAACAAGTCGATTGAAACCATAGCACCCAGGCCAGCCGATGGCTGCTGCGAGCCTTCTCACTTCGGCCGTCTTTATCACATGACGGGTACGCAGGGCTTCGAAGATCTCTGCCTTGGGCTCGGCCCAATAGAGCAGCAGGTTCCTTCTCACGTATGACGGAAGAGTTTCATCAGGCAGAATCCAGAGGGGCATGTGAAAACGCCAGTACAAGGTAGGGAGGGGTCACGCGGGGAGTCTGGTGTAACCGCCCGATGAAGGGGAGCGAGCGCTTCCCCTCTACCGGCGACAGTTTTAATTGTTGGGCGACAGCTTTAATTCCACGAAATCACTTTTTAACGGTTGCCCGTCGGTTTATTCCACCGTCACCGACTTCGCCAAGTTACGCGGCTGGTCAACGTCGGTGCCCTTGAGCACCGCCACGTAGTACGACAGCAACTGCAGCGGGATGGTGTACAGGATCGGCGCCAGGGCGTCAGCGATGTGCGGTACCTTGATCACGTGGGTGCCTTCGCCGTTGGTCATGCCAGCGTGCTCGTCGGCAAACACCACCAACTCACCGCCACGGGCACGCACTTCCTGCAGGTTGGACTTGAGCTTCTCCAGCAGTTCGTTGTTCGGCGCCACGGTCACGACTGGCATGTCGTTATCCACAAGCGCCAGCGGGCCGTGCTTCAGCTCGCCTGCCGGGTAGGCTTCGGCGTGGATGTAGGAGATTTCCTTGAGCTTGAGCGCGCCTTCCATCGCTACCGGGTACTGGGCGCCGCGGCCCAGGAACAGGGTGTGGTGCTTGTCGGCGAACAGCTCGGCGATCTTCTCGACAGTTGCGTCCATGGCCAGTGCCTCGCCCAGGCGGGCCGGCAGGCGACGCAATTCTTCAACCAGCTCGGCTTCGACACCGGCTTCGAGGGTGCCGCGTACTTGGCCCAGGGCCAGCGTCAGCATCATCAGCGAGACCAGCTGGGTGGTGAACGCCTTGGTCGAAGCAACACCGATTTCCGGGCCAGCCAGGGTCAGCAGGGTCAGGTCGGATTCACGCACCAGCGAGCTGATGCCGACGTTGCAGATCGCCAGGCTGCCGAGGAAGCCCAGCTCCTTGGCGTTGCGCAGGGCAGCCAGGGTGTCGGCAGTCTCACCGGATTGCGAGATCGAGACGAACAGGGTGTCGGGCTGCACCACCACCTTGCGGTAGCGGAACTCGCTGGCGACTTCGACCTGGCAAGGGATGCCGGCCAGGCTTTCCAGCCAGTAACGGGCGACCATGCCGGCGTGGTAGCTGGTGCCGCAGGCAACGATCTGTACGTTGCGCACTTTGGCGAACAGGTCGGCGGCTTTCGGGCCAAAGGCCTGTACCAGGACGTGGTCTTTGCCCAGACGGCCTTCCAGGGTGCGCTGGACCACGCTTGGCTGCTCGTGGATTTCCTTGAGCATGAAGTGACGGTAGTTGCCCTTGTCCGCCGCTTCTGCACCTTCGTGATACTGCACGGTTTCACGCTGGACCTTGTTGCCAGCCTGGTCCCAGATGCTGACCTGGTCACGGCGGATTTCAGCGATATCGCCTTCTTCCAGGTACATGAAACGGTCGGTGACCTGGCGCAGAGCCAGCTGGTCCGAGGCCAGGAAGTTCTCGCCAAGGCCCAGGCCGATCACCAGCGGGCTGCCGCTGCGGGCAGCTACCAGGCGGTCTGGCTGTTTAGCGCTGATCAGGGCCAGGCCATAAGCACCGTGCAGGCGCTTCACCGCAGCCTTCAGCGCGTCGGTCAGGTCTGCAACGGTCTTGAGCGTGTGGTGGATCAGGTGGACGATGACTTCGGTATCGGTCTGCGAGGTGAACACGTAGCCGAGGCCTTTGAGCTCTTCACGCAGTTCTTCGTGGTTCTCGATGATGCCGTTGTGCACGACCGCCAATTCACTGCCCGAGAAGTGTGGGTGGGCATTGCCTTCGGTTGGCGCGCCGTGGGTAGCCCAACGCGTGTGAGCGATACCCAGCTGGCCGACAAGCGGCTCGGCGGCCACGGCAGCTTCCAGCTCGCTGACCTTGCCAATCCGGCGGCGGCGCTCCAGGCCACCCTGCTGGCTGTAGACCGCCAGGCCGGCACTGTCGTACCCGCGGTACTCAAGGCGCTTGAGGCCTTCGATCAGGATGGCGGTGATATTACGTTCGGCTACGGCACCAACGATTCCACACATGTTCATTGCTCCTGGCTGATCGCGGCGCAAATCAGGTTGATGCCGCGGGCTTGAATTTGTTCGCGTGCCGCTGCGGGCAGGCGTTCGTCAGTAATGAGGGTATTCACGCTGCCCCACGGCAGCTCAAGGTTGGGGATTTTGCGCCCCACCTTGTCGGACTCGACCATCACGATCACCTCACGGGCGACCTCGGCCATGACTCGGCTCAGGCCCAGTAGCTCATTGAAGGTGGTGGTGCCCCGGTTGAGGTCGATGCCATCGGCACCGATGAACAGCTGATCGAAATCGTAGGAGCGCAGCACCTGCTCGGCAACCTGCCCCTGGAACGACTCGGAGTGCGGGTCCCAGGTACCACCGGTCATCAGCAATACAGGCTCATGCTCGAGATCGCTGATGGCGCGGGCCACGTTCAAGGAATTGGTCATCACCACCAGGCCAGGCTGTCGGCCCAGCTCGGGAATCATCGCGGCAGTGGTGCTGCCACTGTCGATGATGATCCGCGCATGTTCGCGGATACGCCCTACCGCCGCGCGGGCAATGGCCTTCTTGTAGGCAGACACGGGCTGGGCCGGCTCACCGAGCAGTTCTTGCGGCACCGGTACCGCACCGCCATAGCGGCGTAGCAACAGGCCGTTGGTTTCCAGGGCGGCGAGGTCTTTGCGGATGGTCACTTCCGAGGTTTCGAAGCGCTTGGCCAATGCATCCACACTCACCTCCCCTTGCTCACTGAGCATGGCCAGGATGTTGTGGCGGCGTTGAGGCGTGTTACGTTTCGACATGAGCGCTTAAGTTTCGTTTCGAAAGATAATGGTTGCAATCAAAACCTAAGACGTTCGTTTCGTCAAGCAGTTGCTGCCCTGTGGATAGTTTCGTCCCCTGTAGGAGCGCAAACTCACGCCCCAAAAAAAAGCCGACTTATTCACATAAGTCGGCTTTCGATCGAACAGCTGTGTATAACTCAGCTCTTCTTGATCTTCTCCGGCCGCTTCCAGCCCGAGATGTTTCGCTGGCGCGCGCGGCCCACAGCCAGGTCGGCGGCTTCGACGGTCTGGGTGATAGTCGAACCGGCTGCCGTGGTCGCGCCGGCCTTGATTTCCACAGGCGCCACCAGCGAGTTGTTCGAACCGATGAACACGTCCTCACCCATCACGGTCTTGAACTTGTTGGCGCCATCATAGTTGCAGGTGATGGTGCCAGCGCCGATGTTGGTGCGCGCGCCGATTTCGGCGTCGCCCAGGTAGCTCAGGTGGCCTGCCTTGGCACCTTCGCCCAGGTGAGCGTTTTTCAGCTCGACGAAGTTACCCACATGGGCCTTGGCATCCAGCACACTGCCTGGGCGCAGGCGAGCGAACGGGCCGGCATCGCTGCCCTCACCCATCACCGCACCTTCGATGTGGCTGTTAGCCTTGACCACCACACCCTTGCGCAGGGTGCTGTTCTTGATCACGCAGTTGGGGCCGATCTCTACGCCGTCTTCGATGACCACCTGGCCTTCGAGGATCACGTTGATGTCGATCAGCACATCGCGACCAACGGTCACTTCACCCCGTACATCGAACCGCGCCGGGTCACGCAGGGTGACGCCCTGGGCCATCAGGCGGCGGCCTGCGCGCAGCTGATAGTGGCGCTCGAGCTCGGACAGCTGGCGACGGTCGTTGGCGCCCTGCACTTCCATCGGGTCTTCAGGTTGCTCGGTGGCAACCACCAGGCCATCGGACACCGCCATGGCGATGACGTCGGTCAGGTAGTACTCGCCTTGGGCATTGTTATTCGACAAGCGGCTCATCCAGTCCGCCAGGCGCGCCGCAGGCAGGGCCAGAATGCCGGTGTTGCCTTCCTTGATCGCTTTCTGCGCGTCGCTGGCATCCTTGTGCTCAACGATGGCCGTCACCTTACCTTGCTCGTCACGCACGATACGGCCATAGCCGGTCGGGTCTTCGAGGGTGACCGTGAGCAAGCCCAGCTGTTGATCATTGGCCTTGGCCAACAGGCGCTGCAAGGTCTCCACTTCGATCAACGGCACATCACCGTACAGCACCAGTACGGTGTCAGCGGTCAATGCTGGCAGCGCCTGGGCCACGGCATGGCCTGTGCCCAGCTGCTTGTCTTGCATGACAAAGTTCAGATCGTCAGCTGCCAGGCGCTCACGCACCTGCTCGGCACCATGGCCAATGACCACGTGGATACCTTGCGGCTGGAGCTGACGCGCGCTGTGGATAACATGGCCAAGCATGGAGTTGCCGGCAACCGGGTGCAGCACCTTGGGCAGCGCCGAGCGCATGCGGGTACCTTGGCCGGCGGCGAGAATAACGATATCGAGTGACATTACTGGCTACCAATCCTGGGCGGTCAGTGAAATGACCGGGGGGAGAAATTCGGAAAAAGAAAAAGGGTAGCCGAGGCTACCCTTTTACTCAATCGCAACAGAAGTGATCAGCCCAGGGCCGATTACTTGCCTTTGCGCATTTGCTGGACGGTACGCAGCTGAGCTGCGGCCTCGGCCAGACGTGCGGCGGCGGCGCCGTAGTCGAAGTCCGCGCCTTTCAGATTCAGGGCGTTCTCGGCAGCCTTGAGGGCTTCCTGAGCCTGAGCTTCATCCAGGTCTGCAGCACGTTGCACGGTATCGGCAAGCACCTTGACCATGTTCGGCTGAACCTCGAGGAAACCACCAGAGATGTAAAACACCTCTTGGGCGCCACCCTGCTTGGTCAGCGTGATCGGACCTGGCTTCAGATTGGTGATCAGCGGCGCGTGGCCCGGAGCGATACCAAGATCACCCAGGTTACCGTGCGCAACCACCATCTCGACCAGACCGGAGAAAATCTCTCCTTCCGCGCTGACGATATCGCAATGGACTGTCATAGCCATCTGCTTGCCTCAACCTGATAGCGCCCCTTGCGGGGCGCAGGAATTACAGTTTCTTGGCTTTCTCGATCGCTTCGTCGATGCTGCCGACCATGTAGAACGCTTGTTCTGGCAGGTGGTCGTAGTCACCTTTGAGGATGCCGCTGAAGCCAGCGATGGTGTCTTTCAGGGAAACGTACTTGCCTGGCGAACCGGTGAAGACTTCGGCCACGAAGAACGGCTGCGACAGGAAGCGCTGGATCTTACGAGCGCGGGCTACCAGTTGCTTGTCGGTCTCGGACAGTTCGTCCATACCCAGAATGGCGATGATGTCTTTCAGCTCTTTGTAGCGCTGCAGAACATACTGAACGCCACGCGCGGTGTCGTAGTGCTCGTTGCCGATCACGTTCGGGTCCAGCTGACGCGAAGTCGAGTCCAGTGGGTCGACCGCTGGGTAGATACCCAGGGAGGCGATGTCACGGGACAGAACGACGGTGGCGTCCAAGTGGGCGAAGGTGGTCGCTGGCGACGGGTCGGTCAAGTCGTCCGCAGGTACGTATACGGCCTGGACGGAGGTGATCGAACCTTCCTTGGTGGAGGTGATGCGCTCTTGCAGAACGCCCATCTCTTCAGCCAGGGTCGGCTGGTAACCTACTGCCGAAGGCATACGGCCCAGCAGTGCGGATACTTCAGTACCGGCCAGGGTGTAACGATAGATGTTGTCGACGAACAGCAGAACGTCGTTACCTTCGTCACGGAACTTCTCAGCCATGGTCAGGCCGGTCAGCGCTACGCGCAGACGGTTTCCTGGTGGCTCGTTCATCTGACCGTAGACCAGCGCTACTTTGTCGAGAACGTTGGAGTCCTTCATCTCGTGGTAGAAGTCGTTACCCTCACGAGTACGCTCACCCACACCAGCGAACACGGAGTAACCGCTGTGTTCCATGGCGATGTTACGGATCAGTTCCATCATGTTTACGGTCTTGCCGACACCGGCACCACCGAACAGACCAACTTTACCACCCTTGGCGAACGGGCAAACCAGGTCGATAACCTTGATGCCGGTTTCCAGCAGGTCGTTGCCGCCTGCCTGGTCAGCGAACGAAGGCGCTGGCTGGTGGATACCGCGACGCTCTTCTTCACCGATCGGGCCGGCTTCGTCGATCGGGTTGCCCAGTACGTCCATGATACGGCCCAGGGTGGCCTTACCAACAGGAACGGAAATGGCAGCGCCGGTGTCGACGACATCCAGACCGCGCTTCAAGCCTTCGGTCGAGCCCATCGCAATAGTACGAACCACGCCGTCGCCCAGCTGCTGCTGAACTTCGAGGGTGGTTTCCGCGCCTTGTACTTTCAGCGCGTTGTATACACTCGGCACGACGTCACGTGGGAATTCCACGTCGATGACGGCGCCGATGATTTGAACGATACGTCCGCTACTCATAGCTGGATCCTCTGAATATGTGAACCGTTAAACCGCGGCAGCGCCGCCGACGATTTCCGAGATCTCCTGGGTGATCGCAGCCTGACGCGCCTTGTTGTAGATCAACTGAAGCTCTTTGATCAAATCACCGGCGTTGTCTGTGGCGTTCTTCATGGCGATCATCCGGGCCGCTTGTTCAGCAGCGTTGTTCTCGACCACCGCCTGGTATACCTGCGACTCCACATAACGCACCATCAAGCCGTCCAGCAGCTCTTTTGCGTCGGGTTCGTACAGGTAATCCCAGTGATGCTTGAGATCCTGATCCGGGGTTGCCACCAACGGTACCAATTGCTCGACCGTTGGCTTCTGGGTCATGGTATTGATGAACTTGTTCGAAACCACGGAGAGGCGATCGATACGGCCGTCCAGGTAGGCGTCCAGCATCACTTTGACGGAGCCGATCAGATCGTTGATCGATGGCTCTTCGCCCAGGTGGCTGATCGCGGCTACGACGTTGCCGCCAAAGATGCGGAAGAAAGTCGCACCCTTGCTGCCGATCACGCACAGGTCGATTTCCACGCCCTGTTCGCGGTTTGCGTTCATGTCCTTGACCAGGGCCTTGAACAGGTTGGTATTCAAGCCACCGCACAGACCACGGTCACTGCTCACCACGATATAACCGGTGCGCTTAACAGGGCGCTCGATCATGAAAGGGTGGCGGTATTCCGGGTTGGCGTTGGCCAGATGACCGATCACCTGGCGGATACGCTCCGCGTAAGGACGGCTAGCAGCCATGCGCATTTGTGCCTTGCGCATTTTGCTGACCGCCACTTTCTCCATGGCGCTGGTAATTTTTTGCGTGCTTTTGATGCTCGCAATCTTACTGCGAATCTCTTTTGCGCCTGCCATGTATCACCTATCAGGTTAGCAAGCGGGGGCCTGAGCCCCCGCTGCGGCTTACCAGGTCTGGGTGGCCTTGAACTTCTCGATACCGGCTTTCAGGCCAGCGTCGATTTCGTCGTTGAAGTCACCCTTCACGTTGATCTTCGCCATCAGTTCAGCGTGATCACGGTTGAAGAAGGCGATCAGTGCTTGCTCGAAGCTACCGATCTTGGAGACTTCTACGTCAGTCAGGAAACCACGCTCAGCGGCGTACAGCGACAGGGCCATGTCCGCGATGGACATTGGCGCGTACTGCTTCTGCTTCATCAGCTCGGTAACGCGCTGACCATGCTCCAGCTGCTTGCGGGTCGCTTCGTCCAGATCGGAAGCGAACTGGGCGAATGCAGCCAGTTCACGGTACTGAGCCAGAGCGGTACGAATACCACCGGACAGCTTCTTGATGATCTTGGTCTGAGCGGCACCACCTACGCGGGATACCGAAACACCGGCGTTCACTGCAGGGCGGATGCCCGAGTTGAACATGGCCGATTCCAGGAAGATCTGACCGTCGGTGATCGAGATCACGTTGGTCGGAACGAACGCGGAAACGTCGCCAGCCTGGGTTTCGATGATCGGCAGCGCGGTCAGGGAACCGGTTTTGCCAGTCACAGCACCGTTGGTGAACTTCTCGACGTACTCTTCCGAAACGCGCGATGCACGCTCCAGCAGACGGGAGTGGAGATAGAACACGTCGCCTGGGTACGCTTCACGTCCTGGTGGACGGCGCAGCAGCAGGGAGATCTGACGGTAGGCAACGGCCTGCTTGGACAGGTCATCGTAAACGATCAGTGCGTCTTCACCGCGGTCACGGAAGAACTCGCCCATGGTGCAACCGGCGTATGGCGCCAGGAATTGCAGTGCGGCGGATTCCGAAGCACTGGCAACCACCACGATGGTGTTCTTCAGTGCGTCGTTTTCTTCCAGCTTGCGAACGATGTTGGCAACGGTGGAACGCTTCTGGCCGACAGCAACATACACACAGAAAATACCGGAGTCTTTCTGGTTGATGATGGCGTCGATGGCCATGGCGGTCTTGCCGATCTGACGGTCACCGATGATCAGCTCACGCTGGCCACGGCCGACAGGGATCATGGCGTCAACGGACTTGTAGCCAGTCTGTACAGGCTGGTCTACCGACTTACGCCAGATCACGCCTGGAGCAACTTTCTCGACCGCGTCGGTCTCGGTGTTGCCCAGCGGGCCTTTGCCGTCGATCGGGTTGCCCAGTGCGTCGACGACGCGACCCAGCAGTTCCTTACCAACCGGAACTTCCAGGATGCGGCCGGTGCACTTGGCGCTCATGCCTTCGGCGAGGGTGTCGTATGCACCCAGGATCACTGCACCTACGGAGTCTTGCTCCAGGTTCAGGGCCATGCCGTAGACGCCGCCAGGGAACTCGATCATTTCGCCGTACATGACGTCGGCCAGACCGTGGATCCGCACGATACCGTCGGAAACCGAAACGACGGTACCTTCGTTACGGGCTTGGGAGCTCACATCGAGGTTGTCGATGCGGCCCTTGATGATTTCACTAATTTCGGAAGGATTGAGTTGCTGCATTGCTCTGCTGCCCCTTCAAACTCAAGATTTCAATGCTTCGGCCAGTTTCGCGATTTTGCCGCGAACAGAGCCATCGATTACCAGGTCACCAGCGCGGATGACGACGCCGCCAATCAGGCTGGCATCCTCCGACGCGTGCAGGCGCACTTCCTGGCCTAACCGTGCACTGAGAACCTTGGCGAGTTTGTCTTGCTGTTCTTGGTTCAACGCGAAGGCACTGGTGACTTCCACGTCCACGGATTTCTCTTGCTCAGCCTTGTACAGGTCGAACAGAGCGGCAATCTCCGGCAGAAGCAGGAGACGGTCGTTTTCCGCGGCAACATGAATGAAATTCTGTGCCTGTGCATTGAACTTGTCACCGCACACGTCAATGAACGTGGCGGCCTTTTCTGCGCTCGTCAGTCGCGGGGCCTTGAGCAGGCGCTGCATGGTGTCGTCTTGCGACACCGCAGCAGCCAGGCCGAGCATGGCTGACCAATTGGCCAGTTGCTGATGGGCCTGGGCATGCTCAAAGGCAGCCTTAGCGTAAGGTCGGGCCAACGTGGTCAGTTCTGCCATGATCGCCCTCGCTTAAATTTCAGCGGCCAGTTTGTTAACCAGCTCCGCATGCGCGTTTTGATCGATTGTGGCGCCAAGGATCTTTTCAGCACCGCCAACGGCCAGAGCACCCACTTGGGCACGCAGGGCGTCTTTAGCGCTGTTCAGTTCCTGTTCGATCTCGGCCAGAGCCTGAGCCTTCACACGGTCAGCTTCGACGCGGGCCTGTTCACGGGCTTCCTCGACAAGCTGAGCAGCGCGTTTCTTGCTTTGCTCAATGATTTCGGCTGCCTGTGCTTTAGCTTCACGCAGTTGCTGACCCGCTTTCTCTTGGGCCAGCTCCAGGTCGCGAGCTGCGCGGTTGGCAGCGTCCAAGCCATCGGCAATCTTCTTTTGGCGCTCTTGCAGAGCAGTGATGACCGGAGGCCATACGTACTTCATGCAGAAGAGTACAAAAATCAGGAAAGCAACGGATTGGCCAATCAGGGTTGCATTAATGTTCACGCCAACACCTCGCTCGGTCTTAATTCATACAGCAAATCAACTCGTGGTGACGAGTGATTAGCCGGCGATCTGACCAACGAACGGATTCGCGAAGGTGAAGAACAGAGCGATACCAACACCGATCATGGTTACGGCGTCGAGCAGACCGGCAACGATGAACATTTTAACCTGCAGCATCGGAACCATTTCTGGTTGACGAGCAGCGCCTTCCAGGAATTTGCCGCCCAGCAGGCCGAAACCAATGGCGGTACCCAGAGCACCCAGGCCGATCAGCAGAGCAACAGCGATAGCGGTCAGACCAACTACAGTTTCCATCTTTCCTCCCGACTTTTACGTCGTATTGGTTAGGTTTTTAGTTTGAAGCGGTAAAACAAATCGTGAGTACAGCTGCCCTTGCGGACTTTTTAAGCCCTCCCCCCGTACCGGCGAGGAAGGCTATCAGACACGCCAGGCGGTCTTAATGGTTATCTTCGTGCGCCATCGACAGGTAGACGATGGTCAGCATCATGAAGATGAAAGCTTGCAGGGTGATGATCAGGATGTGGAACACAGCCCACGCCCATTGCAGCACCACACCCAGGCCGCTCAGCCAGAGCAGGCCAGAGCCGAACATGACGGCGATCAGGATGAACACCAGCTCACCGGCGTACATGTTGCCGAACAGACGCAGGGCCAGCGAGATCGGCTTGGCGATCAGGGTGACGAATTCGAGCAGGAAGTTCACCGGGATCAGCAGGATCTGCACAAAGATGTTCTTGCTGCCGAACGGGTGCAGGGTCAGCTCACCGATGAAGCCGCCCAGGCCCTTGACCTTGATGCTGTAGAAGATGATCAGGGCGAACACGCTGAAGGCCATGGCCAGGGTCGCGTTCGGGTCGGTGGTCGACACGGCGCGGAACGGAATGTGCGGATCACCGGAGATCAGGATGGCCAGCTGAGGAATCCAGTCGACCGGTACCAGGTCGACGGCGTTCATCAGGAATACCCAGACGAAGATGGTCAGCGCCAGCGGTGCGATCACCGGGCTACGGCCGTGGAAGGAGTCCTTCACGCTGCCGTTGACGAAGTCGACCATCACTTCGACGAAGTTCTGCAGACCGCCAGGTTGGCCGGAGGTCGCCTTCTTCGCCGCCATGCGGAAGATGAACAGGAAGATCAGACCCAGCGCAACGGACCAGCCCAGGGTGTCCAGGTGGAACGCCCAGAAGCCCATTGCCTTGGCTTCTGCAGCCGAATGGGCGAAGCCCCAGCTGCCGTCTGGTAGTTGACCGTAGGTCAGGTTCTGCAAGTGGTGCTGGATATAGCCCGAAGCGGTTTCTGCTGCCATGGTTGCCTCAAACGCCCTAAGGTCTCGAAAGTCTTTTATTCATTAGCAGTGGCGCGAACCAGCTGACCATTAGGGTCAGCAGGAAGACGCCGAATACTGCTAACGGCGCCAATGGCTTCACTCCTGCGAAGGTCAGTGCAAACAGCACTGCCGTCAAAATCATTTTGCCTGCCTCGCCAGCGTAGAACGACTTGACGATGGCCTGCGCTGCCCGGGCTCCGCTGAAGCGAAATGCCTTCCAGGCGAAATACACATTGGGTAGCCAGGCAATCAAACCTCCGCAGAGACCTGAATATCCACTGACCGCCCCTTTCCACTGCCACAACACCAACGTTGCCAACAGCAGTACAACACATTGAGTCAGCAGTACCGGAAAAACCGCCCAGCGATGGAAAGGCAAGCGGTTTGGCGTGCGTATTTCCATCACAACTGCTCCTCGGAAGTCGACCAACAAGTCAGCTATGACTTGGCATAATTTGTGCCGACAAAATGCGCGCAGAGTATAGGGGTGGATTAACCCCTATTCAACTCTTCGTAGTGATTTCCGACTGCGCGCTACAACAGGAATTGTTTCAGCGGATGTGAGCAAGGACGCCTTGCAACTCGTCAAGCGAGTTATAGCGAATAACCAACTGGCCCTTGCCCTTGTTGCCATGACGGATCTGTACGGCAGAGCCCAGGCGCTCTGCGAGCCGCTGTTCAAGGCGTGCGATATCCGGATCAGGTTTGCTCGGTTCGACCGGATCAGGCTTGTCGCTGAGCCACTGACGCACCAGTGCCTCAGTTTGGCGCACGGTGAGGCCACGTGCGACAACATGACGCGCCCCCTCTTCCTGACGATGCTCTTCAAGACCGAGCAAAGCGCGCGCATGACCCATCTCCAGGTCTCCATGGGCGAGCATGGTCTTGATCGCTTCAGGCAGGGTGATCAGGCGCAGCAGGTTGGCCACGGTAACCCGCGACTTGCCCACGGCATCCGCTACCTGCTGCTGGGTCAGTTCGAACTCCTGCTGCAGGCGCTGCAGCGCGAGGGCCTCTTCCAGGGGGTTGAGGTCTTCGCGCTGGATGTTCTCGATCAGCGCCATGGCGATGGCCGTTTCGTCCGGCACTTCGCGGACCATGGCCGGCACGGTGTCCAGGCCAGCCTGCTGGGTGGCGCGCCAACGGCGCTCACCGGCGATGATCTCGTAGCGGTTGTCGGCAATCGGGCGAACCACGATCGGCTGCATCACGCCATGGGTGCGAATCGAGTGCGCGAGTTCTTCCAGCGCCACCGGGTCCATGTCGCGACGCGGCTGGTACTTGCCACGTTGAATCAGCTCGACCGGCAGGTGTTGCAGTTCTTTCTGGTCGATCTTGACAGCCTGCTCTTCGAGCGCGCTGACGGAAGGACCACTGAGCAGTGCATCCAACCCACGTCCGAGACCCCGTTTCTTAACGGCCATACGGATTCCTTAAGTTGTTTGTGCAGTGCGGGATGGACGGCGCTGACGGCGTACCAGTTCCCCAGCCAGGGCCAGATAAGCCAGCGCGCCACGCGATTGCTTGTCGTAGGCCAGGGCCGGCATGCCAAAGCTTGGGGCCTCGGCCAGGCGAATGTTGCGCGGGATGACCGTGTCGTACAGCTGCTCGCCGAAGTGTTCCTTGAGCTGGGCCGAAACATCGTTGTTCAGGCTCAGGCGCGGGTCGAACATGGTCCGCAACAGGCCTTCGATCTTCAGCTCCGGGTTCAACCGGGCGGCGATGCGCTTGATGTTATCCACAAGGTCACTGAGACCTTCCAGTGCGTAGTACTCGCACTGCATGGGGATGATGACGCCATCGGAGGCCACCAACGCGTTCAGCGTCAGCATCGACAACGACGGCGGACAGTCGATGAGAATGAAGTCGTAGTTCTCGCGGATCGGCGCCAGGGCGTTGCGCAGGCGGCTTTCCTTGACCTGCATTTCCAGCAGCACCACTTCGGCGGCGGTCAGGTCACGGTTGGCCGGCAACAGCTGGAAACCACCGTGCTCGGAGTAATGCATGGCCTGAGCCAGGTCGCATTCCCCGATCAGCAGGTCGTATACCGAGTGCTCGAGCTCGTGCTTGTCGACACCGCTGCCCATGGTGGCGTTGCCTTGCGGATCGAGGTCGATCAGCAGCACACGACGTTTGGTCGCGGCCAGCGAAGCGGCGAGATTGATACAGGTGGTGGTCTTGCCCACACCACCTTTCTGGTTCGCGATTGCGAATACCTTAGCCATTGATGCGCGTGTTCCCAGTCATGCCTTGCGGCGCAGTATCAGCAGATGGCGCTGGCCCTGGCAACCCGGAACGGTCAGGGCCTGCTCGCTTTCCACTGTGAAGTCTGCGGGCAATGCTACCAGTTCATCGGCAGGATGCAGCCCCTTCATTGCAAGCCATTGCGTCCCGGTGTCGCCCAGATGGCGGGTCCAGTTGGTGAAGTTCTCCATGCTGCTGAAGGCACGAGAGATGATTCCGCTGAACGGTTGCGCCGGTTTGAACTCCTCGACCCGGCTGTGGATAACCTGCAGGTTGTCCAGCTTGAGTTCCATTTTGACCTGGGTCAGGAAGCGGGTCTTCTTGCCATTGCTGTCCAGAACCGTCACTTGCTTGTGTGGGTGCAGGATAGCCAAGGGTATGCCTGGCATGCCACCCCCACTGCCGACATCCAGCCAGTTATCGCGCTCGCTGTGGATAAACGACATGACGCTGAGGCTGTCGAGCAGATGCCGCGAAACCATCTCGTCCGGATCGCGCACGGCAGTCAGGTTGTAGGCCTTGTTCCATTTGATCAACAGGGCCAGGTAGCCCAGCAGCATCTCGTGCTGCTGCGCGCTCAGCTCGATGCCGAGCTGGCGCGCGCCTGTGGACAATTCTTCGGCGTGTTGCGGGGTGACCAGGGAACTCAAGCGCTTTGCTCCAATTCGCGGCCTGCGCCGCGTTTTTTCAGATGAATCAGCAGCAGCGAAATGGCCGCTGGTGTCACACCAGGGATACGCGAAGCCTGGCCCAGCGTCTCGGGACGGGTCTGGCCAAGCTTGCCCTGGATTTCCTTCGACAGGCCAGAAATCGTGGTGTAGTCGATATCCACAGGCAGGCGGGTGTCTTCGCTGGCGCGCAGCCGAGCGATTTCGTCCTGCTGGCGGTCGATGTAGCCCGCGTACTTGGTCTTGATCTCGACCTGCTCGGCAACCTGTGGATCAATTTCATCACCACCGGTGGCCTCGATCAGGCCGGCGTAGTCGATTTCCGGCCGCGCCAATAGGTTGAGCAGGCTGTATTCGTGGCTCAACGGCGTGCCGAACTTATCCACAACCGCCTGGCCCTGCGGCGTATTCGGGCGAACCCAAGTCGACTTCAGGCGCTGTTCCTCACGCTCGATGCCATCACGCTTGGCGCAGAACGCGGCCCAACGCTGGTCATCGATCAGGCCCAGTTCGCGGCCTTTTTCGGTCAGGCGCAGGTCGGCGTTGTCTTCGCGCAGGATCAGCCGGTACTCGGCACGCGAGGTGAACATGCGGTACGGCTCCTGGGTACCCAGGGTGATCAGGTCGTCGACCAGTACGCCGATGTACGCCTCGTCGCGCCGCGGGCACCAGCTTTCGCGGCCTTGCGCACGCAGCGCAGCGTTGGTACCGGCCAACAGGCCTTGTGCACCGGCTTCTTCGTAACCGGTGGTGCCGTTGATCTGGCCAGCGAAGAACAGGCCGCCGATGACTTTGGTCTCGAGGCTGTACTTCAGGTCACGCGGGTCGAAGTAGTCATACTCGATGGCGTAGCCCGGGCGCACGATGTGGGCGTTTTCCATGCCGCGAATCGAGCGCACCAGCTCCAGCTGCACGTCGAACGGCAGCGACGTCGAGATGCCGTTGGGGTACAGCTCATGGGTGTTCAGGCCTTCCGGCTCGATGAATACCTGGTGGCTTTCCTTGTCGGCAAAACGGTGGATCTTGTCTTCGATCGATGGGCAGTAGCGCGGGCCAACACCTTCGATCACACCCGAGTACATCGGCGAACGGTCGAGGTTCGACGCGATGATTTCGTGGGTGCGGGCGTTGGTGTGGGTAATCCAGCAGCTCACCTGGCGCGGATGCATCTGCGCGTTGCCCATGAACGACATGACCGGGATCGGCGTATCGCCCGGTTGCTCGGTCATGACCGAGAAGTCTACCGACCGGCCATCGATACGCGGCGGGGTACCGGTTTTCAAACGGCCTACGCGCAGCGGCAGTTCACGCATGCGGTGCGCCAGGGCAATCGAAGGCGGATCGCCGGCGCGACCGCCGGAATGGTTTTGCAAACCGATGTGGATAAGGCCACCAAGGAAGGTCCCGGTCGTCAGCACCACGGAGTCGGCAAAGAAGCGCAGGCCCATCTGGGTCACCACGCCTTTGACTTGGTCCTGTTCGACGATCAGGTCGTCGCAGGACTGCTGGAATATCCACAGGTTTGGCTGGTTTTCCAGGATTTCGCGAACCACAGCCTTGTAAATGGCGCGGTCAGCTTGCGCTCGGGTGGCGCGTACGGCCGGGCCTTTGCGGTTGTTCAAAACGCGGAACTGGATGCCGCTCTTGTCGGTGGCCAATGCCATGGCACCGCCGAGCGCATCGATCTCTTTGACCAGATGGCTTTTGCCAATACCGCCAATCGCGGGGTTGCAGCTCATGTGACCGAGGGTTTCCACGTTATGGGTCAGCAGCAGGGTTTTCACACCCATGCGTGCAGACGCAAGCGCAGCCTCGGTACCGGCATGGCCGCCGCCGATGACGATCACTTCAAAACGGGAAGGGAAATCCACCACGCACCTCGTGCCTGTTTTTGCGAATAGAGAAGGTAAGCGGACAAGTATAGGGACTTACCCCCTTGCAAAGGAACCGCTTGCGCAAAATTTGATCAGGCTGTGGATGAGTGGCAGACAACAAAAACAACGAAGAGAGATTTAAAAAAGCTTTGTTTTTATGTTTATTCTTATGCACACACCTTTCTGTGGATAAGGTTCTAGATCCCTTATGTGGCGCTGTGTACAGAGAAATTAAACCCTGTTATCCAAGTGCCATAAGGCCTCTGGATAACGTCCTTTAGCCTGTGGATTAAAGTACTACTTATGCACAAGCGGTTTTTTCCTCAAGAAAAAGAGAGGGTTATCAAGAGAGCTGATGGAGGGTTTTCCACAGGGTACAGGCGAGTGTTTTGGCTGCTGTGGATGAAATAAAACCGGAAGTCGAGGGTGCTTTTGCTATCCAAAGCCCCTTGCTAACCAATCGCCGGGCAAAAAAAAGCCGCTCCCGGAGGAGCGGCCTGGTGTTGCGAGTGCCTTTTGAAGGCCTGTGGATTACTTACCGATGCAGAAACTGGAGAAGATACGCCCCAGCAGGTCATCCGAGCTGAACACCCCTGTGATCTCTCCCAGGGCCTGCTGAGCCTGTCGCAAGTCCTCGGCCAGCAGCTCTCCGGCCCCCGCCAGGGTCAACTGCGCGCGGCCATGCTCCAGGTGATCGCTGGCCTGGCGCAGGGCATCCAGGTGGCGCCGGCGGGCGCTGAAACCGCTCTCGGCGGTCTGTTCATAACCCATGCAGGCCTTGAGGTGGTCGCGCAGCAACTGCAAGCCACTGTCGTCGTCCTTGGCGCTGAGGGTGATGGTCACATGGCCGTCGTCACACTGTTCCAGGCCCACGGCCTCACCACTGAGGTCAGCCTTGTTGCGGATCAGGGTGACTTTGCCAGGGTCTGGCCGCTGATCGAGGAACTCAGGCCAGAGGGCAAATGGGTCTGCGGCTTCCGGGGCTGTGGAATCCACAACCAGCAATACACGATCCGCTTCGCCAATGGCCTTGAGCGCCCGCTCTACGCCGATCTTTTCCACATGGTCATCGGTATCACGCAGGCCTGCAGTGTCGACCACATGCAACGGCATGCCGTCGATGTGGATATGTTCACGCAGGATGTCGCGAGTGGTGCCGGCGATGTCGGTGACGATGGCGGCTTCGCGGCCGGCCAGCCGATTCAGCAGGCTGGATTTACCCGCATTCGGACGGCCGGCAATCACTACGGTCATGCCATCACGCAGCAAAGCGCCCTGCCCGGCTTCGCGTTGCACTGTGGACAACTCGCCACGCACCGCGTCCAGCATCGACAGCACGTGGCCATCGGCGAGGAAGTCGATCTCCTCCTCCGGGAAGTCGATCGCCGCTTCGACATAGATCCGCAAGGCGATCAGTGCCTCGGTAAGGCTGTGCACACGCTTGGAGAACTCACCTTGTAGCGAACGCAAGGCATTGCGCGCGGCCTGGCTGGAGCTGGCCTCGATAAGGTCGGCGATCGCCTCGGCTTGCGCCAGGTCGAGCTTGTCGTTGAGAAACGCACGCTCGCTGAACTCACCGGGCCGGGCCAGGCGGCAACCGAGTTGTACACAGCGTTGCAGCAGCATGTCGAGGACCACCGGCCCACCATGCCCCTGCAGCTCGAGCACATCCTCACCGGTGAACGAGTTCGGCCCTGGGAAGTACAACGCGATGCCTTCGTCCAGGACCAGGCCCTGGTCATCACGGAAGGGCCCGTAATGCGCATGGCGAGGCGTTAGGGTGCGGCCGGTGATGAGCTGGCCTGCCTTGGCCGCCAGAGGGCCAGACAAGCGGACAATGCCCACGCCACCGCGGCCTTGGGCGGTAGCGATGGCAGCGATGGTCTCACGCACAGTGTTCATGCTCGAAAGCCTCTACGACAAAAACGACAGATAGCAAAAACGCCCCACTAGGGGGCGTTTTTATTCACAGACTAGCAGCCCGTCAAGCAGCAGCTTTTTTAGTCGCTGCTTCGATACGGCGGGTGATGTACCACTGCTGCGAAATCGACAGGCAGTTGTTCACAACCCAGTACAGCACCAGGCCAGCCGGGAACCACAGGAAGAAGAAGGTGAAGATGATTGGCATCATTTTCATTACCTTGGCCTGCATCGGATCCGGTGGCGTCGGGTTCAGACGCTGCTGAATGAACATGGTGGCGCCCATGATGATCGGCAGGATGAAGAACGGATCCTTGATCGACAGGTCAGTGATCCACAGCATCCATGGGGCCTGGCGCATTTCTACGCTTTCCAGCAGTACCCAGTACAGGGCCAGGAATACCGGCATCTGAACCAGGATCGGCAGGCAGCCACCCAGCGGGTTGATCTTCTCTTTCTTGTACAGCTCCATCATCGCCTGGGACATCTTCTGGCGATCATCACCGAAGCGTTCCTTCAGCGCAGCGAGCTTCGGCGCCACGGCACGCATGCGCGCCATCGAGCGGTAGCTGGCAGCCGACAGCGGGAAGAACAGGCCTTTGATCAGCATGGTCAGGACGATGATCGACCAGCCCCAGTTACCCAGCAGGCTGTGGATATGTTGCAGCAGCCAGAAGATCGGCTGGGCAATGAACCACAGGAAGCCGTAGTCGACGGTCAGTTCCAGGCCTGGGGACAACTCTTTGAGCTTGGACTGGATCTTCGGACCGGCGTACAGCATGGCGCTGGTTTCGACCTTGCCGCCAGCAGGAACGCTGATGGCTGGGCCGGTGTAGCCAATGATGTAGTTGCCTTGGCTGTCCTTGCGGGTCTGGACAACGTTATTGTCCGACTTGGCCGGGATCCAGGCAGTAACGAAGTAGTGCTGCAGCCAGGCGACCCAGCCGCCGGACACATTTTCTTTCAAACTACCTTTGTCGATGTCTTTCATCGACACTTTCTTGTACGGCTCGGCAGCTGTCCACAGGGCGGCGCCCAGGTAGGTAGCGGTGCCGGTGGCCGTGCTCGAAGACGGATCGCCACTGGCATCACGCTTGAGCTGGGCAAACATGTTGCCGCTCCAAGCCTGGCTGCTCTGGTTGTCGATCAGGTAGCTGACGGTCAGGTCGTACTCACCGCGCTTGAAGCTGAAGCGCTTGATGTAGTTAACACCGTTGTCGCTGAACTTCAGGTCTACCACCAGTTGTTCCTGGCCATCGGCCAGCTGGTAGTTGCGCTGTTCAGCCGCGTACAGCGGGCGACCCGTGGAACGGGCGTCCGGGCCATTGGCGCCGGTCAGGCCGCTCTGAGCCAGGTAAACACGCTCGCCACCATTGTCGAACAGCTGGAACGGAATGTTCGGGTGGTCCTGACGGCGTGGGTACTTCGGCAGGTTCAGCTGGACGATGTCACCACCCACCGGGTCGATAGCCAGTTCCAGAACATCGGTCTTGACGCGGACCAGAT
This sequence comes from Pseudomonas sp. PAGU 2196, assembly GCF_022179005.1. NCBI lineage: Bacteria > Pseudomonadati > Pseudomonadota > Gammaproteobacteria > Pseudomonadales > Pseudomonadaceae > Pseudomonas > Pseudomonas sp. PAGU 2196. Next base: position 143,108 of record NZ_BNTL01000002.1, on the reverse strand, counting down.
CCTTGCTGAGTGCGACCGGTGCCAGTTCGGCAGGGCTCGATTCGGCGTTGGCGCTCGGTACATCGGCGCTGGCACCGTTGTTACCGGCCGGCACGCCATCGGGCAAGCCCGGAGCAACAGTGCTGGCAGCAGTATTCTGAGTCGGCAGGGCAGCTTGGCCGTAGTCATCGTTCCACTTCAGGACCATGACGTAGGACACGACTGCCAGCGCGGCGATCAGGATCGTGCGTTTAATATCCATGATTACTCGGCTATCGAAGAAGTTCGGGAGGAAGGAGCGGGTGGAACGGGATCGAAACCGCCGTCGTTCCACGGATGACAACGCCCCAGGCGACGAACGGCCAGCCACCCACCACGCCATAAGCCATGGTTTTCGATGGCTTCGTAAGCGTAACAGGAGCAGCTGGGGAAGAAACGACAGTGACTGGCCATCAGAGGACTGATGGCATAACGGTAAAACTGGATCGGAACGAGTGCCAGTTTACGCATCTTGGCTGTCTACCCCTGCGAAATCGGCGCTAACCGCTGGAGAAGGCCGGCTGCGCGCCAGGCGTTTCCAGAGCTTGCCAAAGTGTTGATGCAATTCCGGGTTTTCTACCTCACCCAATCCCTTGCGCGCGACGATCACGATGTCCAGGCCAGCGAGTATCTGCTGGTTCAGACGAAAGGAATCGCGCATCAAGCGCTTGAGGCGATTGCGTTGAACGGCGAGCTTGACGCTCTTCTTGCCGATCACCAGGCCAAGGCGCGGATGATCGAGGCCGTTCTCGCGAGCAAGGATCAGCAGGTTTTTCCCTGGAACCTTGCCGGTTGGGGAGTCGAAGACCGCTTTGAAATGTCGGGGTGTAAGCAGTCGCTTTTCCCGACTGAAGTCCTGACTCACCACCTGTGCCGAAAAATCAAATGGCCAGACGCTTACGGCCTTTGGCACGACGACGCGACAGAACAGCGCGGCCGTTCTTGGTAGCCATACGAGCACGGAAACCGTGAGTGCGCGCGCGCTTGATGGTGCTTGGTTGGAAAGTACGTTTCATGGCGTGTTACCTGGGTTTGTCGACGACGGCCGGGATGGCCCCCTTTTTAAGAGACCGGCGATTCTAGAGAAAGCAAGCCAATAGGTCAATTTCCAACCAGTCATTCCTTATAGAAGGCGTGACGGGCTCGGTCGATCAGACGCTGCCCAGACGCGGCCTTAGCGTGAACGCACATCGGGGGATAACATGAAAAAAAAGAAGAGACATTTAAAAAGCTTTCTTAAAGAACTTATAAATCTTAAGTGGATAACTTTCTGTGGATAACGTTCTACAGCCAAGAAATCGCGGGCTGTACAGAGTTTTGAAACCCTGTCGGTATCCGGTGCTGCGCTTGTGCTCCGCATGCGCAGAAGCTGTGGATTAAAGTGCTCATTATCCACAGGTGAATTATCCACAGATCTCAACCCAGGGTTGTGCATAGCCCTCAGGTGCGGTTATCCACAGAGCTTATGCACAGCGCAATAAAGCCGTTTTGGTCGATAAATGGCTGTTTTGTCATGGCTCCTAACGTATCCACATGTGGATAACTGATCGCTCGACCGGTACAATGGCGGTTTGTTTTTGCCTCATCCGGCTTTCAAACTCAGGGGATATCCGTGTCAGTGGAACTTTGGCAGCAGTGCGTGGAGCTTCTGCGCGATGAACTGCCTGCCCAGCAATTCAACACCTGGATCCGTCCGCTACAGGTCGAAGCCGAAGGCGACGAGTTGCGCGTCTATGCGCCTAACCGTTTCGTTCTCGATTGGGTCAATGAAAAGTACCTGGGTCGTCTGCTCGAGCTGTTGGGTGAGAACGGCAGCGGCATTGCGCCTGCCCTTTCCTTATTAATAGGCAGCCGTCGCAGCTCGGCGCCGCGGGCCGCGCCCAATGCGCCGGTCAGTGCCGCTGTGGCCGCTTCGTTGGCGCAGACCCAGGTACAAAAAGCTGCGCCTGCTGCGATGTCGGTAGAGCCTGCCGCTGCGCCTGTGGAAGCTGCGCAGGTCAATGAGGTTGCCGAGCCTTCGTCGCGTGACAGCTTTGATGCCATGGCCGAGCCTGCGCCGGCACCGGCTACCAACACCCGCACCGAACAGCGCACTGTTCAGGTTGAAGGTGCCCTCAAGCACACCAGTTACCTGAACCGCACGTTCACGTTCGACACCTTCGTCGAAGGTAAGTCGAACCAGCTGGCGCGGGCCGCTGCCTGGCAGGTCGCCGACAACCCGAAGCATGGTTACAACCCGCTCTTCCTTTATGGTGGTGTGGGCTTGGGTAAAACCCACTTGATGCATGCTGTGGGTAACCACTTGCTGAAGAAAAATCCGAATGCCAAGGTGGTCTACCTGCATTCGGAGCGTTTCGTCGCGGACATGGTCAAGGCGCTGCAGCTCAATGCCATCAACGAATTCAAGCGCTTCTATCGCTCGGTCGATGCGTTGCTGATCGACGACATCCAGTTCTTCGCCCGCAAAGAGCGTTCCCAGGAAGAGTTTTTCCACACCTTCAACGCCCTGCTCGAGGGCGGCCAGCAGGTGATCCTCACCTCCGACCGCTACCCGAAGGAAATCGAGGGCCTGGAAGAACGTCTGAAATCCCGCTTCGGCTGGGGCCTGACCGTTGCGGTAGAACCTCCCGAGCTGGAAACGCGTGTCGCGATTCTGATGAAGAAGGCCGACCAGGCCAAAGTCGAGCTGCCGCATGACGCTGCCTTCTTTATTGCCCAGCGCATCCGCTCTAACGTCCGCGAACTGGAAGGTGCCCTGAAGCGTGTGATCGCTCACTCGCACTTCATGGGCCGCGATATCACCATCGAACTGATTCGCGAATCGCTCAAAGACTTGCTGGCGCTGCAAGACAAGCTGGTCAGTGTGGATAACATTCAGCGCACAGTGGCCGAGTACTACAAGATCAAGATCTCCGATCTGTTGTCCAAGCGTCGCTCGCGTTCTGTCGCGCGCCCGCGCCAGGTAGCCATGGCCCTCTCGAAGGAGCTGACCAACCACAGTCTGCCGGAGATCGGCGACATGTTTGGTGGTCGCGACCACACGACCGTGCTGCACGCCTGTCGCAAAATCAACGAACTGAAGGAATCCGACGCGGACATCCGCGAGGACTACAAGAACCTGCTGCGGACGCTGACGACCTGATGGCCGTCTGCGCAGCTAATTGAAGGCAAGGGACTAGACCATGCATTTCACCATTCAACGCGAAGCCCTGTTGAAACCCCTGCAACTGGTCGCCGGTGTCGTCGAGCGCCGTCAGACCTTGCCGGTCCTGTCTAACGTATTGCTGGTTGTGCAAGGCCAGCAGCTGTCGTTGACCGGTACCGACCTGGAAGTCGAACTGGTAGGCCGCGTACAACTGGAAGAGCCAGCCGAGCCTGGCGAAATCACTGTCCCGGCCCGTAAGCTGATGGACATCTGCAAAAGCCTGCCGAACGACGTCCTGATCGATATCAAGGTCGACGAGCAAAAACTGTTGGTCAAGGCCGGCCGCAGCCGCTTCACCCTGTCGACCCTGCCCGCCAATGACTTCCCGACGGTGGAAGAAGGCCCAGGCTCGCTGACCTGCAACCTGGAACAGAGCAAGCTGCGCCGCCTGATCGAGCGCACCAGCTTTGCCATGGCTCAGCAGGATGTGCGCTACTACCTCAATGGCATGCTGCTGGAGGTGTCGCGTAACACCCTGCGCGCCGTCTCTACCGATGGCCACCGCCTGGCGCTGTGCTCCATGAGCGCGCCCATCGAGCAGGATGATCGCCACCAGGTGATCGTGCCGCGCAAAGGTATCCTGGAGCTCGCGCGCCTGCTGACTGATCCGGAAGGCATGGTCAGCATCGTCCTGGGGCAACACCATATTCGCGCGACTACCGGCGAGTTCACCTTCACCTCCAAGCTGGTGGACGGCAAGTTCCCGGACTACGAGCGTGTACTGCCTAAGGGTGGCGACAAGCTGGTGGTCGGTGATCGTCAGGCGCTGCGTGAGGCATTCAGCCGTACCGCGATCCTGTCCAACGAAAAGTACCGCGGCATTCGCCTGCAACTGGCCGCTGGCCAACTGAAGATTCAAGCCAACAACCCTGAGCAGGAAGAAGCGGAAGAAGAGATCAGCGTCGACTACAACGGCAGCGCGCTGGAGATCGGCTTCAACGTCAGCTACTTGCTGGACGTGCTGGGCGTGATGACGACCGAGCAGGTGCGTCTGATTCTGTCCGACTCCAACAGCAGTGCGCTGCTGCAGGAGGCTGGCAATGATGACTCTTCCTACGTTGTCATGCCGATGCGTCTGTAACCTGTAGCAGACTGAATGTCCCTTCGACGTATCATGGTCACCGCGGTGCGCAACCTGCACCCGGTGACCCTCTCACCCTCCCCCCGCATCAACATCCTCTACGGTGCTAACGGCAGCGGCAAAACCAGTGTGCTCGAAGCTGTGCACTTGCTGGGGCTGGCGCGCTCCTTCCGCAGCACGCGCCTGAATCCGGTCATCCAGTACGAGCAGCCGGCTTGCACCGTGTTTGGCGAGGTTGAGTTGACGTCGGGGGGCACCAGCAACCTGGGCGTATCTCGCGAGCGGCAAGGTGATTTCACCATCCGTATCGACGGGCAGAATGCCAAAAGTGCGGCGCAGTTGGCCGAGTTGCTGCCCCTGCAGCTGATCAACCCAGACAGTTTCAGGCTGTTGGAAGGCGCCCCGAAAATTCGCCGCCAATTCCTGGATTGGGGAGTGTTCCACGTGGAACCTCGTTTTCTGCCTGCCTGGCAACGTCTGCAGAAGGCGCTCCGGCAGCGGAACTCGTGGTTGCGGCATGGTACACTTGACCCAGCTTCGCAAGCCGCCTGGGACCGGGAATTGTGCCTGGCCAGCGCGGAAATAGATGAATACCGTCGCAACTACATCAAGGCCTTGAAGCCCGTCTTCGAGCGAACCCTGAGCGAACTGGTCGAGCTTGACGGGTTGACCCTGAGCTATTACCGAGGCTGGGACAAGGACCGGGAACTCAACGAAGTACTCGCCTCCTCTCTTCTTCGTGACCAGCAAATGGGCCACACCCAGGCCGGTCCGCAGCGTGCTGATCTGCGTCTTCGGTTGGCTGCCAATAACGCAGCCGACATTCTGTCGCGAGGGCAGCAGAAACTTGTGGTGTGTGCGCTACGCATTGCCCAAGGCCACCTCGTCAGCCAGGCTCGCCGCGGTCACTGTATTTATCTCGTGGATGACTTGCCGTCAGAACTGGACGAGCAACACCGCCGCGCATTGTGCCGCTTGCTAGAAGAATTACGCTGCCAGGTGTTCATCACCTGTGTAGATCACGAATTACTGAGGGAAGGCTGGCAGACGGAAACGCCAGTTGCTTTGTTCCACGTGGAACAGGGCCGTATCACCCAGACCCACGACCATCGGGAGTGAAGGCATGAGCGAAAATCAAACGTACGACTCCTCCAGCATTAAAGTGCTGAAAGGTTTGGATGCCGTACGCAAGCGTCCCGGCATGTACATTGGCGACACCGATGATGGTAGCGGCCTGCACCACATGGTCTTCGAAGTGGTCGACAACTCGATCGACGAAGCCCTCGCCGGTCATTGCGATGACATCACCGTCATCATCCACACGGATGAATCCATCAGCGTGCGCGACAACGGTCGCGGCATTCCGGTTGACGTGCATAAAGAAGAAGGCGTATCGGCAGCCGAGGTCATCATGACCGTGCTGCACGCCGGCGGTAAATTCGACGACAACTCGTACAAAGTTTCGGGCGGCCTGCACGGTGTGGGTGTTTCCGTGGTTAACGCCCTGTCCGAGAAGCTGGTGCTGACCGTGCGTCGCAGCGGCAAGATCTGGGAGCAAACCTACGTTCATGGTGTCCCTCAAGCGCCGATGGCGATTGTAGGTGACAGCGAAACGACCGGTACCCACATCCACTTCAAGCCTTCGGCTGAGACGTTCAAGAACATCCACTTCAGCTGGGACATCCTGGCCAAGCGGATCCGTGAACTGTCGTTCCTCAACTCGGGCGTCGGCATTCTGCTCAAGGATGAACGCAGCGGTAAGGAAGAGTTCTTCAAATACGAAGGCGGCCTGCGTGCGTTCGTCGAGTACCTGAACACCAACAAGACGCCGGTGAACAACCAGGTGTTCCACTTCAACGTCCAGCGTGACGATGGCGTGGGTGTTGAAGTGGCCCTGCAGTGGAACGACAGCTTCAACGAAAACCTGCTGTGCTTCACCAACAACATTCCGCAGCGCGATGGCGGTACTCACTTGGTGGGCTTCCGTTCTTCGCTGACCCGCAGCCTGAACAGCTACATCGAGCAGGAAGGCTTGGCCAAGAAGAACAAGGTGGCGACCACGGGCGACGACGCCCGTGAAGGCCTGACCGCGATCATCTCGGTCAAGGTCCCTGACCCTAAGTTCAGCTCCCAGACCAAAGACAAGCTGGTTTCCTCGGAGGTGAAAACCGCCGTGGAACAGGAGATGAATAAATACTTCTCGGACTTCCTGCTCGAGAACCCGAACGAAGCCAAAGCTGTTGTCGGCAAGATGATCGACGCCGCTCGTGCCCGCGAAGCCGCGCGCAAGGCGCGTGAAATGACTCGCCGCAAAGGTGCACTGGACATCGCGGGCTTGCCAGGCAAGTTGGCTGACTGCCAGGAAAAGGACCCTGCCCTTTCCGAACTGTACCTGGTGGAGGGTGACTCCGCCGGTGGTTCGGCCAAGCAAGGTCGTAACCGTCGCACTCAGGCGATCCTGCCGTTGAAGGGTAAGATCCTCAACGTCGAGAAGGCTCGCTTCGACAAGATGATCTCGTCCCAGGAGGTCGGTACGCTGATCACCGCACTGGGCTGTGGTATCGGTCGCGAAGAGTACAACATCGACAAACTGCGTTATCACAACATCATCATCATGACCGATGCTGACGTTGACGGTTCGCACATCCGTACCCTGCTGCTGACGTTCTTCTTCCGTCAGCTGCCAGAGCTGGTCGAGCGTGGCTACATCTACATTGCCCAGCCACCGTTGTACAAGGTGAAGAAAGGCAAGCAGGAGCAGTACATCAAGGACGACGAGGCCATGGAAGAATACATGACCCAATCGGCCCTGGAAGATGCCAGCCTGCACTTGGACGAGTCGGCGCCAGCGGTTTCCGGTGTTCAGCTGGAAAGCCTGGTGAACGAGTTCCGTGGCGTGATGAAGACCCTCAAGCGTTTGTCGCGCCTGTACCCCCAGGAGCTGACCGAGCACTTCATCTACCTGCCGGAAGTTACCCTGGAGCAACTGGGCGACCACGCTGTGATGCAGGCCTGGCTGGCCAAGTTCCAGGAGCGTCTGAGCAGCACCCAGAAGTCGGGCCTGGCGTATCAAGCCAGCCTGCGCGAAGACAAGGAGCGCAATGTCTGGCTGCCGGAAGTGGAAATCACCTCGCACGGCCTGGCCAGCTACATCACCTTCAACCGCGATTTCTTCGGCAGCAACGACTACCGTACCGTGGTCAATATCGGTTCCAAGCTGGCCAGCCTGCTGGGCGAAGGTGCTTATGTGCAGCGTGGCGAACGCCGCAAAGCAATCGTCGAGTTCAAGGAAGGCCTGGACTGGCTGATGAACGAAAGCACCAAGCGCCACACCATCCAGCGATACAAAGGGCTGGGTGAGATGAACCCGGACCAGCTGTGGGAAACCACCATGGACCCAACCGTGCGCCGCATGCTCAAGGTCACCATCGAAGACGCGATCGCTGCCGATCAGATCTTCAACACCTTGATGGGCGACGCAGTGGAACCTCGCCGCGAGTTCATCGAAAGCAACGCGCTGTCGGTATCGAACCTGGACTTCTGATCAGGTGTAGGTTGAACGACATGAAAAAGCCCGCGAAAGCGGGCTTTTTTATGCGTGCGATACGGTGGGTCAGTAGCCGCTGAGAATGTTCACGATCACCCCACTGGCAATCGCCACCAGCACGTAGTCGCCATTCACAGCCAACCAACGGTGGTCACGCGGTGGCGCATAGAGGTGACGTGCACGCCAGTCGGTTACCCAGTAGCGGTCGCCGCGGTAATGGGGGTCAACGGCATGCCCGCGTTGCCATTGTTGATGGGGTATCGGCATACCCGGCTGTGGACGGAAGTTCGGGTTTTGGTAAGGGGCTGGCGCATGGCCGTTACCCGGCCGACCCTGCGGCTGTTTGCCGTGCTGGCCGTTGCCATGCGGTGTGTTGCCCTGATGGGAGGGGCCGTTGTCATGCCCCGGGGGTGGGCCCGGTTGAGCAAAGCTGGCCAGCGGCGCGCTGAACATCAGCGCGGCGCACAGCACGGTCAGGGTTTTCTTCATGTGTTGCTGATCCTCTGCATGTTAATGCCCAGCGCAAGTTCGGTTCGCCTGGTGCGGTTAATGGATCAGACAGCGGTTTTGCCAAGCTACTCCTTGGCTCGAGGTAAAGGTCAGGTAAAGGTGCGCAAGGCCGAGACTCCCTATGTGCCCAAGCCCAGTGACTTCAAGCGTCGGTAGAGGGTGCGCTCACTCATGCCCAGGTGGCGCGCCAGCTCACTGCGTGGCCCCTGAAACTGCTCCAGCGCCTGCGCCAGCTCACTCAGGTCGCTATGGCCTCGGCCCCTTGTCACGCCAGGTGCAATCGGTGGGCCGATGTCGTCAGGCAGGTGCTCGGGACGGATCAGCCCGTCATCGGCAAACAGCCGTGCCCGTTCAAGGATGTTGCGCAACTCGCGGATATTGCCCGGGAACGGATGCAGCCCGAGGTGCTTCAAGGCGTCATCGGCCAACCTGGGCGCCGGCTGGCCAGCCATACGCTGGAGCAGGCTTTCGACCAGCAATGGCAGGTCCTCCACGCGCTCACGCAGGGCAGGCAGCCGGATAGGAAAGCCACTGATGCGGTAATACAGATCCTCACGGAACGTACCTTCGGCGACCATTTTCTTGAGCGGCTTGTGTGTGGCTGAGACCAAACGGAAATCCGAGTGCACGGTCCGCAGGCTGCCCACCGGGCGGAAGCTGCCGGACTCGATCAGGCGCAGCAGCTTGACCTGCATGGCCATCGGCACTTCGCCGATTTCGTCGAGGAACAACGTGCCGCCATGTGCGGCTTCGGCCAGGCCGATCTTGCGTTGGTTGGCGCCGGTGAACGCCCCTTTCTCGTAGCCGAACAGCTCGCTCTCGAACAGCGACTCGGTCAAGCCGGTGCAGTCGACCACGACCAACGGCCCGTTTGCACGCGGGCTGCCCATGTGCAGGGCGCGGGCGAACAGCTCTTTGCCGGTACCCGATTCGCCCTGGAGCAACACTGGGATTTGCGCGGGCGCCGCGCGCTGCAGGCTGGCCAATGCTGCCTTGAACGCTGGCGCCCGCCCTACCAAGCCCTGCTGCTGAGGTTGCGCTGCGGCGAGCGTGATGGTGGTGAGGCGCTCGACAAAGGCGACCACCCTGCCCTGCTCATCCAGGATCGGCCGCAGCTCGACGTCCACATGCTCAGGGCCGCGTGGCGTGTGATGAATGTGCAGCACACGTTCCGGCACCTTGCTGTCCCATGCCTTGCGCATGGGGCAATGCTCGCCGGCCTGGTCGCATGGCACGGCATAGTGGTGCGAGACCTTATGGCATTTTTCACCCAGCGGCGCCTGCTGGTCTCGGCCGAACTGGCGGCGGTAGGCCGCGTTGGCCGCGAGAATGTTGTAGTCCGTGTCCAGCACGATGGTGGGCAGGGCATCGTGTTCGAGGTAGGAAACCAACGCTAGGATGATGTGATGAGGCTCAGGCATGACGGCACCGATGTGATAACCCGGCGGAGGGTAGCAAGGACTGCCAAACACTGCCATTGACTGACAGTCGACTGCCAACGTGGCTGCCATGTTGCCAGGCAAGCGCCGGCCCGGCCCGTATTCATTAGCCAAGGCCTGTGAAAAACCCTGGCATGCATCTTGATAAACCTCCAGTCACTGCCTACGCCTCTATAGGGGCGTAGGAAACTTTGGAGAACGTGATGATCATCGGTAACAACCTTCACGTGGAAGCCTTCTTCGACGAGGCGACCTCGACCATCAGCTACCTGCTCATGGACGGCGAGACGCGCAAATGCGCGTTGATCGACAGCGTTTTGGATTACGACCCCAAGTCGGGGCGCACCTGCACCGCCTCGGCAGACAGGTTGATCACCCGGGTAAAGGCGCTCGATGCCGAGGTGCAGTGGATTCTGGAAACCCATGTGCATGCAGACCACCTGTCGGCCGCGGCCTATCTGAAGGACAAGCTCGGCGGCCACACCGCCATCGGTGCGCAGATCACCCAGGTGCAGAAAGTGTTTGGCGCGCTGTTCAATGCCGAACCCGGCTTTGCCCGGGATGGCAGCCAGTTCGATGTCCTGCTGGAGGATGAGGAAGGTTTCCGTATCGGCAACCTGCATGCCCGTGCTTTGCACACGCCGGGGCACACCCCCGCCTGCATGAGCTATGTGGTGGTCGATGGCGGTGAAACGGCGGTGTTCGTCGGTGACACGCTGTTCATGCCCGACTATGGCACGGCCCGTTGCGACTTCCCCGGCGCCGATGCCCGCACCCTGTATCGCTCGATCCGCCGCCTGCTGGCCTTCCCCGACCAGACCCGGTTGTTCATGTGCCACGACTACCTGCCGGGCGGGCGCGACATGCGATACGTCACGACTGTGGCCGAGCAACGTGGCAGCAATATCCACATTCACCACGGCATCGACGAAGACAGCTTCGTGGCCATGCGCGAAGCCCGCGACAAGACCCTCGACATGCCTGTGCTGATCCTGCCCTCGGTGCAGGTCAACATGCGCAGCGGCCACTTCCCTGAGCCCGAGGCCAATGGCGTGAGCTACCTGAAGATTCCACTGAACACGCTTTAACCGCTTTTACCCATAACGAGATTTCCAGGAAATACCGCCATGCCTGCCTTGCTCCACCCTGCCAAAACGCTCAATACCGACCACCACAAAGTGGTGATCGTCGGTGCCGGTGCTGCCGGTATCGCCACCGCGTCCAGCCTGATCAGCCGTGATCCGTCACTGGATATCGCCCTGATCGACCCCGCCGACGTGCATTACTACCAGCCCGGCTGGACCCTGGTCGGTGCCGGTGTGTTCAAGGCGCCAGACACGGCGCGCACCATGGCCTCGACCCTTCCCCGTGGCGTGCATTGGATCAAGGCGCGCGTGCAGGGCTTCGACCCCTTGGGCCAGTTGGTCGTACTCGAAGATGGCCGCGCTATCAGCTATGAACAGTTGGTGGTTTGCCCAGGCCTGAAACTCGATTGGCAGGCCATCGACGGCCTGAGCGAGACACTGGGCCGTAACGGCGTGACCTCCAACTACCGCTACGACCTGGCCTCGTACACCTGGCAACTGGTGCAGCAGCTCAAGCAGGGCCGCGCCGTGTTCACCCAACCGCCGATGCCGATCAAGTGCGCTGGTGCGCCACAGAAAGCGCTGTACCTGTCTTGCGACCACTGGCTGCGCCACGGGCATTTGGGGGATGTGAAAGCCAGTTTCTTCAACGCCGGTGCCGTGCTGTTTGGCGTGGCCGACTACGTGCCCGCACTGATGGCTTACATCGACAAGTACGCCGTGGACCTTAACTACGCCCATCGCCTGGTGGCGGTGGATGGCCCCGGCAAGCGCGCGACGTTCGTGCGTACCTTGGCGGACGGCAGCACTGAAACCCGAGTCGAGGCCTTCGACATGCTGCACGTGGTGCCGCCGCAGGTGGCGCCAGACTTCATTCGCGAGAGCCCGTTAGCAGACAGCGCGGGCTGGGTCGACGTCGACCCGCAGACCTTGCGCCATCGAAAGTTCACCAATATCCATGCCCTGGGCGACGTGGCCAACACCAGTAATGCCAAGACTGCTGCGGCAGCACGCAAACAGGCGCCGGTAGTGGCCAATAACGTGCTGGTGGCGTTGGGCAGGCTCCCTACCCTCGCCATGTACGACGGTTATGGCTCATGCCCGCTGACTGTCGAGCGCGGCAAGATCGTGCTGGCCGAGTTCACCTACGGCGGCAAAGTGGCGCCGAGCTTCCCACGCTGGCTACTCGATGGCCGACGGCCGACGCGCCTGGCCTGGTTGCTCAAGGCGCGGGTACTGCCGCCGTTGTACTGGAAAGGCATGCTCAAGGGGCGTGAATGGTTGGCGCGGCCGCAGCCATTGGTAGCTGAGGCCAAACAGTGATCGAACACCAACTGTTGGGCGCAGGCTTGGGGGCGGTCATCGGTGCCGTGCTGGCCTTGACCGGCGCGGGCGGCGGTATTCTTGCGGTGCCATTGCTGGTGTTTGGCCTTGGCCTGTCGATGGTCGAGGCGGCGCCAGTCGGCCTGTTGGCGGTGGGCCTTGCTGCCGCCGTGGGGGCAGTGCTGGGTTTGCGTCAGGGGTTGGTGCGCTACCGAGCGGCGTTGTTCATCGCCCTGATCGGCATCGCGGTCGCGCCCTTCGGCCTCATGCTGGCGCACCGTGTGCCCAACACGCCGCTGGCATTGGTATTCGCCGGCGTGCTGGTCTACGCCTGCCTGCGCATTTGGCGCAAGGCGGCCAGGGAGCTGCGCGGTGAAGCCAACGATGCACATCGCTACATCGAACCCTGCGTGCTCAACCCGCTGCAGGGCCGTTTGCGCTGGACGTTGCCCTGCGCACGCGCCCTGGCCTTTACCGGCGCGCTGTCGGGATTGCTGTCTGGGTTGCTGGGCGTGGGCGGTGGGTTTGTGATCATCCCCGCCTTGAACCGCTACACCAATTTGCGCATGGCCAGCATCGTCTCGACCTCGCTGGCGGTGATTGCGCTGGTGTCCACGGGGAGCGTGGTCAGCGCCAGCCTGGCGGGGGTGATGCACTGGCAGGTCGGCGCACCGTTTGCGCTCGGTGCGGTGGCCGGTTTGCTGCTGGCGCGGCCATTGGCAGCCAAACTCGCCGGGCCGCGCTTGCAGCAGATGTTTGCCGTGGCCGGTTGGGCGGCCGCCCTGCTGTTGGCCGGCAAGGCGCTACTGGGCTAGCAGCTCGCCCTGTTCGGCGGCACACAGCGCCAGCAGGTAGTCCCACACTACCCGCAGGCGCACCGACTTGTGCAGCTCGCGACGGGTGCAGATCCAATAGCTGCGCTGGATGGTTTCGCTGGGCAGCACCCGGACCAGCGTCGGGTCATGGCGCGCCATGAAGTTGGGCAGCACGGCAATGCCAAGGCCCGCGCGCGCCGCGTGTTGCTGGGCGATCACGCTGGTGCTGCGAAACGCCACGTTGGGCGCGCGGCAGAAGCTGTTGAGAAACAGCAGCTCTTGGCTGAACAGCAGGTCATCGACGTAGCCGATCCAGCAGTGCCGAGCCAGGTCTTCGCGGTTGCGCAGCGGCGGTGCGCGGTCGAGGTACGCTTGGCTGGCGTAGAGCGCCAGGCGGTAGTCGGTGAGCTTGCGGGTGATCAGCAGGTCGGCGTTGGGCCGCTCCAGGTGGATGCTGATTTCCGCCTCGCGGTTGAGGATGCTGACGAAGCGCGGCACCGCCACCAGTTCCACCTCAAGGCCTGGGTAGCGCTCGAACAGCGCGTTCATGCGCGGGGTGAAGAACATGATGCCAATGCCTTCTGTCACCCCCAGGCGGATCTTGCCCAGCGGGGTGATGGCTTGGGTGATTTCTTCCTGCGCCAGCAAGGCGACGTTTTCCATGGCTTCGGCGTGCTTGAGCAGGGCCTGCCCGGACGGGGTCAGGTCGTAGCCTTGGGCATGCTGCACGAACAGTGGCGTGCCCAGGCTTTTCTCGATGCTCTCGATATGCCGGGCGACGGTGCTGTGGGTGGTATTGAGGCGTTTGGCGGCAGTGAGCAAACGGCCGCTGCGCTGCAACTCGAGGAAAAACCGCAGATCGTTCCAGTCGAACATGCTGATCCTTTTGGGCTGTTCACTCTGGCCGGCGATGGCCAAAGCAGACATGTCACTGTGCTAAAACGCACAGCGGCTGCGCGAAATCTCGTGTTTCCACAGCGAAATTAATCAATAAGATGGTTCGGGACAAGAACAATAATCAGGCGCGAGGTTGTACATGCCATCAGCCGATTCTGTCTTCGACTACGTGGTCGTGGGCGCCGGTCCAGCCGGGTGCCTGCTGGCCAATCGATTGTCCGCCGACCCTTCCTGCCGCGTGCTGCTGCTGGAGGCGGGTGGCCGTGACAACTATCCCTGGATCCACATCCCCGTCGGCTACCTCTATTGCATCGGCAACCCCCGCACTGACTGGTGCTTCAAGACCGAAGCACAAAGCGGCCTGGGTGGTCGCAGCCTGGGTTATCCACGGGGCAAGGTGCTGGGCGGTTGTTCATCGATCAACGGCATGATCTACATGCGCGGCCAGGCGGCCGACTATGACCACTGGGCCGAGCAAGGCAACCCTGGCTGGGCCTGGAAGGACGTACTGCCACTGTTCAAGGCCAGTGAAAACCATTTTGCCGGTGACAGCGAGCACCATGGCGCTGCCGGCGAATGGCGGGTCGAGCGCCAGCGTTACAGCTGGCCGATCCTCGATGCGTTCCGCGAGGCGGCCGAGCAAAGTGGCATCGCCAAGGTCGATGATTTCAACACCGGTGACAACCAGGGCTGTGGATACTTTCAGGTCAACCAGCGCAGTGGCGTGCGCTGGAACGCGTCAAAGGCGTTTCTTCGGCCGGTGCTCAGCCGGTCGAACCTGACGGTGCTGACCGGTGTAGAAGTCGATCAGGTACTGCTCAACAACACCCGTGCCCGTGCGGTAAAAGCCCGCTGGCAAGGTGCCTGGCACGAGTTCGCTGCCCGTCGCGAGATCATTCTGTGCGCCGGCGCCGTCGGCTCGCCGGGGATCCTGCAACGGTCTGGCATCGGCCCGCGCAAGCTGCTCGAAGACTTGGGCATTGGTGTGCGGCATGACATGCCCGGCGTCGGCGGCAACCTGCAGGACCACCTGCAATTGCGCCTGATCTACCAGATCCGCAACACCCGTACCCTGAACCAGATGGCCAACAGCCTGTGGGGCAAGATGGGCATGGGCCTGCGTTATCTCTATGACCGCAGCGGCCCGTTGGCCATGGCGCCTAGCCAGTTGGGGGCGTTCGTGCGCTCCAGCCCCGAACATGCCACGGCCAACTTGCAGTACCACGTGCAGCCCTTGTCGCTGGAGCGGTTCGGCGAGCCATTGCACCGCTTCCCGGCCTTCACCGCTTCGGTGTGCAACCTGCGCCCGCTCAGCCGCGGGCGCATCGACATCCGCGCCGCTGATATGCACAGCGCGCCACTGATCGACCCTAACTACCTCAGTGACCCACAGGACTTGCGGGTCGCCGCAGACGCCATCCGCATGACGCGGCGCATCGTCCAGGCCCCTGCCCTCGCGGCCTTCGCCCCCCAGGAATACCTGCCGGGCCCTGCCCTGCAAAGCGAAGACGAGTTGTTCGAGGCCGCTGGCAAGATTGGCACCACCATCTTCCATCCCGTGGGCACCTGCCGCATGGGCAGTGGCCCAGAGGATGTTGTGGATAACCAGCTGCGGGTGCATGGCATCCCAGGCTTGCGGGTGGCGGATGCCTCGATCATGCCGCAGATCACCTCCGGCAATACCTGTTCACCCACGCTGATGATCGCCGAAAAGGCGGCGCAACTTATCCTCAAAGGAGCTGCGACCCAGACCTACCTAAACGAAGACGCAATACCGACGCCCTGACCCGGGTGCGTGCAACACCGGCAGCTTGCGGTCGGAGGCTGCCGACAGTGGAACAAAAAGAATAATCACTGTGGCCTGTGGGCCGAGGACAGCAACGATGTCGGATTACATCCAAGAGCAGGGTGCGACGGCCAGCAGCGCCAGCCGTCGTGAAGAAAGAAAGATCATTTTCGCGTCATCCCTCGGGACGGTTTTCGAGTGGTATGACTTTTTTCTCTATGGCGCGCTGGCGGCGGTCATCAGCAAGCAGTTCTTTGCTGGGGTCAACGACACCACGGCCTTCATCTTTGCCTTGATGGCCTTCGCCGCCGGCTTCCTGGTTCGCCCCTTCGGTGCGCTGGTGTTTGGCCGGCTGGGCGACATGATTGGGCGCAAGTACACCTTCCTGGTGACCATCGTGCTGATGGGCCTGTCGACCTTTGCCGTCGGCCTGCTGCCCACCTATGCCAGCATTGGTATTGCGGCACCGATCATCCTGGTGATCCTGCGCATGCTGCAGGGCCTGGCGCTTGGGGGCGAGTACGGTGGCGCGGCTACCTACGTGGCCGAGCATGCCCCGCAGGGTAAACGCGGCTTCCATACCGGTTTCATTCAATCCACCGCCACCCTGGGCCTGCTGCTGTCGTTGCTGGTCGTACTGGGCAGCCGTTACATCAGTGGTGACCAGTTCGAAACCTGGGGCTGGCGCCTGCCGTTCCTGCTGTCGATTTTCCTGCTGGCGATTTCCACCTGGATTCGCATGAGCATGCATGAGTCGCCTGCCTTCGTGAAAATGAAAGCCCAGGGCAAGATCAGCAAATCGCCGATCCGCGAGTCGTTCACCTCCTGGCCGAACCTCAAGGTGGTGCTCACTGCCCTGTTCAGCATCAATGCTGGCCAGGCGGTGACCTTCTACACCGCGCAGTTCTACGTGCTGTTCTTCATGACCCAGATGCTTAAGATGGACCCCGCCCAGGCCAACACGCTGCTGATCATCAGTGTGGTGATCGGCGCGCCGTTCTTCGTGTTCTTCGGTTGGCTGTCGGACCGTATCGGGCGTAAGCCGATTCTGATGCTCGGCCTGCTGCTGGCGACGGTGCTGTACTTCCCGCTGTTCAAGGCGCTCAGCCATTACGCCAACCCGCAGATCGACGCCGCCAGCCGCCAGGCACCGATCGTCGTGACCGCCGACCCGCAGGGCTGCACCTTCCAGTTCGACCCGGTTGGCAAGGCGCGCTTCGACAGCCCATGCGACAAGGTCAAGACGTTCCTGGTCAAGCAGGGCCTGCCGTACAGCTCGGTGAGCGTGGCTGGCAGCGAGGTGGTGGTCAACATTGGCGACAAGACCATCAATGGTTTCGACGACGCCGCCATGCGCTCGGCGATCGAGCAGGCGGGGTACCCAGCCAAGGCTGATCCGGGGCAGGTCAACGAGGTGATGGTGGTGGTGCTGATCGTGGCGATGATCCTGATCGCGACCATGACCTATGGCCCACTGGCGGCGGTGATGGTCGAGCTGTTCCCGACCCGTATCCGCTATACCTCGATGTCCCTGCCCTACCACATCGGCAACGGCTGGTTTGGTGGCTTCCTGCCGACGGTGTCGTTCGCGCTGGTGGTGTATACCGGGGATATCTTCTACGGGCTGTGGTACCCGGTGCTGGTGACCGGCATCAGCCTGGTGGTGGGGATTTTCTGCCTGAAAGAAACCAAGGACGTGGACATCGACAAGGTCTGACGCGGCTCAGGTTACCCATAAAAAAACCGGCTTTAAAAGCCGGTTTTTTTATGCCGCGAAAAAACTTATGCACGTTTTTCGCAAATCTGTCATGTGAAGAAATAAACAGCTAATTCAATCACTTACTGCATACATAGAACAGATCGCAGAAAAACTGCTCACACGTTATCCACAGAAACTCAAGCAGTCTGCTCCTGTGGCTTTTCAGCCGCGGGTGGCAGCGAACCCAGGGCCCTTTGCGTGGCCTCGTTCCAGGCGGCGGCGCGGTCATTGAGCTCGGCAATTGCACGAGGGCCGGTGCCGTTGGCGTACATCGGCTCACCGATCACCACCTCGATGGTGCCGGCACGCTTGCCCCAGCCAGCCTTGGGCCAGAACTTGCCCGCGTTGTGCGCAATGGGCAGCACCGGCAGGCCGGCATTGACCGCCAGCGCGGTACCGCCACGGGAGAACTTGCCGACGGTGCCAAACGGCACGCGGGTGCCCTCTGGGAAGATCAGCACCCACACACCCTGCTTGAGCAGTTCATCACCTTGGCTGGCGACCTGACGCAGGGCTTCTTTAGGGTTGTCGCGGTTGATCGCGATGGGCCGCAGCATGGCCATGGCCCAGCCGAAGAACGGCACGTACAGCAGCTCGCGCTTGAGCACTTGGCTGAGCGGCGAGAAGTACTGGGAAAGGAAGAAGGTCTCCCAGGTGCTCTGATGGTTGGACAGGATCACACACGGCTCATTCGGCACATTCTCGGCGCCGGTGATCTTGTAATCGATGCCAAGGATGGTGCGGGTCAAAAATAACGCGCAACGGCACCAGTACACGTTGATGAACGTGTAACGCTTGGGGAACGACAAGAAGGGCGCGACAAAAAAGCTCAGGGAGCACCACAGCAACGAGCTGGTGCCCAGCAGCAGGTAAAAAAGAAAGATTCTGATCGCCTGCAGGATCGACATAGTGGCATGTACCGTTGCGGGGCGTGCCCGCCTGAGAAAATGCGCCCTAAGGCGCACTGTTTAAATTAGTTCTCTGGCGATAGCTGCCAGATCGTCGAAAATCAGTGTAGTTTCAGGGACACCTTTTTCCAGGGTCCGCTCGCCCTTGCCGGTTTTCACCAACACGGGTTGTGCACCGACGGCCAGGGCGGCCTGGAGGTCACCTTGGCTGTCGCCGACAAACCACACGCCGCCAAGGTCGGCCTGGTAGTGCTCGGCAATCGCCCGCAGCATGCCCGGCTTGGGCTTGCGGCAATCGCAGCCTTCATCCGGGCCATGTGGGCAATAGACGATATGGCCCACTTCGCCGCCCTGCTCGGCCACCAACGCACGCAGGCGCGCGTGCATGGCCTCGAGGGTTTGCACCGGGTAATAGCCGCGGGCAATGCCGGACTGGTTGGTGGCCACGGCCACCGTCCAGCCCGCTTTGCTCAACTGCGCGATGGCCTCGACCGAGCCGGGAATGGGGATCCACTCCTCCAGCGACTTGATGTAAGCGTCGGAGTCATAGTTGATCACCCCGTCTCGATCGAGAATCAGCAGTTTCAAGGCTTACCCCAGCAGCGAGATGTCGGCCACACCCAGGAACAGACCGCGCAGGCGGCTGAGCAGGGCATAACGGTTGGCGCGGACCTTGGCGTCCTCGGCGTTGACCATCACCGCCTCGAAGAAGGCGTCGACCGGGTCACGCAGGGCTGCCAGGCGGGCCAGCGACTCGCTGTACTGACGCGCTGCGGCCATCGGTTGCACGGCCTGGTCGGCCTGCTGAATGGCCGAGTACAGGGAGAACTCGTTGGCGTTGTCGAAGTACTTCGGCTCGACCTGTTCGGCGATGGCGCCTTCGGCCTTGCTCAGCAGGTTCGACACGCGCTTGTTCACCGCGGCCAGGGCTTCGGCTTCCGGCAGTTTGCGGAACGCCTGCACCGCCTGCACACGCTGGTCGAAGTCCAGGGCAGAGCCCGGCTTCAGGGCACGTACCGACAGGTAGGTGGCCACGTCGATGCCTTCGTCTTCGTAGCGTGCACGCAGGCGATCGAAGATGAACTCCAGCACTTGCTCAGCCAGGCCGGCAGCCTTGACCTTGGCACCGAACTGCTTGACCGCGAACTCGGCCGCACCGGTCAGGTCCAGGTCCAACTGCTTCTCGATCAGGATGCGCAGCACGCCCAGCGCGGCGCGGCGCAGTGCGTACGGGTCTTTGCTGCCGGTTGGCAGCATGCCGATGCCGAAGATACCGACCAGGGTGTCGAGCTTGTCAGCGATCGCCACGGCAGCACCGGTGACGGTCTCTGGCAGCTCGGCGCCAGCGCCGCGCGGCATGTACTGCTCGTTCAAGGCCAGGGCGACGTCTTGCGGCTCGCCATCGTTGAGCGCGTAGTAGTAACCGGCAACGCCCTGCATCTCAGGGAACTCGCCGACCATCTCGGTGGCCAGGTCGCACTTGGACAGCAGGCCGGCACGCGCGGCGCGCTGGGCGTCGCCGCCAATCAGCGGGGCAATGAACGCGGCCAGCTTGGAAACACGCTCGGCCTTGTCGTACACGGTGCCCAGTTGAGCCTGGAACACCACGTTCTTGAGGCGCTCGTTGAAGGTTTCCAGCGGCTGCTTCTTGTCTTGCTTGAAGAAGAACTCGGCATCGGTCAGGCGTGGGCGCACGACCTTTTCGTTGCCTTCGATGATCTGCTTCGGGTCACGGCTTTCGACGTTGGCCACGGTGATGAAGCGCGGCAGCAGCTTGCCTTCGCTGTCCAGCAGGCAGAAGTACTTCTGGTTGTCCTGCATGGTGGTGATCAGGGCTTCTTGCGGCACGTCGAGGAAACGCTCCTCGAACGAGCACACCAGCGGCACTGGCCACTCGACCAGCGCGGTCACTTCGTCCAGCAGCGCCGGCGGCACGATGGCGCTGCCTTCCTGCTGGAGGGCCAGTTCGGCGGTGCGCTTGGCAATCAGCTCGCGGCGCTCGGCGAAGTCGGCCAGCACGTAGGCTTTGCGCAGGTCTTCGACGTAGTTGGCCGGGGTGGTGATAACCACGTTTTCCGGGTGGTGGAAGCGGTGGCCACGGGACTCACGGCCGGCCTGCTGGGCGAGGATGGTGCAGTCGACGACCTGGTCGCCAAGCAGCATCACCAGCCACTGGGTTGGGCGCACGAACTCTTCGCGGCTGGCGCCCCAGCGCATGCGCTTGGGGATCGGCAGGTCGTTGAGCGAGTCTTCGACGATGGTCGGCAGCAGGCTGGTAGTGGCCTTGCCCGGAATGTGCTGGGAGAAACGCAGCTTGGCGCCGCTCTGGTCGATTTCCGACAGCTCTACACCGCACTTCTTGGCAAAGCCCAGGGCCGCTTGGGTCGGCTCGCCGTCTTTGAAAGCAGCCTGCAGGGGCGGGCCGTCGATGTTGATGCTGCGGTCAGGCTGCTGCACGTCGAGCTGGCGGATCAGTACGGCCAGGCGGCGCGGCGCGGCGTATACCGATTTGCTGGCGTAGTTCAGGCCAGCGGCCTGCAGGCCTTTCTCGATACCGGCCAGGAAGGCGTCGCCCAGGCTGGCGAGGGCCTTGGGTGGCAGCTCTTCGGTGCCCAGTTCTACCAGGAAATCTTGAGCACTCATTGTGCAGCCTCCAGCTTAGCCAACACTTCGTCACGCAATTCAGGGGTGGCCATCGGGAAGCCCAGGCGTGCGCGGGCTTGCAGATAGCTTTGCGCCACGTCCCGGGCCAGGGTACGTACGCGCAGGATGTAACGCTGGCGCTCGGTCACCGAGATGGCGCGGCGGGCGTCGAGCAGGTTGAAGGTGTGCGAAGCCTTCAGGACCATTTCGTAGGTCGGCAGCGGCAGCTCCAGCTTGATCAGGCGGTTGGCTTCGCTTTCGTAGAAGTCGAACAGCTCGAACAGTTTCTCGACGTTGGCGTGTTCGAAGTTGTAGGTCGACTGCTCGACTTCGTTCTGGTGGAACACGTCGCCGTAGGTGACCTTGCCGAACGGGCCATCGGCCCATACCAGGTCGTAGACCGAGTCGACACCCTGGATGTACATGGCCAGGCGTTCGAGGCCGTAGGTGATTTCACCGGTGACCGGGTAGCACTCGATGCCGCCCACTTGCTGGAAGTAGGTGAACTGGGTCACCTCCATGCCATTGAGCCAGATTTCCCAGCCCAGGCCCCAGGCGCCGAGGGTCGGCGATTCCCAGTTATCTTCGACGAAACGGATATCGTGGACCAGCGGATCCAGGCCAATGGCTTTCAGCGAGCCGAGGTACAGCTCCTGGAAGTTGGCCGGGTTCGGCTTGAGCACCACCTGGAACTGGTAGTAGTGCTGCAGGCGGTTTGGGTTTTCGCCATACCGCCCGTCGGCAGGGCGACGGCTAGGCTGAACGTAGGCGGCGTTCCAGGTCTCTGGGCCGACGGCGCGCAGGAACGTGGCGGTATGGAAAGTGCCGGCGCCTACTTCCATATCGTAGGGCTGAAGCACCACACAACCTTGAGCTGCCCAGTAGTTCTGCAGGGCGAGGATCAGGTCTTGGAAGGTACGCACGGCTGGCGTAGGCTGGCTCACGAAATTCACCTGTATCTGGGGATGCGGATGTAAAGAGCGGGAGTATAACCTGATTCGCCTCGCCCTCTACTCATTGGAGCCTTATGCCACGCTGCTTTTGGTGTACCGACGATCCGTTGTACCAGGCCTACCACGACCAGGAATGGGGAACACCGCAGCGTGATCCGGCGTTGCTGTTCGAGATGCTTTTGCTCGAAGGGTTCCAGGCGGGGCTGTCATGGATCACGGTTTTACGTAAACGCGAGCGTTATCGCGAGGTGATGCATGGCTTCGACCCGGTGAAGTTGGCGCAGATGAGCGATGAACGGATCGAAGCACTGATGCTCGACGCCGGCATCATCCGCAACCGCCTCAAACTCAAGGCGGCCCGGCGCAATGCCCAGGCCTGGCTGGCTGTGGATAACCCGGCCGAGTGGCTCTGGTCGTTTGTGGGCGGCACGCCCAAGGTCAACCATTTCAAGGACCGAAGCGAAATGCCTGCCGTTACCGATGAAGCGAAGGCAATGAGCAAGGCCCTGCAAAAAGCCGGCTTCACGTTTGTCGGCCCAACCATCTGTTATGCCTTCATGCAGGCCACCGGTATGGTCATGGACCACACCACCGATTGTGATCGCTACGCCGCCTTGGCGCGCTGACGGGGTACAATGCGCGCCTTGCTGAAATAAGGAATTCGCCTGTGGAAAAGTTCAAGGGCGCCCTGATGGTCAGGGTGCTTCGACTGTTCGCCAAGTTGCCCTGGGGCGCTGTGCAGCGCGTCGGCGCCGGTATCGGCTGGCTGATGTGGAAGGTCCCGAACGGGTCGCGCAACGTGGTGCGTATCAACCTCGCCAAGTGTTTCCCGGAGATGGACCCGGCCGAACGTGAGCAACTGGTCGGCCGCGCGCTGAGAGACATCGGCAAGTCCTTTGTCGAAAGCGCTTGCGCCTGGATCTGGCCACCGCAGCGTTCGCTGGAGCTGGTCAAGGAAGTGCACGGCCTGGAAGTGCTGGAGCAGGCCCTGGCCTCGGGCAAGGGCGTGGTGGGCATCACCAGCCACCTGGGTAACTGGGAAGTGTTGAACCACTTCTATTGCAACCAGTGCAAACCGATCATCTTCTACCGCCCGCCGAAGCTCAAAGCTGTGGATGATTTGTTGCGTGAACAGCGGGTGCAGATGGGTAACCGTGTGGCGCCTTCGACCAAGGAAGGCATCCTAAGCGTGATCAAGGAAGTGCGCCGCGGGGGCCAGGTGGGCATTCCTGCCGACCCGGAACCTGCTGAGTCGGCGGGTGTGTTCGTGCCGTTCCTGGGCACCCAGGCGCTGACCAGCAAGTTCGTGCCGAACATGCTGGCCGGTGGCAAGGCGGTGGGTGTGTTCCTGCATGCGTTGCGGCTGCCGGATGGGTCTGGGTTCCGGGTGATTCTGGAGGCGGCGCCGGAGGCGATGTACAGCACGGATGTGACCGAGTCGGCGGCGGCCATGAGCAAGGTGGTCGAGCGGTATGTGCGTGAGTATCCGAGCCAGTACATGTGGAGCATGAAGCGCTTCAAGAAGCGCCCAGCTGGCGAAGCGCGCTGGTATTGAGATAGTTGGGGGCGCTTTGCACCCCATTCGCGGGGCAAGCCCGCTCCCACAAGGTACAGAGTGACACTCAGGTTGCGTAGGACTTGTGGGAGCGGGCTTGCCCCGCGAATGGGCTGCAGAGCAGCTTCGGCAATTTCAGGCTTTATTCAGCTTTTTGAGGAACACTGCCATCTCTTTCTCGGCCTGCTTATCGCCATGGGCCTGCGCCGCCACGATCCCGTCCTCCCAGGCCTTGCGCGCCGCCGCCAAATCCCCCTGCAACTGATACGCCTTACCCAGCAACTTCCACGCCGCCGAATACTTAGGGTCTTGTTCCACGCAACGCGCCAGGTGCACCGCCGCTTCAGCGCCATTGCCCTCGTCCAGCCAGGCCTTGCCAAGGCCGAACCTCAACAGCGGGTTATCCACACCCTTGGCCAGCATCTTCTCCAGCGATTCGCGCATGCCCTCTTCTCCTAGAAGAAACTCAAGCCGACGTGGAACAGCTTCTCCACATCTCGAATGTGTTTTTTATCCACAACGAACAGAATCACGTGGTCACCCGATTCGATCACCGTGTCGTCGTGGGCAATCATCACCTCTTCGTCGCGAATGATCGCGCCGATGGTGGTGCCTGGCGGCAGGGCGATGTCTTCGATGGCCTTGCCGACCACCTTGCTTGACTTCGAATCACCATGCGCCACAGCCTCGATGGCCTCGGCCGCGCCGCGGCGCAGGGAGTGGACGCTGACGATATCGCCACGCCGCACGTGGGCCAGCAACGTGCCGATGGTGGCCAACTGAGGGCTGATGGCGATGTCGATTTCACCACCCTGCACCAGGTCGACATAGGCCGGGTTGTTGATGATGGTCATCACCTTGCGTGCGCCCAGGCGCTTGGCCAGCAGCGACGACATGATGTTGGCCTCATCGTCGTTGGTCAGGGCCAGGAAAATGTCGGCGTCGGCGATGTTCTCTTCGAGCATCAAGTCCTTGTCCGACGCACTGCCCTGCAGCACCACCGTGCTTTCCAGGGTATCGGAGAGGTGACGGCAACGCGCCGGGTTCATCTCGATGATCTTCACCTGATAGCGGCTTTCGATGGCCTCCGCCAGGCGCTCGCCGATCTGCCCGCCCCCGGCGATGACCACGCGCTTGTTGGTCTCGTCGATGCGTCGCAGCTCGCCCATCACGGCGCGGATGTCTTTTTTCGCGGCGATGAAGAACACTTCGTCATCGGCCTCGATCACGGTGTCGCCGCGTGGGGTGATCGGCCGGTCACGGCGGAAGATCGCCGCCACACGGGTGTCGACGTTGGGCATGTGCGCACGGATCTGGCGCAACTGCTGGCCCACCAGCGGGCCGCCGTAGTACGCCTTGACCGCCACCAGTTGCGCCTTGCCTTCGGCGAAGTCGATTACCTGCAGTGAACCTGGGTGCTCGATCAGGCGCTTGATGTAGTTGGTCACCACCTGCTCGGGGCTGATCAGCACGTCGACCGGAATGTGGTCGTTGTGGAACAGCTCTTCGCGGGTGAGGTAGGCCGATTCCCGTACCCGGGCGATCTTGGTCGGGGTGTGGAACAACGAGTAGGCGACCTGGCAGGCCACCATGTTGGTTTCATCGCTGTTGGTCACCGCCACCAGCATGTCGGCGTCGTCGGCGCCGGCCTGGCGCAACACCGTCGGCAGCGAGCCGCGGCCTTGCACCGTGCGGATGTCCAGGCGGTCGCCGAGGTCGCGCAGGCGCTCGCCGTCGGTGTCGACCACGGTAATGTCGTTGGCCTCGCTGGCCAGGTGTTCTGCCAGCGTACCGCCCACCTGCCCCGCGCCGAGGATGATGATCTTCATCCGCTACTCCCTAACCGTTGTGCTTATCCGCGTGACGCGGCGATCTTGATCAGCTTGGCATAGTAGAACCCGTCGTGGCCGCCTTCCTGGGCCAGCAACTGGCGGCCATGTGGCTGGCGCAGGCCGGCCTCGGTGGCCAGGTCCAACTCACGGGCGCCCGGGGTGCGGGCGAGGAAGGCGTCGATCACCTCGGTGTTCTCGGTCGGCAAGCTCGAGCAGGTGGCGTAGAGCAGCATGCCGCCCACTTCCAGGGTCGGCCACAGGGCATCGAGCAGCTCACCTTGCAACGTGGCCAGGGCCGGAATGTCGTCGGCCTGACGGGTCAGCTTGATGTCCGGGTGGCGGCGGATTACGCCGGTGGCCGAGCACGGGGCGTCGAGCAGGATGCGTTGGAACGTTTTGCCGTCCCACCAACTGGCGGTGTCGCGGGCATCGCAGGCGATCAGCTCGGCGTCCAGTTGCAGGCGATCGAGGTTCTCGCGCACGCGGGCCAGGCGCTTGGCTTCCAGGTCGATGGCCACCACCTGCGCCAGGCCAGCTTCGGCTTCGAGCAAGTGGCAAGTCTTGCCGCCCGGGGCACAGCAGGCGTCGAGCACGCGTTGGCCGGGGGCCAGTTCGAGCAGGTCGGCGGACAGCTGGGCGGCTTCGTCCTGCACGCTTACCCAGCCTTCGGCAAAGCCAGGCAGGCTGCGCACATCGCAGGGCTCATTCAGCACGATGCCGTCACGGCTGTACTGGCAGGCGCTGGCGCCCACGCCGGCCTCAGCCAGCAAGGCCAGGTAGGCATCGCGGCTGTGGTGGCGGCGGTTGACCCGCAAAATCATCGGCGGGTGGGCGTTGTTGGCGGCGCAGATGGCTTCCCATTGATCGGGCCAGAAGGCCTTCAGCGATTTCTGCAGCCAGCGCGGGTGGGCAGTGCGCACCACCGGGTCGCGCTCCATGCCTGCGAGCAGCGCTTCGCCTTCACGCTGCGCGCGGCGCAGCACGGCGTTGAGCAGGCCTTTGGCCCACGGCTTTTTCAGCTTGTCGGCGCAACCCACGGTTTCGCCGATGGCGGCGTGCGCCGGAATGCGCGTGTAGAACAGCTGGTACAGGCCGACCAGCATCAAGGCCTGCACATCGGCATCGGCCGCTTTAAACGGCTTCTGCAGCAATTGCGCAGCGAGCAGGTCGAGGCGCGGCTGCCAGCGGGCGGTAC
Organism: Pseudomonas sp. PAGU 2196; assembly: GCF_022179005.1. Lineage (NCBI taxonomy): Bacteria > Pseudomonadati > Pseudomonadota > Gammaproteobacteria > Pseudomonadales > Pseudomonadaceae > Pseudomonas > Pseudomonas sp. PAGU 2196. The sequence goes on along the minus strand of NZ_BNTL01000002.1, from coordinate 116,557 downwards.
CGAAGGCCAGGTCTTGGGTCAGGCCCCGGTCGCGCTCGTCGACCTTGTCCAATTGTGCCGGCAACGAGCTGTTCAGCGAAGCCTTGCCGCTGAGCACAGCGGCCAAGGCACGGGCGGCGGCCAGGCGAGGGTTCATTGGCCGAGCACCTTGCCGTTGGCGAATTTCTCGCGGCGGCTGTTGAACAGGTCGCTGAAGTTCAGCGCCTTGCCGCCGGGCAGTTGCAGGCGGGTCAGGCTCAGTGCCTGGTCACCGCAGGCGACTACCAGGCCGTCTTTGCTGGCAGACAGAATCTCGCCAGGGGCGCCGTTGCCTGTGGACAACGTGGCAGCCAGCACCTTCACGCTTTCGCCGTCCAGGGTGCTGTGGCACACCGGCCACGGGTTGAAAGCACGCACCAGGCGCTCCAGCTCCACGGCCGGGCGGCTCCAGTCGATGCGTGCTTCGTCTTTGTTCAGCTTGTGGGCATAGGTGGCCAGGGCGTCATCCTGGGCTTCACCCTGCAGCGAGCCGTCGGCAAGGCCAGCAATGGCTTGAATGACCGCAGGCGGGCCCATTTCGGCGAGGCGGTCATGCAGCGTGCCGCCGGTGTCTTCGGCGCTGATCGGGGTGACCACTTTGAGCAGCATCGGGCCGGTGTCCAGGCCCGCTTCCATGCGCATCACGGTCACGCCGCTCTCAGCATCGCCGGCTTCCACGGCGCGCTGGATCGGCGCCGCACCGCGCCAGCGTGGCAGCAAGGAGGCGTGGCTGTTGATGCAACCAAGGCGCGGAATATCCAGCACGGCCTGGGGCAGGATCAGGCCGTAGGCGACCACCACCATCAGGTCGGGCTTGAGCGCGGCGAGCTCGGCCTGGGCATCGGCATTGCGCAGGGTTGGCGGCTGCAGCACCGGGATGTCGTGGGCTACGGCCAGTGCCTTGACCGCGCTCGGCATGAGCTTCTGGCCACGCCCGGCTGGGCGGTCCGGCTGGGTGTAGACGGCCACGATCTCATAGGGGCTGTCGAGCAGTGCCTTGAGGTGTTCGGCGGCAAACTCTGGAGTGCCTGCGAAGACGATGCGCATGGAGTTCTCGCTGCAAAAAAGAAAAAGGCTTGCCGGAGCAAGCCTTCTGGAAGGTGGGGATCAGGCTTGCTGGCGGTGCTGCTTTTCCAGCTTCTTCTTGATCCGGTCGCGTTTGAGCGTGGACAGGTAGTCGACGAACAGCTTGCCGTTGAGGTGATCGAACTCGTGCTGCACGCACACGGCCAGCAGGCCTTCGGCTTCGAGCTCGAACGGCTTGCCGTCGCGGTCCTGGGCTTTGACGCGCACCCGCAGGGGGCGGTCGACGTTTTCGTAGAAGCCAGGCACCGACAGGCAACCTTCCTGGTACTGGCCCATGTCGTGGGTCAGTTCTTCGACGACGGGGTTGATGAAGACCCGCGGCTCGCTGCGGTCTTCGCTCAGGTCCATCACCACCACTTGCTTGTGGACGTTGACCTGGGTCGCAGCCAGGCCGATGCCAGGCGCTTCATACATGGTTTCAAACATGTCGTCGATCAGCTGGCTCAGGGCGTCGTCGAACACCGTCACCGGTTTGGCGAGGGTGCGCAGGCGCGGGTCCGGGAATTCGAGAATGTTCAAGATGGCCATAAGGTCGGGCAGTCACTGTGCGTTCGGTTGAAAACTGAGCACACATAATAAAGGTAATCGGGGGATTCGGCACCTGGCAAAGCTCGGCTAGGGTTTAAACGGACGGCTTATCACCCATTTGATGGACAGGTTGTCAAAGCGTTATCAACACAGTTATCCACAGGTTGTGCCACGTCGATGGCCCCGTTTCGATCAAGGATGATCCTCATGTTGACCCACCATTCGTCGCCTTGCGCGCCTGCCGAACTGGAGGCGAGGTTGCGCCTGCACCGCCTGCCGGACACAGGGTTACGCCGCTTTCACAGCCTGCTGAAAGCTTTTGGCAGCGCTTCTTCGGCGCTGAGTGCGCCGGCCGCAGCCTGGCGCGCACTGGGCATTCCGCAAGCCAGTATCGAAGCCCGAAGAAGCGCCGAAGTGCGTGACGGTGCACTGGCTGCAATGGCCTGGTTAGAGCGCCCGGGCCAGCATTTACTGATGTGGGACAGCCCTGGCTACCCTGCTCTGCTGGCCGAAACCGACGACCCGCCGCCGTTGCTTTTCGTCGCTGGCGACCCCGCATTGCTGGAAAGGCCACAGTTGGCAATTGTGGGAAGCAGGCGTGCTTCACCCCCCGCGCTCGACACTGCCCGAGCATTTTCCCGCTACTTGGCGCAGACGGGTTTCACCATTACCAGCGGCCTGGCATTGGGTATCGATGGTGCCGCTCATCGGGCAGCGTTGCAGGCCGGCGGCGGCACAATTGGGGTGCTCGGGACGGGGCTGCAAAAACTTTATCCACAGCGCCATCGCGAGCTTGCCCAAGCGATGATCGACAGCGGCAGCGCGCTGGTTTCCGAGTACCCGCTGGATGCCGGCCCGCTGCCGGGCAATTTTCCGCGGCGTAATCGCATCATCAGTGGCTTGTCGCTGGGCGTATTGGTTGTGGAGGCGAGCCTGGCCAGTGGCTCGCTGATCACAGCGCGCTTGGCGGCTGAGCAGGGCCGCGAGGTGTATGCCATCCCAGGCTCCATTCACCACCCAGGTGCCAAAGGCTGCCACCAGCTGATTCGCGACGGTGCCCTGCTGGTGGAGAGCGTGGAACAGATTCTGGAAAGCCTGCAGGGCTGGCAGAACTTGCCCCCGGCCATTGTTGAACAGCGTGATCACCCCCTGCTCGCCTTGCTGCATGCCGCGCCACAGACTACCGAGAGCCTGGCCCACTGCAGCGAACTGCCGTTGGCCCAGGTGATGGCGCAGCTCACCGAACTGGAGCTTGAAGGGCGGGTCAGCAATGAAGCCGGGCGTTGGTTTGCCCGCGTTGGCTAAGTACACTGCTCACAAGCAAGGTATATAGGCGGAGAGACAGCAATGGTGAGCAGTTTTCGTGTGCAACAAGCCGCACGTGAGATCCGGGCGGGCGCGGTTATCGCCTACCCGACGGAAGCGGTCTGGGGCCTGGGCTGTGACCCGTGGAACGAGGACGCGGTGTATCGCCTGCTGGCGCTAAAGTCGCGGCCTGTGGATAAAGGGTTGATCCTGATCGCCGACAATATCCGCCAATTCGACTTTTTGTTCGAAGATTTCCCCGAGGACTGGATTGACCGCATGGGCAGCACCTGGCCAGGCCCGAATACCTGGCTGGTGCCGCACCAGGACCTGTTGCCGGAGTGGGTGACCGGGCAGCACGACACGGTGGCGCTGCGGGTCAGTGACCACCCGCAGGTGCGTGAGCTGTGCGCGCTGGTCGGGCCGCTGATTTCCACCTCGTGCAACCCCGGCGGTCGCCCGGCGGCGAAAAGCCGCTTGCGGGTGGAGCAGTACTTCCATGGCCAGCTGGACCTGGTACTGGGCGGGGCGTTGGGCGGGCGGAAGAACCCAAGTGTGATTCGCAACCTGGCAACGGGTGAAATCGTTCGGCCGGGCTAAATTGCCAAGCGCCGATACCCCTCCTTGTGGGAGCGGGCTTGCCCCGCGAAGAGGCCAGCCCAGGCGGCCAGTGTGTATGGCCAGGGCTTCGCCCTGGTTCGCGGGGCAAGCCCGCACACAGTTGGACGAGTCGCCTGGAATTTCTCTGATCCTTACCCAAATGGCTGACCCTTCCTCCATTTGGGAAACCTCCTACTCCTCCCGACCTAATCCGTCACCTTCCCTGCAGGAACCCCTGCCTCTAGCTTGCTCGGTATGCGTCGCATGGGCGGCGCGGGTTCGTCTCGCCAGGAAGACACGTCGCACATCGGCGGGAGCATTGGGAAGAATGCCGCTATTCGAGAATGCCGAATACCTTATAAGGGCGAATCTGGAGCAGCTTGCGTCCAACCATCGGGTCCGAGTGGTGGAAATAGGTAGGTTTACCGCAGCTCAGTTCGAAGCGATCAACAGGCAGAAAGAAGGGCAGGATTTGCCCTTGCTGAAGGAGCCGGGCATCGTCTTTATTGGCAGCCATGCGTACCGTTCCCGGGTGGTGCGAGATGGATACACCATTGATGACATGGTTCTGCAAATCAAGGCAGCACTGGCGGCGACATCAATCTGGAAAAGCGCCACGCACATGACCGCCCTTCGCAGCACAATTGGCCGAAACGATGGCTATGGCAATGAAGTCTTTGATGAGGCGATTTTTGAACTGACTGCTCGTAAGCCCAAGGCAGAGCTCTATTCCATTGTCCCCAAAGGAGATAGAAACAAGCCCAAAAAATAAAGGCCGCTTACGCGGCCGAAGGGTAAGGATGCGCTCGCCCGGATAACTTGAAACTCAACCGGCGCACCAGCACAACCTCGTAGTGAAGGCTACGCTTCCGAGTCTAGTGGGTCAAGCTGGTGCATGTGTGCATGACATGCAGCGCTGCCCACTGCCTCAAATGTCCCGAGACAAAATTTTCGTCGTGGTGAGTAAGCTAGTCTTCAGAAGCACCGGCGTCGGGGTTTTCTGATTTTTCCGCGAACGGCTGTTCAGTCTGCGGCTTGGGAAATATCTTACGAGTCGCGTCGCCTGCCATCACCTTCTCAGTGGGAACCTCTGCCCTTAGGCTTAAACCGTCGCCGAGTAACTTGGCGATCGGGTGTGGTAACCCGGATGTGCTTGGGGCGTCACAGCTATGGCAGCTGTGCGCGGGAGGCGTCATGCCTGCCGGGAGCGCCTCCAGCCCGGTTTACCACCTCGCGTACAGCTGCCGCCTAAACCGTGTGGTAACGGCTTGGCGCCAGCTTCAATGCCTGGAGCAAGCCATGAACAAGATTGTGCCCGATCCACCCCTACCCAGCACCTCAACTCGACCCTTCGGCCGTTGCGATGCCGGTCATGATCCACTCTTCACCGTAAACCCGAACATTTCCGCTGAAGACGCTTTGGTCCACGTCGCCCTATACCTGCGCAGCGCCTTTGAAACTGGCTACAAAGCCCTGGACTATATGCGTGAAGAAGGCCGTGGCATGTTCTGGTCGAACCTGCATGCGATTGAAATGGCAGAGGGTGTGGTGGAGGCGATACTCGATGGCATCGAGTCGACCCCACAGCCGCAGAAGAAAGTGTGAGGGCTGACAGGTGCCTGCCTTGAGGGTTTTAGCGCCTGTGAAATTCTAAAGCCAAGCACCTGCCCGCCCTGATGCGATCGCGTGCCTAAATCAAGGCAACAAAACAGTCGACCCCACAGTCCGTCGAGCCGACAGCTCAGCCTGCGCCTTGGCTGCCTCACTCAGCGGATACCGCTGCTGGATATCCACAACCAGCTTCCCACTCGCAATCATCGCAAACAGGTCATCGGCCATGGCCTGGGTGTTCTCGGCATTGTTGGCATAACTCGCCAGGGTCGGCCGGGTGACATACAGCGAGCCCTTCTGCGCCAGAATCCCCAGGTTCACCCCGCTCACCGCGCCCGAAGCATTGCCAAAGCTCACCATCAACCCACGCGGCTGCAGGCAGTCCAGCGAGGTCAGCCAGGTATCGGCGCCGACGCCGTCGTACACCACCGGGCATTTCTTGCCGTCGGTCAGCTCCAGTACGCGCTTGGCCACATCTTCATGGCTGTAGTCGATGGTTTCCCACGCCCCCAGCGCCTTGGCCCGCTCGGCCTTCTCAGCGGAGCTGACGGTACCGATCAACTTGGCCCCCAGCGCCTTGGCCCATTGGCAGGCCAGCGAACCCACGCCACCGGCAGCGGCATGGAACAGGATCACGTCGCCCGGTTGCACCGCATAAGTCTGCTTGAGCAGGTACTGCACGGTCAGGCCCTTGAGCATCACCGCCGCTGCCTGCTCAAAGCTGATGTTGTCCGGCAGCTTGACCAGGTTGGCCTCGGGCAGCGTATGCACTTCGCTGTAGGCACCCAGCGGGCCGCCGGCATGGGCTACCCGATCACCGACTTTCAGGCGGGTGACGCCCTCACCCACGGCTTCGACCACACCAGCGGCCTCGGTGCCGAGCCCGGAAGGCAAGGATGGCGGGGCGTACAAGCCGCTGCGGAAATAGGTGTCGATGAAGTTCAGGCCAATCGCCTGGTTACGCACGCGGACCTGCTGTGGCCCAGGTGGGGCGGGGTCGAACTCTACAAGCTGCAGAACTTCCGGGCCGCCATGCTGGCTGAACTGGATACGCTTGGCCATCTCGCACTCCTGTTGTCGGGATTGGTAACAGCCCTCTATCGGACGCCTTTGCTTGATCGCCGTCAACTGCGGCGCGTCAGCCGCCGGTGGTATGCTACGCGGCGAATTCTTCTCTGCCCGCTCCAGGTGACCCGATGACCAGCCGCACCGAGGCCGTGAAAGCCTACCTGCTCGACCTGCAAGACCGCATCTGCTCCGCCCTTGAACGTGAGGACGGCGGCGCCCGCTTTGTCGAGGACGCCTGGACGCGTGAAGCCGGTGGCGGGGGCCGCACGCGGGTGATCGGTGAGGGCAAGGTAATCGAGAAAGGCGGGGTCAACTTTTCCCACGTGTTCGGCGCCGGCCTGCCACCGTCGGCCAGCGCCCACCGCCCCGAGCTGGCGGGCCGTGGTTTCGAGGCCCTGGGGGTGTCGCTGGTGATCCACCCGCACAACCCGCACGTGCCGACGTCCCACGCCAATGTGCGCTTCTTCATCGCCGAAAAAGAAGGCGAAGAGGCGGTGTGGTGGTTCGGCGGCGGTTTCGACCTGACCCCGTACTACGGCAACGAAGAAGACTGCATCCACTGGCACCGTGTGGCCGAGCAGGCCTGCGCGCCATTCGGTGCTGACGTGTACCCGCGCTACAAAGCCTGGTGCGACCGCTACTTCCACCTCAAGCACCGTGGCGAACCACGTGGCATTGGCGGGCTGTTCTTCGACGACCTGAACGAGTGGGACTTCGACACCTGCTTCGCCTTCATCCGTGCCATTGGCGATGCCTTTGTCGAGGCCTACCTGCCGATCGTCCAACGCCGCAAGGACACGCCCTATACCGCCGAGCAGCGCGAGTTCCAAGAGTACCGTCGCGGTCGCTACGTGGAGTTCAACCTGGTCTACGACCGTGGCACCTTGTTCGGCCTGCAATCGGGTGGGCGTACCGAGTCGATCCTCATGTCGCTGCCGCCGCAGGTCCGCTGGGGCTACGACTGGAAGGCCGCGCCTGGCAGCGAAGAAGCGCGCCTGACCGAGTACTTCCTGCAAGACCGCGACTGGCTCGCCCAGTAAACCTGTGGATAACCGAGGAGCCCCCATGGACCAGTACGTCGTTTTCGGTAACCCCATCGGCCACAGCAAGTCGCCGCTGATCCACCGCCTGTTCGCCGAGCAGACCGGCCAGGACCTGGAATATGCCACCCTGCTGGCGCCGCTGGACGAGTTCAGCGATTGTGCCCGCGGCTTCTTCAAGCAAGGCAGTGGCGGCAATGTCACGGTGCCGTTCAAGGAAGAAGCCTACCGCCTGTGCGACAGCCTGACCCCACGTGCCCAGCGGGCGGGTGCGGTGAATACCCTGAGCAAGCTGGCGGATGGCTCGCTGCGGGGGGACAACACTGACGGTGCTGGCCTGGTGCGCGACCTGACGGTGAATGCGGGGGTCGAGCTGGCGGGCAAGCGTATCCTCATTTTGGGCGCGGGGGGTGCGGTGCGCGGGGTGCTGGAGCCGATTCTGGCGCATGATCCGCAGTCGCTGGTGATCGCCAACCGCACGGTAGAAAAGGCCGAGCAACTGGCGCGTGAGTTCGCTGAGCTGGGGCCGGTGGTGGCCAGCGGGTTCAGCTGGCTGCAGGAGCCGGTGGACGTAATCATCAACGCCACCTCGGCGAGCCTGTCGGGCGAGATGCCGCCGATTGCCGACAGCCTGGTCGAGGCGGGGCGCACGGTTTGCTACGACATGATGTACGGCAAGGAGCCGACGCCGTTTTGCCAGTGGGCTACCAACCTAGGTGCGGCCAAGGTGCTGGACGGGCTGGGGATGCTGGCTGAGCAGGCGGCTGAGGCGTTCTTTATCTGGCGTGGGGTTCGGCCGGATACGGCGCCGGTGCTGGCTGAGCTTCGTCGACAATTGGCTCGGGGCTGAATTTGAGATTTTGGGGCTGCACAGCAGCCCCAATGGTCACTCTGCAAATTCAATGGGGCAACCCGCCACCCCTTCCAACTTCTGCAATTCCTCGACCACCTGCGGCCGCGCCCGCTGCAAGGTCAAACTACCCCCCGCCCGCCGCAACCGCCTTGCCTCTCGGTGCAACATATCCACACCCGAATAATCGATAAAATTCACCTGCCGCGCATCGATCACCACATGCGGCCCCTGGCAGCGCTGCAAGCGCACCTGCAGGTAATGCGCCGCGCCAAAGAAGATCGACCCGCCCACCCGAAGCACGTCGGCCTGCCCTTCGCGGCTCTGCTGCACCCGTGGCCGGGACGTGCGTTTGAGGTAAAAGAACAGCGAAGCCAGCACCCCGGCATAGATCGCGGTCTGTAGCTCCAGCAGCAAGGTCGCGGCGGCGGTCAGGGCCATGACCAGGAACTCCGAGCGGCTGACCCGGAACAGCGCCCTAATGCCACGGTGATCCACCAACCCCCAACAGATCAGCAGGATGCTGCCCGCCATCGCCGGGATCGGCAGGTGGGCGATCAGCCCTGCCCCTGCGACGGCAAACAGCGCGACCCACAGGGCCGAGAACACCCCGGCCAGCGGTGAGCGGGCACCGGCGTCATAACTTAAGCCCGAACGGGTGAAAGAGCCTGATGACAGGTAACCGGAGAAGAACGCGCCGACGATGTTCGACAGGCCCTGGGCGCGGATCTCCTGGTCGGCGTCGATCAGCTGTTCAGAGCGCGCAGACAGCGACCGGGCGATCGACAGGCTGGTGACCAGGCCGAGCATGCCCACCGCCACCGCGGTCGGCAGCAGCCGCAGCATCAGCTCCACGTCCAGTAGCGGCAGTGGGCTCAACGGGGGCAACTGGCCAGTGAAGGCAGGTACCCGCGGCACATGGCCAAAAAAGCCAGGCAGTGACCAGGCCAGCAAACTGACCACGACCAGGCTTATCAACAGGCTCGGCCAGCGTGGCCGCCAGAGCTTGAAGGCCATGCCGATCAGCACCGTGGTCAGCCCCAGTATCAGCGACGGCAGGTCGACCTCCCCGGCGTGGCTGGCCAGGTCTTGCACGGTTTTCAACGCCGTGGCCTGGCTTGGCAAGTCCATGCCCAACAGGTTGGGCAACTGGCCGAGGGCGATGACGATGGCGGCGCCCAGGGTGAAGCCGAGCACCACCGAGTGGGAGACGAAATTTACCAGTGCGCCGAAGCGCAGCAGGCCGAGCAAGAGCTGGAAGATGCCGGCGAGCAATGTCAGCAGCAGTACCAGCGTGATGTAGTCGGCGCTGCCCGGTACCGCCAGGGGGCTGACGCTGGCGTAGAGGACGATCGAGATGGCTGCGGTCGGGCCGCAGATAAGGTGCCAGGAAGACCCCCACAAGCAGGCGATGAGCACCGGAACGATGGCGGCGAACAGGCCGTATTCCGCGGGCAGGCCGGCGATCAGGGCGTAGGCGATGGATTGCGGCAGGGCAAGGATGGCACCGCTCAGGCCGACCAGCAGGTCCTGGCGCAGGCTGCGGCCCGATTGGCGGGGGAGCCAGGCAAGGAAAGGCAGCAGCTGGATGAGGCGATGCATAAGTATTTCAGTTTCCCGAGTGTTGTACCGGCCCCCTGTGGGAGCGGGTTTACCCGCGAATGCGTCGGTGGCTTCACTAGAGCATTCGCGGGTGAACCCGCTCCCACAGGATGAGTGTGATTATCGAGATTACAGTTTGCTTGTGACGGCCTCTTTCGCATCGCCACCGGCCTGGGTGCTGACCCCAGCCAACCACCCTTCTAGTACTTCGGGATGCGCCTTCACCCAAGCCTTGGCTGCTTCATCGAAGCTCACTTTTTTATCCACAACCTCGGCCATGATGCTGTTTTCCATGTCCAGGGTAAATGTCAGGTTGCCCAGCAGCTTCGCTGTATTCGGGCATGCCTGTGCATAACCTTTGCGGGTCAGGGTATAGACCTGGCCCTTGCTACCAAACCACTTTTCCCCACCCGTGAGGTAGTGCATCTTCAGCTTCACGTTCATCGGGTGCGGTGTCCAGCCGAGGAAGGTGATGAATTGCTGCTTCTTCACGGCGCGGTCCACTTGCGCGAGCATCGCTTGCTCACTTGACTCCACCAGCTTCCACTGGCCGAGGTCGAACTGGTTCTGGTCGATGATTTCTTTCAGCGACAGGTTGGCAGGCGCGCCAGAGCCGATCCCATACAGTTTCTTGTCGAACTGATCAGCGTGCTTTTGCAGGTCGGCGAAGTCTTTGACCCCGGCGTTCCACACATAATCGGGCACCGCGAGGGTGAACTCGGTGCCTTCAAGGTTGCGCGACAACTGCTGCACATCACCATTGGCGATGAACTTGTCATGAAACCCCTGGTGCGCCGGCATCCAGTTGCCGAGGAAGGCATCGACGCGCCCGTCCTTGAGGCCGCCATAGATGATCGGCACGGCCAGGCTGTCGATCTTTACCTGGTAGCCAAGGCGTTCCAGCAGCAGGCGGGCGATGGCGTTGGTGGTGGCGATATCGCTCCAGCCGGGGTCGGCCATCTTCACGGTGCTGCATTGCGCGTCTTCGGCGTGAGCCGTGGCAGCGCCCAGGCCGAGGGCCAGGGCAAGCACGGCGGCGGAGATTTTTTGCATGGCGAACTCTCTTCTCAATCCAGAGGGGCGGGCTGTGGATAACGGGCCTTGCGCTCGAGGTCGTCGAGATCGATGTGGTTGCGCATGTACTGTTGGCTGGCGTCCACCAACGGTTGGTGGTCCCAGCTTTTCAGCTTGCCGATGGCCAGGGCTTCGGCCACCAGGCGGCGGCGGCGCTGGCTGGCCAGCACCTGTTGGCGCAGGGTGGGGATGTCCCAGCGCTGCCGGGCTTCATCGGCAAATGCCTGCAGCAGCGCCTGATGGTCGGGGCTGCTGGCGAGGTTCTCCCGCTCGTGCGGGTCGCGGCTCAGGTCATAGAGTAGCCATGGGTCGTCTTCGCTGTACACGAACTTGTACGGGCCACGGCGGATCATCATCAGCGGGCCGACCGTGCCTTCGGCCATGTATTCGCCAATGACCTCGTCGTGGCCACCCTGCCCTAGCAGGTGGCCCAGCAGCGAGCGGCCGTCCAGGTGCAGGGACGTGTCCACGGCACCGCCGGCCAGTTCGACCAGGGTCGGCAGCAGGTCGCAGGTGGAGACCGACGCACTCACGCGCGCGGCGGCAAAGCGTTTGGGGGCGTGGAGCAGCAGTGGCACGCGCGCCGACATTTCGAACCAGTGCATTTTGTACCAAAGGCCGCGCTCGCCAAGCATGTCGCCGTGGTCGCCGGAGAACACGATCAACGTATCGTCCGCCAGGCCGCATTCCTCAAGGGTTTGCAGCAACTGGCCAATGTTGTCGTCGATGTAGCTGCAGGCGCCAAAGTAGGCGCGGCGGGCATCGCGGATCTTGTCCACAGGCAGGGGCTTGTTCCACAGGTCGTAGACCTTGAGCAGGCGCTGCGAGTGCGGGTCTTGCTCGCGCTGGTCAAGCTCGGCGCTGGGCATTGGGATATCCACACCTTCGTAGCGATCCCAGTAGCGCTTGGGAATGGTGTACGGATCGTGGGGGTGAGTCATCGACACGGTCAGGCAAAACGGCCGGCCATCGTTTTCGCGCGCATGGTCGTAGAGGTACTGGCGGGCTTTGAACACCACCTCCTCGTCGAAATCCAGCTGGTTGGTGCGCACGCACGGGCCGGCCTGCAGCACCGACGACATGTTGTGGTACCAGCTCGGGCGCTCGTCCGGGGCGTCCCAGTTCACGGCCCAGCCGTAATCGGCGGGGTAGATATCGCTGGTCAGGCGTTCTTCGTAGCCGTGCAACTGGTCTGGGCCGCAGAAGTGCATCTTGCCCGACAGCGCAGTGCGGTAGCCGAGACGGCGCAGGTAATGGGCGTAGGTGGGCACATCGGCGGGGAAGTCAGCGGCGTTGTCGTAAGCGCCAATACGGCTTGGCAACTGGCCGCTGACCAGGGTGAAGCGCGAAGGTGCGCACAGCGGGCTGTTGCAGTACGCCGAGTCGAACACCACCGCCTGGTCGGCGAGGCGGGCGAGGTTTGGCATCTGGATGGGCGAAGGGGCGTAGATCGGCAGCAGGGGCGCGGCCATCTGGTCGGCCATGATGAACAGGATATTCGGGCGCGTCATGGTTGGCTTCCATCGTTGAAGGTTATGCGAACCGCTTGCCTACCAAGATGCGACTGTGGATAACATGGGTAAAGCCCATGGCGGGCAATGACTGGGATTAGCTGAGCTTATGTTTGAGCGCCTTGGCGAGCTGTCGCTCGATACCCTGCGTGTGTTCGAGGCCGCAGCGCGGTTGCGTGGCTTCACGGCTGCGGCGCTTGAGCTGGGGACCACGCAGCCCGCCGTAAGCCAGCAGGTGAAGCGCCTGGAAGCCCAGCTGGGTACCCGGCTGTTCGACCGGATCTACCGGGGCATTGCGCTGACCGAGGCCGGCCAGTTGCTGTTCGAACAGGTGCACCAAGGGCTCCAGGCCATGGACGATGGGCTTGCCCTGGCCAGCGGGCGAGGCCAGCGCGAGGTGCTTCAGGTGGCGACCGACTTCGCTTTTGCCGCGTTTTGGCTGATGCCCCGGTTGCAACGCTTTCATGAGGCTTATCCACAGGTGGATGTGAGCTTGGTAACGGGTGAGCGCAGCCAGGCGATGCTGCGGCCGGATATCGATGTGGCGGTGCTGTTTGGTGACGGGCGTTTTCATCAAGGCGAGAGCCGGTGGTTGTTCGATGAGGAGGTATTCCCCGTCTGCAGCCCCCGCCTGACTCATGGCAAATCCTTGTCAGCCCTGGCTTTGCAGCGTTTGCCGTTGCTTCACCTGCGCGGTGAGCAGGCCAGCCGCTGGTTTGATTGGGCGGGTGTGTTTCGTGGGTTTGGCGTAGACAGCCCACCGCCGCCGGGGCAGTTGCGTTTTGATAACTACACCTTGTTGATCCAGGCAGCGATTGCCGGGCAAGGGGTAGCGATTGGCTGGGGGCACCTGGTCGATGGGCTGGTTGAACAGGGGCTGCTGTGTCGGCCCTTGGAGGGCAGTTTGCGCTCGGAACGCGGGTATTACGCGGTTCTGCCACCGCGCAAGCGGCGTGGGGCGCTGATTGAGCGGTTTGTCGATTGGCTAGAGGATGAGCGTGAGGCTTGAGGGCCTCTTCGCGGGGCAAGCCCGCTCCCACCGGTACACCACAGGATTGGCTAGCTGTGCAGTACTTGTGGGAGCGGGCTTGGCCCGCGAAGAGGCCTCAGGATACGAAGTTGAGATGCTCGCCCCGATGTAAACCCAAATCCAGCATATCGGCCATCCCCGCCGCTACCCTCTCCAGGTCGACCAACGTCTGGGGTGCATTGATCAGGGTCCAGTGCAATGCGCTGCGCTGCAGCCCATCGACAACCTGGTCCACGCCTTCACGCGCTTCATCGGTGTAATCGCCTGGCCTGTCCAACACATCGAAATCGCCCACCAGCAACAGCCGGCGTATAGTCGTACGCGCAAGCCCGGCCACCAGCGCTTCGCTCATCTGCCATTGCGCAGGCAGGTCACCGGGTGCCAAAGCTGACACCAAGGCAACTACCGCCGAGCCGCCTGCGGCACCCTGCTCCGCCTGGTCGGCACTCGCCAGCCCGCCTATCTTGAAATGCAGGCCAGGGCGTGGCGCATGGCGGTTGAGGTCATCGACCACGGCGGTCACTTCGTGCTGGCGTGACAGCAGCTCGGTAATCAGCGCACTGCCAAGGCTGGACTCGGCCCCGAACAGGACCAGCTTGAATACTGGGGTTTCGGCGTTTTTCACTGCATCACTTCCTTTGCAGGGGGTGATGGTTTGACCGCAATCAGGAGTTATCGTGCAAAGGATCAAGGGCTATCACGCCCACGTGTACTACGACGCATCGACCCTCGAGCAGGCGCGAGAACTGTGCGAGGAGGCGGCGCGGCTGTTCCCCGTGACCATGGGGCGCATGCACCAGCAACCCGTGGGGCCGCATCCGGACTGGAGTTGCCAGCTGGCGTTCGGGCCTGAAGTGGTGGGGGTGGTGTTGCCGTGGCTGGCGCTGTACCGCAAGGGGTTGGTGGTGTTTCTGCATCCGCTGACCGGGGATGAGCTGGCGGATCACCGGGATCATGCGATCTGGATGGGGGCTGTGCGGCCGCTGAAGCTGTCGATTTTTGGCGGCTAGATGGGGGCCGCTATGCGGCCATTCGCGGGGCAAGCCCGCTCCCACAGGTCGAGTGCTTTCTGACTGATTACGGTGAACCTGTGGGAGCGGGCTTGCCCCGCGAAGAATGCAACGCCAATCAGCGTCGAGCGCCGCGTACGCCTTCAGCCAACGCCGAGCACAGGCTCAGCACATCATTGACGGCCTGATCGGCATCCTTGGCATGAGCGATCTTGTCGACCAGCGCCGACCCCACCACCACACCATCGGCCAGGCGGGCGATGTTCGCAGCCTGCTCCGGGGTACGAATGCCGAAACCAACGCTGATCGGCAGGTCGGTATGCCGACGCAGGCGGGCAATGGCTTCGGTCACGTGCTCGGTGGTTGCCGAGCCAGCGCCGGTTACACCGGCGACGGACACGTAATAGACGAACCCGGAGCTGCGCTCCAGCACACGCGGCAGGCGTGCGTCGTCGGTGGTCGGGGTGGTCAGGCGGATGAAGTCGATGCCCGAAGCCTGGGCCGGGGTGGCCAGCTCGGCATCATGCTCGGGCGGCAGGTCGACGATGATCAGGCCATCGACGCCGGCTTCCTTGGCTTCTGCCACGAACTTTTCCACGCCAAAGCGGTGGATCGGGTTGTAGTAACCCATCAGCACGATCGGCGTGGCCTGGTTGCCCACGCGGAATTCACGAACCATCTGCAGGGTCTTGGCCAAGGTCT
Source organism: Pseudomonas sp. PAGU 2196 (assembly GCF_022179005.1). Lineage (NCBI taxonomy): Bacteria > Pseudomonadati > Pseudomonadota > Gammaproteobacteria > Pseudomonadales > Pseudomonadaceae > Pseudomonas > Pseudomonas sp. PAGU 2196. Next base: position 101,522 of record NZ_BNTL01000002.1, on the reverse strand, counting down.
GGCCGGCTTCCAGTGCACGCAGGGTCGCTAGCTGAATGGCCACGCCATCGGCCATCGGGTCGGTGAACGGCATGCCCAGCTCGATCACGTCGGCGCCGGCTTCCGGCAGGCCCTTGAGGATGCGCAGCGAAGCGTCATAGCCCGGGTCGCCCGCAGTAACGAAGGTGACCAATGCCGAACGGCCTTCGGCCTTGAGTTCGGCGAAGCGTTGTTCAAGACGGCTCATGCCTGTTTCTCCTGGGCGGCCATGTGGTTCATCACGGTTTGCATGTCTTTGTCGCCGCGCCCGGACAGGCACACGACCATCAGGTGGTCCTTGGGCAGGTTCGGTGCGCGCTTGATCGCCTCGGCCAGGGCGTGGGAGCTTTCCAGGGCCGGGATGATGCCTTCCAGGCGGCAGGTGGCGTGGAACGCATCGAGCGCTTCGTCGTCGGTGATGCTGACGTACTCGACGCGCTTCACTTCGTGCAGGTAAGCGTGCTCCGGGCCGATGCCCGGGTAGTCGAGGCCGGCGGAAATCGAGTGGGCGTCGGTGATCTGGCCGTCAGCGTCCTGCAGCAGGTAGGTGCGGTTGCCGTGCAGCACGCCGGGTACGCCGCCGTTCAGGCTGGCGGCGTGTTTGTCGGTGTGCACGCCGTGCCCGCCGGCTTCGACGCCGATGATCTGCACGCTTGGCTCTTCAAGGAATTCGTGGAACAGGCCCATGGCGTTGGAGCCGCCACCGACGCAGGCCACCAGGCTGTCGGGCAGGCGCCCTTCTTTCTCTTGCAGCTGGGCACGGGTTTCCTTGCCGATGATCGACTGGAAGTCGCGGACCATGGCCGGGTACGGGTGCGGGCCGGCGACGGTGCCGATCAGGTAGAAGGTGTCTTCGACGTTGGTGACCCAGTCGCGCAGGGCCTCGTTCATGGCGTCTTTCAGGGTGCCGGTACCGGCGGTGACCGGGACGATTTCGGCGCCCAGCAGCTTCATGCGGAACACGTTGGCCTGCTGGCGCTCGATGTCGGTGGCGCCCATGTAGATGACACAAGGCAGGCCGAAGCGGGCGGCGACGGTGGCGGTGGCCACGCCGTGCATGCCGGCACCGGTTTCGGCGATCAGGCGTTTTTTGCCCATGCGCTTGGCCAGCAGCACCTGGCCGATGCAGTTGTTCACCTTATGCGCGCCGGTGTGGTTGAGCTCTTCACGCTTGAAAAAGATTTTTGCCCCGCCACAGTGCTCGGTCAGGCGCTCGGCGAAGTACAGCGGGTTCGGGCGGCCGATGTAGTCGCGCTGGAAGTACGCCAGCTCTTCGAGGAACTTCGGGTCGGCCTTGGCGGCTTCGTATTCGCGGGCCAGGTCCAGTACCAGTGGCATCAGGGTTTCTGCCACGTAGCGGCCGCCGAACGAGCCGAACAGGCCGTTGGCGTCTGGGCCAGGGCGGTATTGAGTCTGGGTCATGGGGCGCTCCAAGGCGTAATGAATGAGTGATGGGCTTTACTCTAACCACGCAACGCCCGTCTGAAAACCGATAAGATTGCGCAAACCTGTCAGGAAAACTCACAAGACAATGGCCCAGGACCTTCCCCCGCTCAATGCCCTTAGGGCCTTCGAGGCGACTGCCCGGCTTAACAGCGTCAGCCAGGCGGCCGAAGCGCTGCATGTGACGCACGGCGCGGTCAGCCGGCAGATCAAAGTGCTTGAAGAGCACTTGGGCATTGCCCTGTTCGTCAAGGATGGCCGTGGCATCAAACTCACAGATGCCGGCGTGCGCCTGCGCGATGCCAGTGGCGAGGCATTCGACAGGTTGCGGGGTGTGTGTGCCGAATTGAGCCGGGATAACAGCGAGGCGCCGTTCGTCCTTGGCTGTTCCGGCAGCCTACTGGCGCGGTGGTTCATCCCCAGGCTCGGGCGGCTCAAGGCCGACCTGCCGGAACTGCGCCTGCACCTGTCTGCCGGGGAAGGCGACCTGGACCCGCGGCGCCCAGGCCTGGATGCCTTGCTGGTGTTTGCCGAGCCACCGTGGCCGGCGGACATGCAGGTGCACGTGTTGGCCGAAGAACGCATCGGGCCTGTGCTCAGCCCCCACTTCGCCGGCTTCGAGCGTTTGCGCGGCGCGGCGCCCCAGGCTTTGCTGGGCGAGTCGCTGCTGCACACCACCTCACGCCCGCAGGCGTGGCCTGCGTGGGCGGCGCAGCACGGGCTCGAGCCGGGCGCATTGCCGTTCGGCCAGGCCTTCGAACACCTGTACTACTTGCTGGAGGCCGCAGTGGCCGGGCTGGGGGTCGCGATCGCGCCGCAGCAGTTGGTGGCGGATGATCTGCGGGCTGGGCGGTTGGCGGCCCCTTGGGGCTTTTCACCCACGCACGCCGCGCTGGCGCTGTGGGTGCCACGGCGCGCCGCGGATGGGCGCGCCGAGCAACTGGCGCAATGGCTGCGCCAGGAGTTGCGGCTGCAGATCGCTTAGTTGCGCTTGTACAGCAGCCATGCCGCCAGCAGGCCCAAGGCACCCACGGCTACCCCGGCAGTGGTGATGGGGTGCTCCTGAGCGTAGTCACGGGTGGCGATGCCGGTTTGGCGAGTGCGGGTCTTCACTTCCTCGTAGGCGTCGCTCAGCAGGCTGCGCGAATGTTTGAGTGCGCTCTCGGCGTTGCTGCGGATTGCCTTCACCGACTTCTGGGACTCCTCCGAGGCATCGTGTTTGAGGTTTTCCAGCGATTTCAGAAGGCTTTCGATCTCGGCTTCCATGCTTTCCAGGGATGTTTTACGCAGCGAGTTGCGGTGCATGTTGACTCTCCTTCGCGGATGGGCTGTAAGGATTGCGACTGCACCGCGCTGCGAAAGTGCGATCGAACTTTCATCCCTGGCGACGGCTCGCAGGTAAACCAGGCCTGCGCTGCTAGGCTCAATTTCACCGTCATCCAAGGAGAATGCATATGTCCGATCATCACACGTACAAGAAGATCGAACTGGTTGGGTCGTCGCCCACCAGCATCGAGGACGCGATCAACAATGCCCTGGCCGAAGCGGGCAAGAGCATCAAGCACCTGGAATGGTTCGAAGTGATCGACACTCGGGGTCATATCCGTGACAACAAGGCGGCGCACTTTCAGGTTACGCTCAAGGTTGGGTTTAGGATTGCTAATAGCTGAAACAGTGCCGGGCTAGCTGGCGCCGGCAAGATGGGGTAATAGAGAGGGGGCGCCGTTGCCGGCGCCCTCTTTGATTTTCATCTGTACAAGGAAAGCGATCGATGAAGAAACTGATTCTGGCGGCGGGCCTGATGGCACTGGCGGGTGGTGCGCTGGCGGCGGGCAAGCCGTGTGAAGAGCTCAAGGCCGAGATCGCCGCCAAGCTGGATGCCAAGGATGTAAAAGGCTACAAGCTGGAGATCGTCAAGAAAGGCGAACCAGCGGGCAAGGTGATTGGCAGCTGTGAAGGTGGCACCAAGGAAATTGTCTACCGGCGCGGCTGAACGGCGACCCATTCGCGGCAAACCCGCCTCCACGGCCTGTGGGGCGGGTTACCCGCACCGCGCGGCTACGCAGTCTTCAAGGCCTCTGCCATCAGTTCATAGGACCTGACCCGGTCCGGATGCTCATACAAGTCGCAGGTAAAGATCAGCTCATCCGCGCCGGTCTGTTCCAGCAGCACCTCGACGTTGGCCCGCACCTTCTGCGGGCTGCCAATCATCGCCAGGCCGAGGAAGCTCATCACCGCATCGCGCTCGTGGGGTAGCCACAGCCCATCCATGCTTGGCACGGGCGGACGCTGCATCAGGCTCTGCCCGCGAATCAGGGCAAGAATGCGCTGGTACACCGACGTGGCCAGGTACTCGGCCTGCTCGTCGGTGTCGGCCACCACCATCGGAATACCGAGCATCACATAAGGCTTGTCCAGCGTGGTGGAGGGTTTGAAATGGTTGCGATAGACGCGAATCGCTTCGTGCATGTAGCGCGGCGCAAAATGCGAGGCGAACGCATAGGGCATACCGCGCATGCCGGCCAACTGCGCACTGAACAGGCTTGAGCCGAGCAGCCACATTGGCACCTCGGTGTCATGCCCTGGCACGGCGATTACTGTTTGATCATCGGTGCGCGGGCCGAGGTAGCGCGACAGCTCTTCGACGTCATCGGGGAAGTCGTCCGCGCTGCCGGAGCGCTCGCGGCGCAGGGCCCGGGCGGTCATCTGGTCGGAGCCAGGGGCGCGGCCCAGGCCCAGGTCGATGCGGCCTGGGTACAGGCTGGCCAAGGTGCCGAACTGTTCGGCGATCACCAGCGGCGCGTGGTTGGGCAGCATCACGCCACCGGAACCGACACGAATGGTCGAGGTACCGCCCGCCAGGTAGCCGAGCAACACCGAGGTCGCGGAACTGGCAATGCCATCCATGTTGTGGTGCTCGGCGACCCAGAAGCGGTTGTAGCCGAAGCGTTCCGCGTGCTGTGCAAGGTCCAGCGAGTTACGCAGCGACTGCGCCGGCCCGCCATCGGCGCGCACGGGCACGAGGTCGAGGGTGGAAATTTTCAGGTCACGCAGCTGCGTCATCGGAGCCTCCTTGAACGTGGTTGGCCAGAGGCCTTTTGAACTCTGTATGGGCACATTCGGTGGATTCAATGCTTGCGGTCAGATTGATCTGAACTTGCCGTAGGTAGCCGACCTCTGAACCCTTAAGCATGTCACCCCAAGATATGTAAACGTAGCGACCAGGAGGCATCATGAAAAAGACAGCATCGGCGATCTGGCAAGGCGGCCTGAAGGACGGCAAAGGCTTGCTTTCCACTGAAAGCGGCGCGCTCAAGCAGAACCCGTACGGCTTCAATACCCGTTTCGAAGGCTCGCCCGGCACCAACCCGGAAGAGCTGATCGGCGCTGCCCATGCCGGTTGCTTCTCGATGGCGCTGTCGATGATGTTGGGTGAAGCGGGGCTGACCGCAGACCGCATCGATACCATTGCCGAGGTGACGCTGGACAAGCAGGCCGACGGCTTTGCCATCACTGCCGTGCACCTGATCCTGAAGGCCAAGGTGCCAGGCGCGAGCGAGGCGCAGTTCCTTGAAATCGCCAACAAGGCCAAGGCCGGTTGCCCGGTGTCGAAGGTGCTCAATGCCACCATCAGCCTGGATGCCTCGCTGGTGGGCTAGGCGGCGCAACGAGGGCGGTTTGCTGTAGTCTAACCAGCAATGGCAGCACGACTGCCCTTTCAGGAGCCGTTCCATGATCCGCGTAGCAATCGCCGTGTTGGCCTCCCTGCTCGCCACCTCTACGCTGGCGGCAGTGAAGCCGTGCGAAGAATTGAAAGCCGAGATCGAGGCCAAGATCCAGGCCCAGGGCGTAACGTCCTACACCCTGGAAGTCGTGGCCAACAGCGAGGTCAAGGACCCGAACATGGTCGTGGGTAGCTGCGAAGGTGGCACCAAGAAGATCATCTACCAGAAGAACGACCGGTAGCGTCTGCATGCAGGGCCCGCTCCCACAGTCATCTACCTGTAGGAGCGGCCTTGCGTCGCGAAGGGGCGCAAAGCGCCCCCCAACGTCACGGAATGCAAAACACGTTGCTGGGCTCGTTCACCAGCACCTTCCGGCTGGCGTCGTACAGCAGCACCTGCGGCTCCATCACGGGCGCCCGGGCCTCCAGGCGATAGCGTTCGCCGGCTTTGAAATTGTCATAGCGCACCGTCAGATAGCAGGTACGGTCCCTCGGCTGGGACATGATGCCCCCGCCGTAAATCTCATAATCAAATCGCACCACCAGCTCGTGCTTGCCAGGCGTTACCTGGAAGTAACGGCCATCTTCCAGCCGCTGACCGTCGAGGCGGTCGGCCATGAGGACTCTGCCGGGGGTGATGGTGGAAAGCTCGACCCAGGCCTGCTTGGGGTCGACGGGCGGCAAGGGGCTGGCGCAAGCCCCCAGTGCACTGAGGGCGATCAGCATCATGGGCTGGCGCATGGCAAAACTCCCACTTGCGATTCACAAGTTACAAGCATAGCGCCGTTTGCGGGGTTCAGGTGCGCTGACAGCCCGCTGGCAGGCCTTGGCCCAGCAGTTTTTGCTGGTGGTCGTAAAGTTTGATCCAGGGGCGGAAGCCAATGCTGCCCGCCTGCAACTGGTAGCGCTGGCCGGCGCTGAAGTCTTTGAAGGTGAGGTTGAGCTGGCAATCGCGCCACAGCGGCTCGTTGACCGGGCCGATATTGCTCGGGGTGACCGGGAACTGGTAGCGCACGGTCAGTTCGTGGCTGCCGGGGGCAACTTCGAAATAGCGTGTGTCAGCCCAGTCGCGTTCGTCCACCTGCACGGCGTGCAGCGACGTCTCGTCGACGGGCGTGAGGTCGACCCAGGCCTGGTTCGGATCGGGGTCCGGCAGGGTTGAGCACGCAGACAACAGCATGAGTGTGCTGGCGGCAAACAATGGACGCATGGCGAAACTCCCCCCTGGCGAGATAGTCTTGGAGCGAATTGGCCATGAGCGAGTCAGACAGTCCCAGATGCTTCGACTTTTTCTTTTTCAGCGCTCAGGCCCTGGGCCACTCGACCGCCTTTTCACCCGTTTTGTTCCCGTGTTGGCGGCCGTTCTGCTGAACGGTTGCAGCAGCGTCGGCTATTACGGCCAGTTAGCAGAGGGCCAATGGCAGCTACTGCGCGCGCGTCAGCCGGTGGAAAAGGTGCTGGCAGACCCGGCCAGCAGCCCGCAGTTACGTGCGCGGCTACAGCATGCCGAACAGGCCCGGGTGTTCGCCAGCCAGCAGCTGAAACTGCCGGACAACCGCAGCTACCGGGTTTACGCCGACCTGGGGCGCCCCTACGTGGTATGGAATGTATTCGCCACGCCTGAACTGTCGTTGCAGCCGGTGACGCATTGCTTCCCGATTGCCGGCTGCGTGGCCTATCGCGGCTATTACCGCCAGGGGGCGGCGCGTGGCGCGGCGGCGTTGATGCGCCAGGCGGGTATGGATGTGTATGTGGGCGGCGTCGAGGCGTATTCGACCCTGGGCTGGTTCGACGACCCGTTGTTGTCGTCGATGGTTGGCTGGGGGGATGAGCGGTTGGCGTCGTTGATTTTCCATGAGCTGGCCCATCAGCGCTTTTATGTGCAGGACGACACGGCGTTCAACGAATCGTTTGCCACCTTCGTCGAGCAGGAGGGATCGCGGCAATGGCGCGCAGCGCGTGGGCTTGCAGCGATCGAGGATGATCAGGCGCAGCAGCGTGACCAGTTCATTCGGCTGGTGCTGGCCAGCCGTGAACGGCTCCAGGAGATGTATGCCGGGCCACTGGATGACGCGCACAAGCGTGTGGCGAAGCAGGCGGAGTTCGAGCGGTTGCGGCGCGAGTACCGAGCCGTGCGTGATAGCCAGTGGGCGGGCGACACGCGTTATGACGCCTGGATGTATGGGCCGATGAGCAATGCCAAGCTGCTGCCGTTTGGGCTGTATGACCAATGGGTGCCGGCGTTTTCGGCGGTGTTCGGTGAGGTTGGCGGGGATTGGGGGCGGTTTTATGAGCGGGTCGAGGCGCTTGGGCGGTTGCCGGTTGAAGCGCGTAAGGCGGCGTTGGCGCGGTTTGTGGTTACCCAATGAGATTTTGGGGCCGCTGTGCGGCCCATTCGCGGGGCAAGCCCGCTCCCACAAGTTTTGCACTGCCATTCATAGCGATGCGGTACCTGTGGGAGCGGGCTTGCCCCGCGAATGGGCTGCAAAGCAGCCCCAATCACGATCAGGCGTTAATGAAGGCCTGATGCATCTCGGCCAAGGTAGCAAAGTGGTAGGCAGGTTCTTCGGCCATCAACTCTTCCCTGCTACCAAACCCATACCCCACCGCCACTGCCTGCAGCCCATTGCTGCGGGCCCCGATCAGGTCGTGCTTGCGATCACCGATCATCAGCGTTTGCGCCGGGTCCAGCCCTTCCTCGTCGAGCAGGTGACGAATCAACTCGACCTTGTTGGTACGGGTGCCGTCCAGCTCACTGCCATAAATCACCTTGAAGTGATGGTCGAACGCAAAGTGTCGAGCAATTTCGCGGGCGAACTCCCAAGGCTTGGACGTGGCCACATACAGTGTGCGCCCTTGGCCATTGAGGGCCTCGAGCAGCTCCGGTACGCCCTCGAACACCTGGTTTTCGTACAGGCCAGTGACGCGGAAGCGCTCGCGATAAAAATTGACCGCCTCCCACGCCTTGGCTTCGTCAAAGCCGTAGAACTGCATGAACGCCTGCAGCAAGGGCGGGCCGATGAAGTGTTCGAGGCGGGCCAGGTCGGGTTCATCGATGCCCAGTTTGGCCAAGGCGTACTGGATGGAGCGGGTGATGCCCAACCGTGGGTCGGTCAGGGTGCCATCAAGGTCGAAGAGGATGTTCTGCTGGTGCATGTAAGCGGTTCCACTCAAGTCATTCTGGTTGGTCGTAGCCTTCGGCCAGGTGCTGGTCCTTGAGCTTGACGTAATTGCTGGCGCTGTAGGGGAAGAACGCGCGTTCTTTGTCGGTTAGCGGCCGGGCTTGTTTTACCGGGCTGCCCACATACAGGAAGCCGCTCTCCAGGCGCTTGCCGGGCGGTACCAGGCTGCCGGCGCCGATGATCACCTCGTCCTCGACGATGGCGCCGTCCATGATGGTGCTGCCCATGCCGACCAGGATCCGGTTGCCCAGGGTACAGCCATGCAGCATCACCTTGTGACCGATGGTCACTTCATCGCCGATGATCAGCGGGAAGCCATCTGGGTTGAAAGGGCCGGCATGGGTGATGTGCAGCACGCTGCCGTCCTGCACGCTGGTGCGTGCGCCAATGCGGATGCGGTGCATGTCGCCGCGTACTACAGTCAATGGCCAGACCGAGCTGTCTTCGCCAATCTCCACGTCGCCCAGCACCACCGCCGAGCGGTCGACGAAGGCCCGTGGTGCAACTATCGGAGTGTGTTGCTGGAAGCTTCGAATGGCCATGATAGGGTCTCTCATCTGTGCCGATAGGCAGGCTGCCTGCTGCGGTCGGCGTCGATTGTAATTAAGATGGTCCAGTGTTTCTTCTGCCAAGGTATCCAAACCGTGAGTGCGACCAACCCGCTTCTGCAGCCCTACGATCTGCCGCCCTTCTCGGCGATCCGCGCCGAACACGTGCTGCCGGCGATCGAAGAGATCCTGGCCGACAACCGCAAAGCCATTGCCGATATCCTCGAAAAGCAGGGCAAGAACCCTACCTGGGCTGGCCTGGTGCTGGCCATGGACGAACTGAATGACCGCCTAGGCGCTGCCTGGAGCCCAGTCAGCCACCTCAATGCTGTGTGCAACAGCAAGGAATTGCGCGAGGCCTACGAGTCTTGCCTGCCAGCGCTGAGCGCCTACTCTACCGAACTGGGCCAGAACCGTGCGCTGTTCGAAGCCTACGAGGCGCTGGTCAACAGCCCGGAAGCGGCGAGTTTCGACGTGGCGCAGAAGACCATCCTCGAACATGCCCTGCGCGACTTCCGCCTGTCGGGCATCGACCTGCCGGCCGACAAGCAGCAGCGCTATGCCGAAGTGCAGAGCAAGCTCAGCGAGCTGGGCAGCCGGTTCTCCAACCAGTTGCTCGATGCCACCCAGGCCTGGACCAAGCACGTCACCGACGAAGCCGTGCTGGACGGCCTGACCGATTCGGCCAAGGCGCAGATGGCGGCCGCAGCCCAGGCCAAAGACCTCGACGGCTGGCTGATCACCCTGGAATTCCCCAGCTATTACGCGGTGATGACCTACGCCAGCGACCGCGCCCTGCGCGAAGAGCTGTATGCCGCCTACTGCACCCGCGCCTCGGACCAAGGTCCTAATGCCGGCCAGTTCGACAATGGCCCGGTGATGCAGGAAATCCTCGACTTGCGTCAGGAACTGGCCAAGCTGCTGGGCTACCCGAACTATGCCGAGCTGAGCCTGGCCACCAAGATGGCCGAGTCCAGCGACCAGGTGCTGAGCTTCCTGCGTGACCTGGCCAAACGCTCCAAGCCGTTCGCTGCCCAGGACCTGGAGCAGCTCAAGGCTTACGCTGCCGAGCAGGGCTGCCCGCAGCTGTCCAGCTGGGATGCCGGTTACTTTGGCGAGAAGCTGCGCGAGCAACGCTACAGCGTGTCGCAGGAAACCCTGCGTGCCTACTTCCCGATCGACAAGGTGCTGTCGGGCCTGTTCAGCATCGTTCAGCGCCTGTACGGCATCGAAATCGCCGAGCTCAAAGGCTTCGACAGCTGGCACCCGGATGTACGCCTGTTCGAAATCAAGGAAAACGGCCAACACGTCGGCCGCTTCTTCTTCGACCTCTATGCCCGCGCCAACAAGCGCGGTGGCGCGTGGATGGACGGCGCCCGTGACCGTCGCCGCACCGTTGAAGGCGCGCTGCAGAGCCCGGTGGCCAACCTGGTGTGCAACTTCACCCCTGCCGCGCCCGGCAAGCCGGCGCTGTTGACCCATGATGAAGTCACTACCCTGTTCCACGAGTTCGGCCACGGCCTGCACCACCTGCTGACCCGCATCGAACATGCCGGTGTGTCTGGCATCAATGGCGTGGCCTGGGACGCGGTCGAGTTGCCGAGCCAGTTCATGGAGAACTGGTGCTGGGAGCCGGAAGGCCTGGCGCTGATCTCCGGCCATTACGAAACGGGCGCTGCCCTGCCCCAAGACCTGCTGGACAAGATGCTGGCGGCGAAGAATTTCCAGTCGGGCATGATGATGGTGCGCCAGCTGGAATTCTCGCTGTTCGACTTCGAGCTGCACGCCACCCATGGCGATGGCCGCAGCGTGCTGGACGTGCTCGAAGGCGTGCGCGACGAGGTGACCGTGATGCGCCCACCGGCGTACAACCGTTTCCCCAACAGCTTCGCGCACATCTTCGCGGGCGGTTATGCCGCGGGCTACTACAGCTACAAGTGGGCTGAGGTGCTGTCGGCCGACGCGTTCTCGCGCTTCGAGGAAGAAGGCGTGCTGAATGCCGAGACCGGCCGTGCCTTCCGCGAGGCGATCTTGGCGCGGGGTGGTTCGCGTGAGCCGATGGTGCTGTTCGTCGACTTCCGTGGCCGTGAGCCTTCCATCGATGCATTGCTGCGCCACTGCGGGCTGAGCGAGGACGCGGCGGCATGAGTGAGGTAGTTGTGAACAAGACCAAGAAGCGCTTTATCGCCGGGGCGGTCTGCCCGGCGTGCAGCGAGCCCGACAAGCTGATGATGTGGAACGAAGATGGCGTGCCGCACCGCGAGTGCGTGGCCTGCGGCTTCACCGATACCCTGAATGAACAAGGGCTGTCGGTGCCTTCGGAGCTCGGCACGCGGGTCAACCACCTGGCGCCCAAGCCGGCGCCGGCCAAGGTGCAGACCGTGCAGTTCTTCCCCAATCCGAAGCTGAAGAAACCGGCCGAATAAGGCCGGCCTGCCTGGCCGGGTGGTAGATAATCAAGCCTCTACCGCCCTGCCAGGTAGGCATGCTCGCCCGCTCCCCCACTGAGCAAGGCGATGCGTCATGGACAATCCCCTCCTGCAAGGCAGCAAGACCCCCGTCGATTATTCCGCGATCACCCTGCAGAACATGCAGGCGGCATTTGATCATGTGCTGCAGGCGCACGCACAAGGCATCGCCCGCATCATCGAACGGCAACAGGCGCTGCCCACCTGGGATGACCTGGTGTTGGCAGTCGATGAGCTGGATGCGCAATTGCTGGCGGTGCTCTATGCCGTCATGCCACTGATGGGTAAGGCGCCGAGCTGGGGCGAGGCGATTATGGACTTCTACGCCCGAGCGGTCGCACGCTTCGATCAAAAATTCACCAATAGCAGCCTGCAGGCACTCTACGCACGCTTGGCCAGCAGTGCCCATGGCATGAACCTGGTTGCGCAGCAGCGCGCCACCCTGAGTTGGCACCTGGACAAGTTCGCCAGCAGTGGCGTTGCGCTCGGCGAAGCCGACAAGGCGCGCCTGGTCGAGTTACAGACGCAGATCGGCAGCTTGCGCCAAGCGTTCTTAGGCAACCTCGACCGGCCAGGGCTGCTGGTTGATGATGAAGACGAACTGCGTGGCCTGCCACCCAGGCTGCGTGAGGAGCTGGCGGTGCGCGCTGAGGAAGCCGGCGAGCAAGGCTGGCTGGTCGCCTGCGAAAGCGCGTTCACCGAGGCCGTGCTGCGCCAGGCGGCCCACCGCCCCTTGCGAGAGCGGCTTTACCGCGCGTTTCATACCCGTGGCGTCAGCGCCGATATGGCGCAGGATAACGGCACCCCTCTACAGCAACTGGCCGAATGCCTGGACGAAAAAGCCCGCCTGTTGGGTGCTGCCAACCACGTCGAACTGAGCCTGCGCAGCAAGAGCGCCGGGTCGCTCAGCGAGGTTGGCGATTTTCTCCAGGGCCTGGCAGCGGCAGTGAAGCCGGCAATGGGGCAGTGGCGCACGAAGCTTCAGCAGCAGGCGACTGCGCAAAACCTGGGGCTTGTTCAGCCTTGGGACATCAGCTATCTACAGGCCACAGCGGGCGACGCCAGCGCCAATGAGGCCTTTCGTGATTACTTCCCGTTGAGTGCAGTGGTCACGGCCTTGACTGGCCTGGCCCGGCAACTGTTTGCGCTCGACCTGCGGCCCAGGCAGCTGGGTGCCTGGGACGACAGCGTGCAAAGTTTCGAGATCTGGCAAGACCACGCCTATATAGGCCTGCTTTACCTGGACGCGGTGCAACACGTCGGCAAACAGCCCGACGCCGTGTTCACCACCTATGTGCGTAACCGCCGCATCAATGCCGAGGGCATCTACCAGCCCGCAGTGGTGGTGGTGAACAGCGATATCCCCGCCGCACTGGCGGGCGCCGAGCCGTTGCTTGATCACCTGTCGCTGCGCAAGCTGTACCACGAGTTCGGCCATGTCCTGCACCACTTGCTGGTGCGCACCACCAACCAGGTCATGTCCAATGTCACCGAGCTGGGCAGTGATGGCGTGGAGCTGTTCGGCAAGCTGCTGGAGCGCTGGGTGTGGGATGCGCGTTACCTGGCGGGTATCGCAGCGCAGCGTGAAGATGGTAGTGCGCTGAGCGAGGCCCAGGCTGAGGCATACCTGAGCCAGTTCAAGCAGGAAGGCATCGAGGAAATCGGCCGCGACCTGAGCCTGGCGCTGTTCGACCTCGACCTGCACGGCGCGCCCCATGATGGCAGAACGCTTGAGCAGCGCCTGCAGCAAGCCCGCGGCCTTTGCGGCTACTGGCCTTTGGCGGATTTCGAGCACCCCGCGCATGCCTTTGATCACTTGGTCACTGGCTACGATGCCGGCTTTTACGCCTACCTATGGGCAGACGTGCATGCCCTCGACCTCTTCACGCGTTTCGAAGCACATGGCTTGCTCGACCGCGAAACGGGGCGCGCGCTGCAAGAGACCCTGTTCGAACCCGGTGCCTCGCAGCCCCTGCGTGATGGCATCGAAGCCTTCCTCGGGCGACTGCCCAGCCATGACGCCTACCTGCGGTGGTACGGGCTGGTCAGATAACCGCGTCAACCAGGCTTGCGCAGCTAATGGAGTGGTGAATAGTTAGGCCACTGCCGGCCCGACCGCCATGAATACTCGCCCACTCAACCCAGTCAGTAAGGCGAGTATTCATGGACAATCCACTCCTACAAGGCGGCAACATCCCCGTCGACTACCCCTCGATAACACGGGAGCACATCCTCGAGGCTGTCGAGCATGTGATTCTGGCGCATGAACAAGGTATCGCGCGCATTATCGAGCATCAGCAAGCACGGCCAACCTGGGATGACCTGGTACTGGCGGTGGACGAGTTGGATGCCCAGTTGTGGGCTGTGTGTTATGCCGTTTACCCGCTCATGGGTAAGAAGGGCTGGGACAAGGCGATTTTCGACTGTCACGGCAAGGTGAGTGCACGCAACGTTCAGCGATTTGGCGACAGCAGGTTGCAACCGTTGTATGCACGCCTGGCGAGCAGCGTTGATGGGGTAAGCCTGGATGCTTCAAAGCGCGCAACCTTGCGTTGGCACCTTGACATGTTCGTTACCGCAGGCGCTGCACTAGCCGCGACCGACAAGGCCCGCCTGGTTGAGTTGGAGGCGCAGATCGCGGCAGCGTGCCGGTCGTTCGCGGATAACATCACGTGGCCAGGGTTGTTGATCACGAGCGAGGCCGAACTGGACGGCCTTCCTCAAACACTGCGCGACCAGTTGGCGGCACGTGCCGATAAAGCTGGCGTGCAGGGCTGGATGATTGGTCATGACAAGGCCATCATCGAGGCGGTGCTGCAACACGCGCATGATCGCTCGCTGCGTAAAGACCTTTACCATGAAATCCATACTATTGGTGTGAGCGAAGACGTTGCGCAGGACAATGCTACCCATCTGCTGCGGCTTGTCGAACTCCGGGACGAAAGGGCGCGCCTGCTTGGCCTGGCTAATCACTCAGAATTGACCCTGTTGGAAAAGAGCGCAGGCTCGGTCATTCAGGTTCGCGTTTTTCTACAGTGTCTGGCAGAGGCGGTGGCCCCGGCGATGCTGCAATGGCGTTCGCATCTGGAGCAGCAGGCTGCTGCGCAGGGCATGGGAGCTGTTCGACCGTGGGACGTGAGTTACCTGAACAGCAAGCCGCAAGCGAGGTTACCTAGCGAGGGTTTTAGCCAGCACTTCCCCTTGAGCGCGGTAGTCGCGGCATTGAGTGACCTGGCACAGCATTTGTTCGCGCTCGACCTGCGGTTGACTCAGTTGCCGACCTGGCATGGCAGCGTGCAAGCATTCGAAGTGTGGCAGGACCATGCGCTGGTAGGGTATTTCTATCTGGACGCTGTGCAGCATGAGGGCAAGTACGGCGCTTCAGTCGCTACCGACCCCCTGCGCACTCGACGGATCAATGCTGAGGGCATTTTTCAGCCAGCAGTGGTAGTGGTTTATAGCGATATCCCAGCAGCACTGGCCGGCGCTGAGCCGCTGTTGGACCACCTCTCGCTTCGCAAGCTGTACCACGAGTTCGGCCTCGCCCTGTACCAGTTGCTGGTCCGTACCCCCACCCACTTCATGTCCATGGTGACGCCACTGGGCACCGATGGCATTGCGCTGATCGGTCGGTTGTTTGAGCGTTGGGTGTGGAACGCGCCCTACCTGACGAGTATCGCAGCGCCTCGGGCAGATGGCAGTGAGTTGAGCAGGGCCCAGGCCGAGGCGTTTTTGAGGCAGTTCAAGCAGAAAGGCATCGAGACTATTGGCCTAGACCTGAGCATGGCGCTGTTTGACCTCGACCTGCACAGCGCCCCGCGAGATGGCACATCCCTCGCAAGACGACTCGCAGAAGCCCGTGAGCTGTGCGGCTATTGGCCGTTGGAGGATTTCGAGCGCCCCGCGCATGCTTTCGATCGTTGGGTCAAAGGCGACGATGCCGGCTTTTACGCCTACCTATGGGCAGACGTGCATGCCTTCGACCTCTTCACGCGTTTCGAAGCACATGGCTTGCTCGACCGCGAAACGGGGCGCGCGCTGCAAGAGACCCTGTTCGAACCCGGTGCCTCGCAGCCGCTGCGTGATGGCATTGAAGCCTTCCTCGGGCGCCTGCCCAGCCACGCCGCCTATGCACGTTGGTACGGCCTGACCTGACCAGAGGCGCTGGAATAAACCGCATGCCATCTATACTGTATATGGATACAGTATAGGGGTGGATGATGATTCCTCCAGCACCGCAAAAAGGCCGTGGCACGGCGCATAACCCACACAACCGCTTTGCCCCGAACCATTCGGTTGCGGAGGATGACGGCTGGTACCAGGAAGTACCGCTGACCCAAGGCACCGAGGTGCGGGTCGAAACCGCCAAGACCGTCATCAGCCGCAACACCTCGCCCGACCTGCCCTTCGACCGGTCCATCAACCCCTATCGAGGTTGCGAGCATGGTTGTATCTACTGCTATGCCCGCCCCTCGCACGCGTATTGGGACCTGTCCCCAGGCCTGGATTTCGAGACCAAGCTGATCGCCAAGACCAATGCCGCCGACGTGCTCGAACAGCAGTTGAGCAAACCGGGCTATGTTTGCGCACCGATTAACCTGGGTTCGAACACCGACCCTTACCAGCCCATCGAGCGTGACCACCTGCTGACCCGGCGCTTGCTTGAAGTGCTGCTGCGCTTCCGCCACCCGGTGACCATCGTCACCAAAGGGTCGCTGGTGCTGCGTGACCTCGACCTGTTGTCCGAGATGGCCAGCCAGCGGCTGGTGCGGGTGATGATCAGCCTGACGACGCTGGACGATGACCTCAAGCGGGTGCTTGAGCCCCGTGCGGCATCGCCCAAGGCGAGGCTGCGGGCGATCCGGGTGCTGCGCGAGGCGGGTGTGCCGGTGGGGGTCTTGTGTTCGCCGATGATACCGATGATCAACGACAGTGAACTGGAGCGCTTGCTGGAGGCCGCCAAGGAGGCCGGTGCGCAAAGCGCTGCCTACATGATGTTGCGCCTGCCGCTGGAAGTGGCGCCGCTGTTCGAGCAGTGGTTACAGGACCATTACCCCCAGCGTGCGGCTCATGTGTTGAGCCTGATTCGCCAGAGCCGCGGCGGTGAACTGTATGACAGTCGCTTTGGTGCACGCATGCGCGGCGAAGGCATTTTCGCCGAGCTGCTGGCTCAGCGGTTCGCCAAAGCCTTGCGCAAACTGGCATTCGAGGGGCGCGAAGCACAGGCGCTCGATTGCTCGAAGTTCTGCCCGCCTGGTGGCCAGTTGGCACTGTTCTGACTGCCCCCCAATAACGCCGAAGTGGCACCCTAGATATCAAAGTGGCATCTAATTGCCACTACTCAGCGACACTTCAGCGGAGCCGGTGAAGTTGAAGTGCCTGCGGAGCCTATATTCATACTGGATCAACTTTCCCTGGCCGCGTTTTACGCAAGAATACGTCGCGTGCAAGTGTGAACTCTGTCAAATTTTTCGAGCCATTTAATACTGGCAAAGATAGTGGCACTTAAATATCAAATTAATATAGATGTTCTGTTAAGCCCAGATTTTACGGTGCCTGCAGCCATTCCTGTCTGACTAGTCAATGGGACGTTAGTCCCAAGCGTGTAAGAGAAAGCTTACAAAGCTGTAAGAGATCGACTCTTTCGTTAGTAATTGTTGCCGGGTAACCTGCGCGCCCTTGTGAAGTGGCTCGCATAACACGAACAAATTCTGCAATTGCAGGTTAGTTCGCGGGCGGTGACATTCCGCTTCGCCATTAGTTCAAAGAACTGCACGAGAAAACATTTGGAGTGCCCTCCCCAAGACCTTGGGGTGGTATCTATTTTCATGGACGATCAAGTGTGGAAATCGCAGAAACTGCCAGCCTGAAAGAGCGCGCCAAAAAGAAACTGGAGCGCGACGCCGGCCCCCTCATCATCGATGCACTCAACGATCCGCAGACCGTTGAGCTGATGTGCAATGGCGACGGCAAACTCTGGCTGGAGCAGTTGGGCAAGCCGATGAGGCACATCGGCGACCTGCGCCCGGCCCAGGCCGAGTCCATCATCAAGACTGTGGCCGGCTTCCACGGCAAGGAAGTGACCCGCAGCAAGCCGTTGCTCGAGGGCGAGTGGCCGCTGGACGGTTCGCGCTTCGCCGGCCAACTGCCGCCCGTGGTGCGTGCGGCCACCTTTGCCATCCGTAAGAAAGCGGTGGCCATCTACACCCTGGACCAATATGTCGAATCGGGGATCATGACCCCGATCCAGTGCGACGCCATCAAGCGCGCCATCCGCGATCACCGCAACATCCTGGTCATCGGCGGTACCGGTACCGGCAAGACCACCCTGGTCAACGCCGTCATCAACGAAATGGTCGTGGAGTTCCCTAGCGAGCGGGTCTTCATCATCGAAGACACCGGCGAGATCCAGTGCGCGGCCAAGAACTTCGTGCAGTACCACACCACCGTCGATGTGAGCATGACCCACTTGCTCAAGACCTCCCTGCGCATGCGCCCAGATCGCATCCTGGTGGGCGAGGTGCGCGGTGAAGAAGCGCTCGACCTGATCGATGCCTGGAACACCGGCCACCCTGGCGGCGCGGCGACGTTGCACGCCAACAGCGCCAGCGAGGGGCTGACCCGCCTCAAATCCCTGGTTTCCCGCAATAAATCGGCCCCGGCCGAAATCGAACCGCTAATTGGCGAAGCGGTTCACGTCGTCATCTCCATCGCCAGAACCCCAGAAGGCCGCCGCATTCAGGAAATCCTCGAGGTTTCCGGGTACGACAACGGCCGCTACACCATGCGCAATCTTTAAGGAAAACACTGCACATGCACGCCAACACTTCGCTGTTCCGTTTCAATGCCCAAACGTTTGGCTACCTGGCTTTCAGCTTCCTGCTGCTGGCGGTGATGGTTGCGCCGGAGAATGCCTTTGCGGCTGGCACCGGCGGCGGCTTGCCCTATGAAAGCTGGCTGGAAAACCTGCGTAAATCGGTGACCGGCCCGGTAGCGTTTGCCCTGTCGATCATTGGCATCGTGGTAGCCGGTGGCGTGCTGATCTTCGGCGGCGACCTCAACGGTTTCTTCCGTAGCCTGATCTTCCTCGTGCTGGTAATGGCGCTGATCGTGGGTGCCAACAACATCATGCAGAGCTTCTTCACCTCCAGCGCCGAGCTGGCACAGCTGCTGCCTCAGCACAGCCTGGTACAGGGTCAGGTCTGAAGTATGGCACTGCGCACGATTCCCATCCGGCGGGCCGGCAACCGGGACAACCTGTTCATGGGCGGGGATCGCGAGCTGGTGATGTTCTCCGGGTTGCTCGCCTTCGCGCTGATTTTCAGCGCCCAGGAAGTACGGGCAACCGTGGTGGGCCTGGTGCTCTGGTTCGGCTCGCTGTTCGTCTTCCGCGTAATGGCCAAGTCCGACTCGAAAATGCGCCACGTCTACCTTCGTCACCGCCGCTACAAGCCTTACTACCCGGCGCGTAGCACACCGTTCAGGGACAATCCTCCAAGTCAGGGAAGTCAATACAAATGATCGAAGGTATTGCGTACGCCATCGCAGCCCTCGGTGCTCTGCTGGTGCTGCTGCTGATCCAGCGTCTGCTGCAGGTGGATGCGGAGCTCAAGCTGAAGAAGCACCGTTCGACAGAGGCCGGGTTGTCCGACCTGCTGAACCACGCGGCGATGGTCGACGACGGGGTGATCGTGGGCAAGAACGGCGCCTTTATGGCCGCCTGGCTTTACCGGGGTGACGACAACGCCAGCAGCACCGACGCCCAGCGTGAACTGGTTTCGCTGCGGATCAACCAGGCCTTGGCTGGCTTGGGCAACGGTTGGATGATCCACGTGGATGCGGTTCGCCGCCCGGCGGCAAACTACTCCGCCCAAGGCGTCTCACACTTCGCTGACAGCCTGACCGAAGCCATGGACGAAGAGCGCCGCGCCTACTTCGAGTCGTTGGGGACCATGTACGAAGGCTACTTCGTGCTGAGCCTCACCTATTTCCCGCCGATGCTGGCCCAGCAGAAGTTCGTCGAACTGATGTTCGACGACGACACCGCGCCACCGGACGCCAAGCTGCGCACGCGCAACTTGATCGAGCAATTCAAGCGCGACTGCTTGAGCGTCGAGGGCAGCCTGGCCGCAGTGCTCAAGCTGACCCGCCTGAAGGGTAACCGTCAAATCACCGAGGAAGGCGCGCACATCACCCATGACGATTTGCTCAGCTGGGTGCAGTTCTGTGTCACCGGCGTGAGCCAGCCCGTCTTGCTGCCGAGCAACCCGATGTATCTGGATGCTGTCATCGGTGGCAAGGAGCTCTGGGGCGGCGTGGTGCCGAAGATCGGCCGCAACTTCATTCAGGTGGTGGCCATCGAAGGGTTCCCGCTGGAGTCGGCACCCGGCATTCTCTCGGCGCTGGCCGAGTTGCCCTGCGAGTACCGGTGGTCCAGCCGCTTTATTTTCATGGATACCCATGAAGCGGTGCAGCACCTGGAAAAGTACCGCAAGAAGTGGAAGCAGAAAGTCCGTGGCTTCTTCGACCAGGTATTCAACACCAACAACAGCAACATCGACCAGGATGCCCTGGCCATGGTGCAGGACGCGGCCGATGCCATCGCCGAGGTCAACAGCGGCCTGGTTGCGCAGGGTTACTACACCAGCGTGGTGGTACTGATGGGCGAAGACCGTGTGCGTGTCGAAGAGTCCGCACGTAGTGTCGAGAAGGCCATCGAGCGCCTGGGCTTCGCCGCCCGCATCGAGACCATCAACACCCTCGACGCCTACCTGGGCAGCCTGCCGGGCCACGGCGTAGAGAACGTGCGTCGCCCGCTGATCAACACCTTGAACCTGGCCGACCTGCTGCCCACCAGCAGCATCTGGACCGGCAGCGCCGATGCGCCCTGCCCGCTCTACCCGCCGCTGTCGCCAGCCTTGATGCATTGCGTGACCAGCGGTGCCACGCCATTCCGCCTGAATCTGCATGTACGCGATCTGGGGCATACCTTCATGTTCGGCCCGACCGGTGCGGGCAAGTCGACCCACCTGGCGCTGATCGCCGCACAACTGCGCCGCTATCGGGGCATGTCGATCTTCGCCTTCGACAAGGGCATGTCGATGTACCCGCTGGCGGCCGGTATTCGCGCCGAAAGCAATGGCCGCTCCGGGCGCCACTTCACCGTGGCGGCAGACGACGAACAGTTGGCCTTCTGCCCGTTGCAGTTCCTCGAAACCAAAGGTGATCGCGCCTGGGCGATGGAGTGGCTGGATACCGTGCTGGCGCTCAATGGCCTTGAAACCACTGCCGCGCAGCGCAACGAAATCGGCCACGCGGTAATGACCATGTTCCGCGACGGCTCCCGCACCCTGTCTGAGTTCTGCATCATCGTGCAGGACGAAGCCGTGCGCGAGACCCTGCGCCAGTACACGGTCGACGGCACCATGGGGCACTTGCTCGATGCCGAGGAAGATGGCCTGTCGCTCTCCGACTTCACCGTGTTCGAGATCGAAGAGCTGATGAACCTGGGCGACAAGTACGCCCTGCCGGTACTGCTGTATCTGTTCCGCCGCATCGAATGCGCGCTCAAAGGCCAGCCGGCGGTGATCATCCTCGACGAAGCCTGGCTGATGCTCGGCCACCCGGTCTTCCGCGAGAAGATCCGTGAGTGGCTCAAGGTACTGCGTAAGGCCAACTGCCTGGTGCTGATGGCCACCCAGAGCCTGTCGGACGCGGCGAACTCGGGGATTCTCGACGTCATCGTCGAGTCCACCGCTACCAAGATCTTCCTGCCCAATGTCTATGCCCGCGACGAGGACACCGCTGCCCTTTATCGCCGCATGGGCCTCAACGCCCGGCAGATCGAGATTTTGGCCACCGCTATTCCCAAGCGCCAGTACTACTACGTGTCGGAAAACGGCCGACGCCTTTACGACCTGGCGCTGGGCCCACTGGCCCTGGCTTTCGTCGGCTCTTCCGACAAAGAGTCCGTGGCTGCCATCAAGCGCCTGGAAGCCAAATATGGCAATGCCTGGGTGGCGGAATGGCTGGCTGCCAGGGGCCTGAGACTGAATGATTATGGAGTCGCCGCATGAACCTCGCAGACAGCATCAAGGGACTCATTTTCAAGCGTCCCGCCAATGCTACCGCCAAAGCAGAGACGCCCCAGGGCGCCGTCCTCGACAACCCGTACCTGACGGCCCGCCGCACCTGGAATGACCATGTTGGTAGCTTGGTGACCTCCCGCCAGTCCTGGCAGGTGGTGGGTATCCTCTCGATGATGGTCGCCCTCGCCGGTGTCGGCGGCATCATTCACATCGGCAGCCAGTCGAAGTTCGTGCCCTATGTGGTGGAGGTCGACAAGCTCGGCCAGCCAATGGCTGTAGCGCCTGCGCAGGTCGCGGTACCGGTCGACCTGCGGGTCATCAAGTCGCAGATAGCGTCCTTTATCGCCGATGCGCGCACGGTCACCCCCGACGTTGCACTGCTGCGCAAGTCCATTTTCCGGCTATACGCCCTGCTTGGGCCGAATGACCCGGCGACCCAGAAGATGAACGAGTGGCTCAACGGCAGCAAGGAGGCCAGCCCGTTCGTACGTGCCGCCGAAGAAACCGTCAGTGTCGATATCCGTTCGGTCATGCAGCAGACCCCGGAGACCTGGCAGGTGGATTGGGAAGAAGTCACCCGTGACCGCCAGGGCATGCTCAAGGGCAAGGCCACCTGGCGCGCCCTGGTCACCACCTACACCGCCGAACCCACTACCCAGACCAGCGAGGAGCAAGTACGGATGAACCCGATCGGGACCTACGTCCGTGACTTCTCTTGGTCCAAGCAACTCTGAAGGATCGACCATGAACCGTTACCTTTGCGCCATGCTCGCGGCGGCTTTGCCCGCGTTCGCGCAGGCTGCGCCGGGCACCAGCGCCGCCGATCTGTACTTTTCCGATGCCAACCCGACCCTGACCGCGCAGGAGAAGGCCGCACTGGCGATTTCCCAGCGCTGGCAGCAGGCCAGTGCCACCGGCATCAAGCCAGTGGATGGCGGTGACGGCACCGCACGTTTCATTTTCGGCGCCCAGCAGCCGAGCATCGTCTGCGCCGTGCTGCAGGTCTGCGACATCGCCTTGCAGGCGGGTGAGCAGGTCAACTCGATCAACCTCGGCGACACCGCGCGCTGGACAGTCGAGCCGGCGATTACCGGCGTGGGCGAGAGCGAAGTCCAGCACCTGATCATCAAACCGATGGATGTGGGCCTGGAGACCTCGTTGGTGGTCACCACCAACCGCCGCACCTACCACTTCAAGCTGCGTTCGCACCGTACCGAGTACATGCCGCAAGTCGCCTTCACCTACCCGGAAGAAGCGCTGGCGAAGTGGAACCTGATCAAGAACCGCGAAACCACCGAGCGCCGTAAGGCGACCATCCCGGAAACCGGCGAATACCTGGGCAACCTGAACTTCGACTACAGCGTCAGCGGTGAAACCTCCTGGAAGCCGGTGCGTGTGTACAACGACGGCAGCAAGACCATCATCCAGATGCCACGCACCATGGGCCAGACCGAAGCGCCGGCCCTGGTGGTCGTGCGCAAGGACGGTGGCTGGTTCAAGGATGATGAGACCGTGATGGTCAACTACCGGGTTCAGGGCGACCGCTACATCGTCGACACCGTATTCGACAAGGCCATCCTGATTGCTGGCGTCGGCAAGTCGCAGGACCGCGTCACCATCCAGAGGGGTAAATAACGATGCGCGCATGGATCGCACCCTTCGTTTGCCTGTGGCTGGCGGGTTGTGCTCACGGGCCCTACGGCAACTTCGCCGACCGAACCACGCCGGCGATCAATCAGCAGCTGGCGAGCGCCACCGCGCGCCAACTGGCAGTCGTGCACGCGCCGGCCAGCACGCGCTTGCGTATCGCCCAGGAAACCACTGACGGCTACGGCGTATCCCTGGTCAGCGCATTGCGCGCCTCCGGTTTCTCGGTACAGGAATTTGACCCTAAGGCTCAGCCGGTACCCGCAACGGCGCGTGCGGCTGCGCCGCTGCAGGTCAACTACATCGTCGATGCGCCCAAGGACAGCGACCTCTATCGGGTCACCCTGCTGGTCGGGCGTGAGTCCTTGAGCCGTGTTTACGCGGTGCAGAACGGCCAGGTGCTGGCCGCCGGGGCCTGGGTACGCAAGGAGTGACGTGTGATGAGTAGCAAGAACGATGTCATGTCGCCGGACGCATCGCCCGGCAAACTGCATCGCAACAGCGGTGTGCGTCGGGTCAACAACTGGCCGATTTATCTGATTGGCGCCGCCGCCATGGTGTTTCTGCTGATCATGCTGCTGGTGGCGGCCGATCGTGCCGAAGAGCAGGACAAGCCTGAGGAAAAGAAAGCGGAAAAAGCCGGCAACAGCAGCATGTTTGCCCAGCAGATCAATGGCATGGACCAAGATGGGATCATCCCCAGCAAAGTTGAGCCGCCGGCCATGCCGACTCTGGACGACACGCCCGCACCGCAGCCCGCCAGCTTGCAGGTGGTACGCCCGAGCAACCTCGATGCCCCGCCTATGCCGCCGCGCGAGATGCCGCCGAGCGTCAACGGTGAAGAACTGGAACGCATCCGCCAAATGAAGATGCAGCAGTTCCAGGAGGCCGTCCGGGCGCAGAGTACCGTCCGGGTAGAGGCCCCGCGCAGCGCTGGCTCAAGCCTCGGCGCTGCCGGCGCCCCGTCCAGCCAGCAGGACGCCTTGGCCCGCATCGCTGCCGCACGCCAGCGTATGCAAGAGGCCTCGCGCAGTGACCCGACCGCAGCCTACAAGGCGCGCATGGCCGAGTTGAAGGCGATCAGCTCAGGCGGGGGCGGGGGCGGTGGCGGCGGTGCGCAGGGCGATTCGCCGTTCTTGGTGCAAGCCGCCAGCAACGCTGGCAAGGACTACAACCAGTTCGGCACCACGGAGAACAGCGACCGCTGGAAGATGGACGTGACCATGGAATCACCCCGTAGCCCTTACGAGCTGCGCGCGGGCTACGTGATCCCTGCCACGATGATCGCCGGTATCAACTCCGAGTTGCCTGGGCAGATCATCGCTCAGGTCGCGCAGGCTGTGTACGACACCGCTACCGGCAAGCACTTGCTGTTGCCACAGGGCTCGCGCCTGGTCGGTTCCTACTCCAGCAGCGTGGCCTATGGCCAGTCGCGGGTACTGGTCGCCTGGCAGCGCATCATCTTCCCGGATGGCAAGGCGATGGACATCGGTTCGATGCCGGGTAGCGACAGCGCCGGCTATTCCGGCTTCAACGATCAGGTCAACAACCACTATGTGCGGATCTTCGGCTCGGCCTTGTTGATGTCCGGCATCGTCGCCGGCATTAGCCTCAGCCAGGACCGTGCCAGCAGTGACAGCAGTGACCGTGAGACCGCCAGCAGCGCCATGAGCGAGGCGCTCGGCCAGCAGTTGGGCGAGGTGACCGCGCAGATGATTTCGAAGAACCTGAACATCGCGCCAACCCTCGAAATCCGTCCGGGCTATCGCTTCAACGTGATGGTGACCAAGGACCTGACGTTCTCGAAGCCTTACCAGTCCTTCGATTACTGAACCATTTGCCAAGGAGAGCAACATGAAGCACACGGCCTTGTTGAAA
Organism: Pseudomonas sp. PAGU 2196; assembly: GCF_022179005.1. Classification (NCBI taxonomy): domain Bacteria; kingdom Pseudomonadati; phylum Pseudomonadota; class Gammaproteobacteria; order Pseudomonadales; family Pseudomonadaceae; genus Pseudomonas; species Pseudomonas sp. PAGU 2196. Next base: position 76,526 of record NZ_BNTL01000002.1, on the reverse strand, counting down.
CCCACCATTGCGCTGCTGGCCGGTCTGGGGTTCACCCTGCAGGCGCATGCCGGTATCCCTGTTGTGGACGGGATACACGCGGGCATCAGCCAGCTGGGGGTAGCCGAGAACATTGCCCAGACGGCCAAGCAGATCCAAGAATACAAAACACAGATCGAGCAGTACACGACCCAGGCGTTGCAGTACAAGAAGCAGCTCGACCAGTACGAGAATATGTTGAAGAACACGGCCGCACCGGCTGCCTATATCTGGGACCAGGCCAATTCGACCATCAACAAGTTGATGGAAGCCCAGAGCATGATCAATTACTACACGACTCAGGCGGGGAGCCTTGATTCGTACCTGAGCAAGTACCGCGACACCAGTTACTACAAAAGCTCACCCTGCTTCGGCCTCGGCACCTGCACCGAGGAGGACCAGGCGGAGCTCGCCGAGCATGAAGCAATGGCCTCCGAATCGCAAAAAACGGCTAACGACGCATTGTTCAAAAGCATCAAGCAGCAACAAGAGAACTTGCAGGCCGATTCCAGGCAGCTGGAGCGCCTTCAGCAAGCGGCCAGCACGGCAGATGGCCAGGTCAAGGCGATTCAATATGCCAACCAGTTGGCCAGTCAACAGACCAACCAACTACTGCAGTTGCGCAGCCTGATGCTGGCTGAGCAGTCTGCGACTGCCAACCGCGCGGCGGCTGAGTTGGATGAAAAGGCCCGCGGTGAGGCCCAGGCAAGACGCGTCACGACGTGGGAATACGAAAAAAGCCCTGAAGGCAAATACTGAGGAAAGCACCATGAAGAGCAACATTCTGCAACTCGCCATCGCCGTGGGCGTGCTGTTCAACCTGGCCGGTTGTTCCGAGGAAAAAGTCCCTGAGCCAACGGCCGAAAACTGCGCCAAAGGCACCTATGAAAAGAACCTGTCGAGCCTCTCTAAAGAGGCCAATCGAAACGAATTCATCGACGGGTGCAGAAGCTTCAACGCGGCGCAGGAAATGACCGAGTGGAAGTTTGAGAAAAGCCCGGAAAGCAAATACTAAGGTGGGATTACGCACATGATTGGCACGCGTCGGGAATTGCTCCTGAGTGTACTGCTGGTTGCTGTTTGCCTCGCAACTCCGACGCTTGCCCATGCGGCGACAGGGCAGTTAGGCAGCTCAGGCGTCATGGATGAGGTGCTTAAGAGGTTCGACGACGCGACCCAAACCTGGCTGCCTGCGATCCAGAGCGCTGCATCGCGGCTGTTCTTTGCCCTGGCGTCCATCTCCATGGTCTGGACGTTCGGCATGTTGCTGATGCGCAAGGCCGACATCGGTGAGTTCTTTTCCGAACTTATCCGTTTCATGGTGGTGTTCGGGTTGTATTGGTGGTTGCTGCAAAACGCCATGGGCGGGTTGAAAATCGCCGACAGCATCGTTAAGTCGATGAGCCAACTCGGCGCCACCGCAGGGCACCTCGGTAATACCGAGTTGAAGCCGTCGTCGATCGTCGACCTTGGGTTCGAGCTGTATGACAAAACCGTCAAGGCAACCAGCAAGCTGAGCTGGCACCAAATGGGCCGCCAGCTGACGATGGAGTTCATGGCCATTGGTATTTTGCTGGTGCTGGCCATTGTGGCTATTAACCTGCTGGTGCTGTTGGCATCGAGCTGGTTCCTGCTGTACGCGGGGGTGTTCTTCCTGGGGTTTGGCGGTTCACGCTGGACGTCCGACATGGCGCTGAACTACTTCCGCGCGGTACTGGGGCTCGGTGCGCAACTGTTTGCCATGGTGCTGTTGGTTGCGATTGGCAAGAGCTTTATCCAGACCTTTGCGGCCCGTATCAGTGACAAAGTCGCTGTGCAGGAACTCGCGGTCATGATGGTGACCTCGGTACTGTTGTTGATACTGGTGAACAAGATCCCGCCGATGATCGCAGCCCTGGTGGGTGGAGCCGGCAGTGCGTCTACCGGTGTCGGCAACTTTGGTGCCGGCGCGGCATTGGGGGCAGCAACCACTGCTGCGTCGATGATGGGCAAGAGCGCTTCGGCGATGATGACAGGTGGGGCGAACCTGATGGGCGCCGCGCAGGCCTTGCATTCCGCTTTCAAGGGTGCGCAGTCGACGGCCTCCGCCGGTGGGGATATCGCGTCGCGTATGACGGGGATGCTGGGGTCACCCAGTAGCCCAAGTGGCGGGAGCGCTGGCGGCAGCAGCTCCAGCGGCGGTGCCAGCCCTCTGGGCTCGGTAATGGGCTTGGCCTCATCGACAGCTTCCGCCTCATCAGGCCTTGCCCAGGCGGCCTCATCTGCGGGAGGCGAATCGTCCTCCCGGGGTGGATCCTCTGAATCATCGTCAGGTGCTGAATCATCCGGCGCATCTTCCGGTGGCGGTTCGTCCGAGGGCGCATCCGGTGCATCCGGTGCATCCGGCGCATCTGGCGCGGGTGGGGCATCAGAGTCATCTTCAGCAGGGGGCTCCGGCTCTGGCGCTGCAGAGGCGGCATCAGCCGGCGGCGGCGGATCTGCCGAGGGCAGTTCGGGTTCACAGGGTGGCACGGGTGCCACCGGTGGCAAGGGTGGCGCTGCAGAGGGGGGCAGCAACGCAGCCTCCAGCAAGATGGCATCAGCAGGCCGCGTAGCCCTGCAAATGGGCGCCAACCTGGCCTCTGGCGTGGGGCGGGTTGCGCAGTCCCATATCGACAAGTCGCTCGCCGGGCGTATTGCCAAGGAAATCTCCGATCCGGGTTCCAGCAGTCGTTCGAACCTGGACACTCGATCGGCCAGCCGTGACTTCGAACCCGATGCCGAAGTGAAGAGCTTCAGCGAAAGCAAACAGGACAGGACTTGAACAAGGAGTGCTCATGAAAATTGCAAAGGTTCTCCCAGCCGCCGTGCTGGCCGTCAGTTTCGCCGTCGCCCTGCCCGCCCAGGCCAAAGACCCCTGCGCCACCGTCCTGTGCATGTGGGGCAAGCTCAAGGGGGCGGGTGTCGTGGATAACTGCAGTGGCCCGGTCGGCGACTACTTCAGCATCGTCAAAAAGAAGAAGGGCAAGATCAAGCTGAGCCAGACCTCGGACGCTCGCCAGTCCTTCCTCGACAAATGCGAGGCCGCCGACCCGCAAAAAACCAAGTCGATCAACAACAAGTTCGGCAAGGTCATCTGAGGCGCGCCACGATGCCATTTGTCGCTGACGTTCCGCCCCCGGCCCTGAGCGAACCCATCGCCTGCTCGATCATGGCGGCGGTCAAATACGAGCTGCCGGTGAACATCGTCCTGGCCGTGTCCGGCCAGGAAGGTGGCAAGCCAGGCCAGTGGGTGCGCAACCACAATGGCACCTACGACGTGGGCCCCATGCAGTTCAACACCGCCTACCTGCGCGAGCTCTCGCGCTACGGCATCACCCCTGAGGATGTCGAGCAAGGCGGCTGCTACTCCTACGAGCTGGCCGCCTGGCGCATCCGTGGCCACGTGCGCAATGACCGCGGCGACTTGTGGACGCGGGTGGCGAATTACCACTCGCGCACCCCCGCCATCAATGCCCGTTACCGCCAACAGATCATGCGCCGCGCTGTCTACTGGGCCGATTGGCTGGATGCCCGTTTTGCCACACAGCAGGTGGCGCAGAGCGCGGTATTCTCCGGCACGCCGGCCGAGGCGTCCGTGGCAGTGGTCGACACCGCGCAGGCGGTGAAGGCGGCTGTCGTGCAGCAGCCGGTCTTGCCGCAACCCGTGGGCACGTCAGCCTATGTGCCCCGGGGGCTGGTGATGGGGAGCAAATGATGGATTCGCTGGTCACAGTAGCCGCATCTCGAAACGATACAGGGACCCGCCGCGAGGCGGATGCAAGGAGAGAAAGATTGAACCTACCCACTCTCGGTATGGGCACCCCCGTTACCGACAAGGCATCGCGCCGCCCCTGCCGCCTCTGGCCGCGGCTGCGCCTTGGCGCGCTCGTACCCCTCGTGCTGGGAGCCTGCATGCTCCTGCCTGCCACCTCTTCTGAACTTCAAGCCAAGGAGCTTTCCATGCAAGACAATCAAGGCCAGTACCAGCCCTACACCCCGGGCATGAAACTCCCCGAAGGCGTGTTTCCGCCGATGAAGGGTTATACCCATGAGGACTTGATTGGCGCTGCTGCCCTACCCGTAGAAGCGGTGATGAAAGCTGAGGAAATAGACCCCACCCTGATCAAGGAATCGCTGTTCGCCCTGGCCAAACACCTCAATGAGGCACTGGAGGCGCAGAACGTCGAGTATCAGATTTCGACCTGGTACCAGAAGCCTTACGACAATCCCGCTGACCGCACCAAGAGTGTTGCCGCCATGGGCGAAAGCTTTGGTGCTTTGGCGATCCGTGCTGCAGGGCAGTCGCTGCGAGGGTCCCCACTCTTGAACTTGGGCGAAGCATTCTTCGAACGCTACACCCGAAGCGCCGGTGATGGTGTCCACGATCTGATCGTGACCCTAAACAAACCGGGTGCCTGATACGGGTTCGAGAATGTCTTGGAGCGTTCGTCCTGTCCTGGCGGCGGGATGATCCATAGGGATATGAAATGAGTGATGCAATGCGTTTTACGGTGTACTTCGACGGCACCGGTAACAACAAAGATCTGAATACACCTGAAGGCACGCAGACCAACGTTGCCCGCCTTTATGACCTGGACACCGCCAAAGGTACCAACCTGGCGCGCAACTCGGGGCATGAACCGCAGCAGTACGACGCCAAGGAGCGCTCCGGCCAATCGGAGAAGGTCTACTTCGATGGTGTTGGCAGCCAATCCAGTACCAGCGGGCGTTCGCTGCTCGAAGGCGCAACCGGCCGCGGTGCCCAGGAGCGTATCGACCAGGCCTACGACTCCATCGTGGCCTTTCACAACAAGTACCCGGACCAGCAGATCGACGTCAACATTGTCGGCTTCAGCCGCGGTGCATCGCAGTCCCGCGCCTTGGCCAACGAGTTCATCGAACGTGGCGTCCCCAAACTCGATGACCAGGGCAAAGCGACCGGGGAATACTTGATTCCCCCAGGCCAGGCGCACGTCAACAAGCTGGGTATCTTCGACACGGTCGCCACTGACGGTTTGTCGAATACCGATACCCATCTGGGCAAGAACCTGGAGATCAGCAAGAACATCGATTCGACCACCCACCTGGTGGCGATGAACGAGTACCGCGACACGTTCCCCCTGACCAGTGCCCTGCGTAACGACGACAACTCGCGCATCGAGGAGTTGAAGTTTGCCGGCGCGCATTCGCAGGTCGGCGGTGGTTACAAGGACGATGTGCTGGCAGCCGGGCCATTGGCGGTGATGCACGATCGCCTGCAGTCGGCCGGTATAGAAATGAAGCCGATGCTGCAGGAGGATGTTCAGCGCATCGAGCAGTACAACACGTTGATCAAAAGCCCGGAGAAAGTTGAGCAAGCGCTCATCGACTCGCGCCTGTTGAAAGGTGAGAACGCGTTCAGCCGCAACGCGGATGGCTCGTTCCAGACAGTGGACAATATGCCCTTCCCGATGGAACGCGGCATGATCAACGTCTTTGACCGCCAGGCTCGCCCCTTCGATCACGAGACCAATGGCCGCGGGGTAGTCTTCGAGAACGATGATCGGCTTAGCCGCAACAGCGTTTCCCGAGCCGTTGAGGGGATCGGTGATCGCCTTAAATCGCTGGGGCAAGATGCCTTGTCCGCTTCGGCACGCTTCCTGGGCATTGACTCGCGCGAGCAGGCGATAGAAGAGGGCAAAGGGCTGTATGCCGAGCTCATGTCGGAAAGGGCCGCCACTTCACAGCAGCAAGTGGCTACGCTGTCTGGCGAGCTTACGGCTTCACGGCCCAGCGCTGGTTATATCGAGAGCCTGAACCTGCAAGCGGTGCCAGTCCCAGACGGCGCCAAACAGGGCCAGCAGCAAGACCCGCAGGCCCAGCAGCGCAGCGACTCGTTCAAGGCCATGGAAGACAAAGCGCGCGACCTCAACCCCTCGGCCAGTATCGGCGAAGCTTCAGAGAGCGGGCGCAAGGCGGTCAGCGGGATGGTCGTCGACATGGACGAGCACCACATCCTGCAGAAGGTCGGCCAGACCGACCAGTTCGTCATTCATGACCGCCGTGACGTCGACCCGAGCCGCAACTTCCAGGTAGGCAAGAGCACGGCAATTGTCCACGAGAAAGGCATCGGCGACCTGGCCCGTGATGTGGCGCCGAAGCTGGAGCTCGATACCGGGCTTTCCCAGGCCATGCGTCGGTGATTTCGATGCCGCGCCTGCAACTCGCCGACGGTACGGTGGAAGCGCTGAAGTGGCTGGCGCTGTTGCTGATGACCGGCGACCACGTGAACAAGTACCTGTTCAACGAGACCCTGCCTTACCTGTTCGAGGCAGGGCGCTTGGCGATGCCGCTGTTCGTGGTCGTGCTGGCGTACAACCTGGCGCGGCCGGGAACAATGGAAAACGGTGCTTACCGGCGCACTGCGCTGCGCCTGTTTCTGTTCGGGGTGTTGGCGACGCCGCCGTTCATTGCCCTTGGGGGGCTGCTGTACGGCGGCTATCCGCTGAACATCCTCTTCACCTTGCTGGTGATTACCCTGGCGACCGAAGCCTGCGACCGTGCCGCGCAAGGGCGGCCGCTGTTCTGGGGGCTGGCGTTACTGGTGGTGGTCGTGGGCGGTGCCTGGGTCGAATTCTGGTGGCCGGCCGTGCTGCTGGGGCTGTGTGTGGGTTGGTACGTGCGGCGCTCGAACCTGCTGGCGGCCGTGGGGGCCGTGCTTGCGCTTGCAGCGTTAACGCCGATCAACGGCAATGCCTGGGCGCTGGCCGCGTTGCCGGTGCTGCTGGCCGCCCGCTGGGTCAGGCCTGACCTGCCGCGCTGGCGCTGGCTGTTCTACGCCTATTATCCGCTGCACCTGCTGGCGCTGTGGCTGATTCGCATCCCGATGGCCAAGGCCGGATACCTCTTCCTGATATGAAGCAGATGCCCATGAACGAGCCTAAACCGCCCAAGCCGCCGCTCGACGATGCCGGGCAGGCATTGGAGGCGCAGGCTCAGGCGCTGGCCGCCGAGCAGACCGCGCTGCTGGACGCCAGCCCGGTGCAAGCACGCTACAACCAGGCCCTTGGCGAGTGCGTCGAGCAAAAGGCCGAGCAGGCCGAGGCCCTGGAGCAGCGCCTGGAGGCCATGCTGGACCGCCAGCAGGCGCAATTGCAGCAGAACCAGGCCTCGCGCCCGGGCTGGCTGGCCCTGCCTTCCACCCGCGCCGCCTGGGAGCAGGGCAACCAGCGTTGCCAGGCACGGCTGCAGCAGTTGCAAGGCCGCCTGGAGCGAGTGCAGGAGCTGCACCACGGCATGGGCCTGTACACCCCACGCATCGAGGAGTTGGCGGTGCGCCAACTGCGCGCCGAGCAGCCAGAGCTGGTCGAGCAATGGAGCTTGCAACGTCAGGCCGAGCGCACGCTTTCTGAGGCGCAGCGGCGTACCCAGGCCCAGGACATCGGGCGTTCGCGCACAACCTCGCCATGAACCAGCACCTTCCCTATTCCATCCTTTCGTTCACGGAGCGAACCCATGAAACATAACAACGCTGTGGGCCCGCAGATCCGCGGCGGCCAGCGCAGTGGCGGCAACACGGGGCAGGCCATCCTGGCCATTTTCTGCCTGCTGGCCGGCCTGGCTACTGCCACCCAGTACTTCGCCTACCTGTTCAATAACCATGCGGCGTTGGGGGCGAACCTGAATGGCGTCTACGCCCCATGGATGATTCTGGTGTGGGCCGCCAACTGGTCCGATCAGTACCAAGACACCTTGCTGCGCGCCGGGTCCCTGGGGGTTCTGGTCAGCGGCGTCGGCATGATGGCGATGGTCGTGATCCGCATGATCAGCAGCAACAGCTCCAAGGCCAATCAGTTCCTTCATGGCTCTGCGCGTTGGGGCGAGCGCAAGGATATCGAGAGCGCCGGCCTGTTGGCTGACGATGGTGTGTACGTAGGCGCCTGGCTGGACAAGCGCAACAAGCTGCATTACCTGCGCCACAACGGCCCGGAGCACATCCTCACCTTCGCCCCGACGCGCAGCGGCAAGGGCGTTGGCCTGGTGATCCCGACGTTGCTGTCGTGGAAGCACAGTGCGGTGATCACCGACCTCAAGGGCGAACTCTGGGCGCTCACCGCTGGCTGGCGCCAGCAGCATGCGGGCAACCGGGTATTGCGTTTCGAACCGGCCACCGCCAATGGCTGCGTGGGCTGGAACCCGCTGGAAGAAATCCGCCTGGGCACCGAGTTCGAAGTGGGCGATGTGCAGAACCTGGCCACGCTGATCGTCGACCCGGACGGCAAGGGCCTCAACGACCACTGGCAGAAGACCTCCCAGGCGATGCTGGTGGGTTGCATCCTGCACCTGTGCTACCGCTCGCAGGACGAGGGTGGTGTCGCCAGCCTGCCGGCGCTGGACGCCATGCTCGCCGACCCGTCGCGGCCAATCAGCGAACTGTGGGCGGAAATGACCCACTACGGCCACCTCGATGGCGAAAACCACCCGCTGGTGGGGTCGGCTGCACGTGACATGCTCGACCGGCCTGCCGAAGAGGCCGGCTCGGTGCTGTCGACCGCCAAATCGTACCTGTCGCTGTTCCGTGACCCGATCGTGGCGCGCAACGTGAGCCGCTCGGAGTTCAAGATCCGCGACCTGATGAACCACGACGACCCGGTCAGCCTGTTCATCATCACTCAGCCCAACGACAAGGCGCGCTTGCGCCCCTTGGTGCGCATCCTGGTGAACATGATCGTGCGCCTGCTGGCCGACAAGATGGACTTCGAGGACGGCCGGCCCAAGGCGCACTACAAGCACCGGCTGCTGATGATGCTCGACGAGTTCCCGAGCCTGGGCAAGCTCGACATCATGCAGGAGTCGCTGGCCTTCGTGGCCGGTTATGGCATCAAGTGCTACCTGATCATCCAAGATTTGTCGCAGTTGCAGGAGTTCTACGGGCAGAACGAGAGCATCACCTCCAACTGCCACATCCAGAACGCCTACCCGCCAAACCGGGTGGAAACGGCGGAGCACCTGTCCAAACTCACCGGGCAGACCACCATCGTCAAAGAGCAGGTGACCACCAGTGGGCGACGTTCCAGCGCATTGCTGGGCCAGGTGTCGCGCACCCTTCAGGAAGTGCAGCGGCCGCTGCTGACCACCGACGAGGCCCTGCGCATGCCAGGCCCACGCAAGGATGGCCAGGGCAATATCCAGGAAGCCGGCGACATGGTGGTGTATTGCGCAGGCTACCCGGCGTTTTATGGCAAGCAACCGCTGTACTTCCAGGACCCGGTATTCCTGGCCCGCGCCAAGGTGCCGGCACCGCGTGAAAGCGACCGCACCATCGAGTTGCCGGCATGAAACGGCCGTTGAGCGTGGCCGCTGTCGTGGCCATTCTGGCGTTTTGCGCAGTGCCGATGGTGCTGTGGGGTGGTGCGCGGCTTAACGTCACCAGCAGTTTTCCGCCGGGCATTTACTGGGTGGTCGACAAGGCACCGGAAAAAGGCGACCTGGTGATGTTTTGCCCGCCGCAGGAGGCTGTGTTTCAGCTAGCGCACGCGCGCGGCTATCTGGCCGGAGGAACCTGCCCTGGGGGATACATGCACCTGCTCAAGCGGCTGGTCGCGGTATCGGGTGACGACGTGCAGATCACTGCCGAGGGGGTTAGCGTCAACGGGCAGTTGCAGGTGCGTAGCCAGCCGTTGCACCAAGACCCGAGTGGCCGCCCCATGCCGCAGCCACCGTTGGCGCACTTCCGATTGGGCAGTGACGAGGTGCTGATGCTCTCCGATTACAGCCGCTTGTCGTTTGATGGCCGCTATTTCGGGGCCGTGCCGCAAGCGCAATTGGACGAGGTGGTCGAGCCTTGGCTGGTGTGGCGAAAAACGCCGTTGTAATCCAGCAGCTCGATCGGGCCGTTGTAGGAGCAGCCTTGCGCTGCGAAGAGGCCGGTAGCCTGCAATCGATGTTTGGTGCGGCTACCGGCCTCTTCGCAGCACAAGGCTGCGCCTACAGGTAACCCTAGTACCACTAATCCAAGTGAATAATTACAGTAATGGTACTAGGCAATTGATGTTTTTTTGCTATTATTCAAATCCCGCCTTACCTATCTGGAACGCCTGTTCTAGAGCCTCCGAATTAAGTTTCAGTTAAGTTTTCCCCGCTAGCGTAGGCAATCAGTCAACGAAGACTGTGATCTGTGGCCTGTGCGCGTCATCTAAATCCCTGCATAGCCTGAATCTTTCACCGGTAAAATGGACTTACCTTCACACCGTCAAGAGGATGAATCATGCCCGTCAAGGACCCATCCAAGGTCGTTCCGGATGTACCCGCCGAGAGCGCCGATGCCGCCCTGAAGCACATCGTCGACGGCTTTCTGCGCTTTCACCATGACGTCTTCCCCGAGCAGCAACAGCTGTTCAAGAAGCTCGCCACCGCGCAAACGCCACGCGCCATGTTCATCACCTGTGCCGACTCGCGCATCGTCCCCGAGCTGATTACCCAAAGCTCGCCAGGCGACCTGTTCGTGACCCGTAACGTCGGCAACGTGGTGCCCCCGTATGGCCAGATGAACGGCGGCGTCTCCAGCGCCATCGAATACGCGGTACTGGCACTGGGTGTACACCACATCATCGTCTGCGGCCACTCGGACTGCGGCGCGATGCGTGCGGTACTCAACCCGCAATCGCTGACCAAGATGCCGACGGTTTCCGCTTGGCTGCGCCATGCCGAAGTGGCACGCACCGTGGTCGAGAACAACTGCTCCTGCGGCAGCGAGCACGAGACCATGCAGGTGCTGACCAAAGAAAACGTCATCGCCCAGCTGCATCACCTGCGCACTCACCCCTCGGTCGCCTCGCGCCTGGCGGCGGGTGAGCTGTATATCCACGGTTGGGTCTACGACATCGAGACCAGCAAGATCGAAGCCTATGACGCTGCCAGCGACAGCTTCCTGCCCCTGGCTGCGGGCGAGCCGATCCCCTGCGCTACCCCGAGAGGCCGCTACTAAGCGACCCTTCCACCGCTAGAACCTTGATAGCCGGCTGCACCCTGTAGGGGTGTGGCACGGCCTTCGGCTGCCTTGAATTCCCTGATTGCCTTGCCGGCATGCTCGCTGGCGGCCCGCGCCTGCGCGTTTTTCAGGGGCCAACGTGCTCACGGCCAGAGGAATGGCCGTGCAACAGATAAATGGAGAAACACGGTGAACATGACACAGTTGAAAGCGGCCTTGCCGCGAGAGTTGTTGGCGTCGGTGGTGGTATTTCTGGTCGCCCTGCCCTTGTGCATGGGCATCGCCATCGCCTCGGGGATGCCGCCTGCCAAGGGCCTGATCACCGGCATTATCGGTGGCGTCGTGGTGGGCTTCCTGGCGGGTTCGCCGCTGCAGGTCAGTGGCCCTGCCGCCGGCTTGGCGGTGCTGGTGTTCGAGTTGGTGCGCCAGCACGGCGTGGCCATGCTGGGGCCGATCCTGCTGCTGGCCGGGCTGTTGCAATTGCTGGCGGGGCGCTTGCGCCTGGGCTGCTGGTTCCGCGTCACGGCACCGGCCGTGGTGTACGGCATGCTGGCGGGTATTGGTGTGCTGATCGTGCTGTCGCAGGTGCATGTGATGTTCGACACGGCGCCGCAGCCTTCGGGCATGCAGAACCTGCTGGCGTTTCCGGCAACCCTGGCCGCAGCCCTGCCGTTGGAAAGCGCAGGGGCCGGCTGGCAAGCCGGTGCACTTGGGCTGGGTACCATCGCCATCATGTGGGGCTGGGAGCGCTTGCGGCCGCAACAGCTGCGGTTCGTGCCCGGTGCCTTGCTGGGCGTAGCAGCGATGACCGCCATCAGCCTGTGGCTGGCGCTGCCGGTGAACCGGGTGCAGGTGCCGGCAGACCTTTCCGAGGCCATCGACTGGATCCGCCTGGATGACCTGATGAACCTGGCCGACCCGACCTTGCTGGTGGCGGCATTCGCCCTGGCGTTCATTGCCAGTGCCGAGACCCTGTTGTCGGCTGCCGCGGTGGACCGTATGCACAGCGGCCAGCGCTCGGACTTCGACCGCGAACTGTCCGCCCAGGGCATCGGCAATATGCTGTGCGGTGTGCTCGGGGCCCTGCCGATGACCGGGGTGATCGTGCGCAGCTCGGCGAATGTCCAGGCCGGCGCACAGACCCGAGCCTCGGCGATTTTCCATGGCTTGTGGCTGTTGGCGTTTGTCGTGGTGTTGAGCAGTGTGCTGCAGCAAATCCCGGTGGCGAGCTTGGCGGGTGTGCTGGTGTTTACCGGCATCAAGCTGGTGGACTTCAAGGCGTTTCGTGGGTTGGGCCGGTATGGCCGCATGCCGATGTTCACCTATGCGGCAACGGCCCTGGCGATCATTTTCACCGACCTGCTGACCGGTGTACTGCTGGGCTTTGCGTTGACCTTGCTCAAGCTGGCCTTCAAGGCGGCGCGGTTGAAAATCAACCTGGTGAGCCTGGGCAAGCCTGGGCACATGGAACTGCGCCTGAGTGGCGCTGCGACCTTCCTCAAGGTGCCGGCGTTGACCCAGGTGCTGGACACGGTGCCGGCGGGGACCACCTTGCATGTGCCGTTGGGCAACCTCAGCTATATCGACCACTCATGCCTGGAACTGCTTGAGGACTGGGGCCGGAGCAATGCAGCCAATGGGTCGCGCTTGTTGATCGAGCAGCGGCGCTTGAAGCGGCGCATCGAGGGGCGGCTGCGGACGACGGCGGGAGTCGGGGCTTAGCATCTGCCTGATCTGGCCTCTTCGCGGGGCNNGCCCCGCGAAGAGGCCAGGACAGGAGTATCAGGCAGGCTGGCCCAGCTCAACACCCAGCTGACGCGACAGGCACGGCCAACGCTTCCAGGCGTTGCCGGTTTCCGGGCTGCTCAGTTTCTCGCGATAAGCCTCCACCGATTCCACCGCAAAGCTCTCGTCATTGAGCATCTCGTCGACCGAATGATGCACCACTTCATCGAGCTGGTTGGCGAAGGTCTCGCCGATCAGCTGATGGGCAATCAGGTTGGCCATCGTGGTGTCGAACGGAATCAACGGCTGCTTGAAGTGGCGGATGTACAGGTCGTTGACCTCCTCCACCAGGCGATGCGCCAGGTAGGCCTCGTCCAGCAGGCAATCCAGCCCGACATGCCCTTGCATCACCGTGGGCGGCTGCTGGAAATAAGCTTCGGCAATTTTCAGTACCGGTTTGATCTGCGACTCGATCCCCGCTTCACGGGCTACCTCGTGGGCAGCCTCCAGCAGCTCTGGAACCTGGTCGATATAGGCGCTGACGAAACGCGCCAAACTACCCTGGGCGTCCTGCTCAGGTAGCTGGATCGAGGGGTGCAAATGCGGCAGTTGTAGCTCTAGACGTTCTTTCAGTTGGCCGGTTTCAAGTTCGTGTTGATGGGCTTGGCTAATCTGCTCGCGTACAGCAGCGATGTTCATGACAACTCCAGGGACATTACGTGTCAAACGGAAGACACTAAATTAGCTCGGTATACAGAATACCTAAGACGTATTTGTTATAAACCGCGCAAACGTGTGCTTGCTCTGGCATATCGGTATGCCACTATTGCGCCATATCCTATCAAGCGCGCGGTTTTCAGGGCATTGGGCAATTTCGTGAAGTTCATTTCACAGGCTGCATTGCGTGCCATTGGTCGCTGTCTATACTCCCGTTGAACGTGATTCGTTGATGAGGCCCGTCTGCTTTTGCAGGGGCTCGGTCGTCGAAGCCAGGCAGTCTTGACCGCCGTTCCCTCTTGCCGCAGGCCACGCCTTCGGGACTACAAGAATTAGAAGGGGAACCCGCAATGATGCGACATCCACATGTCTGGATGGGCCTCCTGTTGTGGACGGTTTTCGGACAGGCCAACGCCGCCTGGACCGTCAACATGCACCCGGGGGCGACGGAAGTCTCCAACGCCGTCTTCGACCTGCACATGACCATCTTCTGGATCTGCGTGATCATCGGCATCGTGGTGTTCGGCGCGATGTTCTGGTCGATGGTCGTCCACCGCCGTTCCACAGGCCAACAGGCAGCGCATTTTCACGAGCACACCTGGGTCGAAATCATGTGGACCGTGGTGCCGTTCCTGATCCTGGTGGCCATGGCCATCCCCGCGACCAAGACCCTGATCGACATCTACGACGCCAGTGAGTCGGACATCGACATCCAGGTCACCGGCTACCAGTGGAAGTGGCACTACAAGTACCTGGGCCAGGACGTGGAGTTCTTCAGCAACCTGGCCACCCCCGCCGATCAGATTCACAACAAGGCCCCCAAGGACGAGCACTACCTGCTCGAAGTCGACCAGCCGCTGGTGCTGCCGGTGGGTGCGAAAGTGCGCTTTCTGGTAACTGCGGCCGACGTGATCCATTCCTGGTGGGTGCCGGCGTTCGCGGTCAAGCGTGATGCCATCCCAGGTTTCGTCAACGAGGCTTGGACGCGCATCGAGAAGCCCGGCATCTACCGCGGCCAGTGCACCGAGCTGTGCGGCAAGGACCACGGCTTCATGCCGGTGGTGGTCGAGGTCAAGTCCAAGGCCGATTACGACACCTGGCTGGGCGAACGCAAGGCCGAGGCGGCCAAGCTCAAGGAGCTGACCAGCAAAGAGTGGACCCTCGAAGAGCTGGTCGAGCGCGGCGACAAGGTCTACCACACCACCTGCGTGGCCTGTCACCAGGCCGAAGGCCAGGGCCTGCCGCCGATGTTCCCAGCCCTCAAGGGCTCGAAGATCGCCACCGGGCCGAAGGAAGGCCACCTGAGCATCGTCTTCCACGGCAAACCGGGCACGGCCATGGCCGCGTTCGGCAAGCAGCTCTCGGAAGTCGACATTGCCGCCGTGGTCACTTACGAGCGCAACGCCTGGGGCAACAACAAGGGCGACATGGTCACGCCGAAGGATGTGCTGGCGCTCAAGCAGGCAGAAGCGCAATGAACCGGGTTACTCGCGGCAATCAATGGATTGCAGGAGACAGGACATGAGTGCAGTGATCGACGACCACGCCCACGGCCATGAGCATGCCCACGGCCCGGCCAAGGGCCTGATGCGCTGGGTGCTGACCACCAACCACAAGGACATCGGCACGATGTACCTGTGGTTCGCCTTCATGATGTTCCTGCTCGGTGGCTCGTTCGCCATGGTGATCCGCGCCGAGCTGTTCCAGCCGGGGCTGCAGATCGTCGAGCCAGCGTTCTTCAACCAGATGACCACCATGCACGGGCTGATCATGGTGTTCGGTGCGGTGATGCCAGCCTTCGTAGGCCTGGCCAACTGGATGATCCCGCTGATGATTGGCGCGCCGGACATGGCCCTGCCGCGGATGAACAACTTCAGCTTCTGGCTGTTGCCTGCGGCCTTCCTGCTGCTGGTCTCGACCTTGTTCAGCCCCGGCGGCGGGCCGAACTTCGGCTGGACCTTCTACGCGCCACTGTCGACCACCTATGCCCCGGCCAGCGTGACCTTCTTCATCTTTGCCATCCACCTGATGGGCATCAGCTCGATCATGGGCGCGATCAACGTCATCGCCACCATCCTCAACCTGCGCGCCCCCGGCATGACCTTGATGAAAATGCCGCTGTTCGTCTGGACCTGGCTGATCACCGCGTTCCTGCTGATTGCCGTGATGCCGGTGCTGGCCGGTGTGGTGACCATGATGCTGATGGACATCCACTTCGGCACCAGCTTCTTCAGCGCCGCGGGTGGCGGTGACCCGGTGCTGTTCCAGCACGTGTTCTGGTTCTTCGGCCACCCCGAGGTGTACATCATGATCCTGCCGGCGTTCGGCGCGGTCAGCTCGATCATCCCGGCGTTCTCGCGCAAGCCGCTGTTCGGCTACACCTCGATGGTCTATGCCACGGGGGCGATCGCCTTCCTGTCGTTCATCGTCTGGGCGCACCACATGTTCGTGGTCGGCATCCCGGTGGTGGGCGAGCTGTTCTTCATGTACGCCACCATGCTCATTGCCGTGCCGACCGGGGTGAAGGTGTTCAACTGGGTCAGCACCATGTGGGAAGGGTCGCTGACCTTCGAAACGCCGATGCTGTTCGCCATCGCCTTCGTCATCCTGTTCACCATCGGCGGGTTCTCCGGGTTGATGCTGGCCATCGCGCCTGCCGACTTCCAGTACCACGACACGTACTTCGTGGTCGCGCACTTCCACTATGTGCTGGTGCCTGGGGCGATCTTCGGCATCTTCGCCTCGGCCTACTACTGGCTGCCGAAATGGACCGGCCACATGTATGACGAAACCCTCGGCAAGCTGCACTTCTGGCTGTCGTTCGTCGGCATGAACATGGCCTTCTTCCCCATGCACTTCGTGGGCTTGGCGGGCATGCCGCGGCGAATTCCGGACTACAACCTGCAGTTCGCCGACTTCAACATGGTCTCCTCGATCGGCGCGTTCATGTTCGGTGCCACGCAGATCTTCTTCTTGTTCATCGTCATCAAGTGCATCCGCGGCGGCGCCCCGGCGCCGGCCAAACCCTGGGACGGTGCCGAGGGCCTGGAGTGGTCGATCCCCTCGCCTGCGCCTTACCACACCTTCCAGACGCCACCGGACGTGAAATAGCCATGAACGGCCTGTCGCTCAAACGCCTGGTCATGCGCCTGCTGATGCTGACGGTGGTGATGTTCGCCTTCGGTTTCGCCCTGGTGCCGATCTACGACGTGATGTGCAAGGCCTTTGGCATCAATGGCAAGACCGGCGGCCAGTACGAAGGCAGCCAGGTCAGCGACCCGTCGCGCTCGGTACGGGTGCAGTTCATGTCGACCAACGCCAGCGACATGGTCTGGGATTTCTACTCCACGGCCGACCAGATCGACGTGAACCCAGGTGCGGTCAACCAGATGATCTTCGTCGCGCGCAACCCGACCGACCGGCCGATGAGCGCCCAGGCGATACCCAGCATCACCCCGGCCGAGGCCGCGGCGTACTTCCACAAGACCGAGTGCTTCTGCTTTACCCAGCAGGTGCTGCAGCCCGGCGAACGCATCGAGATGCCGGTGCGCTTCATCGTCGACCGCGATCTGCCGGCCAGCGTGAAGCACCTGACACTGGCTTACACCTTGTTCGACATCACCGCTCGCCACCCACCGGTCGCGCATGTTGCGGCCCAGGACGTCCAGGGCGCCCGTTAAGGGAAGGAGAACAGCAATGGCAAGTCATGAGCACTACTACGTTCCGGCGCAGAGCAAGTGGCCGATCATCGCGACGGTCGGCATGTTCATTACGGTGTTCGGCCTTGGCACCTGGTTCAACGACATGAAAGCCGGGCACCCCGACTCCCATGGGCCGTTGATTTTCTTCGTCGGCGCGCTGTGCCTGGCCTACATGCTGTTCGGCTGGTTCGGGGCGGTGGTGAAAGAAAGCCGTGGCGGGCTATACAGCCCGCAGCTGGACCGTTCGTTCCGCTGGGGCATGAGCTGGTTCATCTTTTCCGAGGTGATGTTCTTCCTGGCCTTTTTTGGCGCGCTGTTCTACGTGCGCGTACTGGCCGGGCCGTGGCTGGGCGGTGAAGGGGCCAAGGGCGTCGCGCACATGCTGTGGCCCAGCTTCGAGTTTGCCTGGCCGCTGCTGCACACGCCTGACCCGAAACTGTTCCCGCCGCCCAAGGAAGTCATCGACCCTTGGCACTTGCCGTTGATCAACACCATTTTGCTGGTGAGCTCGAGTGTGACCATCACCATTGCCCACCATGCCTTGCGGCGTGACCACCGGGGTGCGCTGAAACTGTGGATGGCGCTGACCATCGCGCTGGGCATCAGCTTCATCACGCTGCAGGCCTACGAGTACCACGAGGCCTATACCAAGCTGGGGCTGACGCTGGGCTCGGGGATCTACGGTGCGACCTTCTTCATGCTCACCGGCTTCCACGGCGCCCACGTGACGCTGGGCACGATCATCTTGATCGTGATGTTCGTGCGCATCCTGCGCGGGCACTTCAACCCCGACAAACACTTCGGCTTCGAGGCGGCCAGCTGGTACTGGCACTTCGTCGATGTGGTGTGGGTGGGGCTGTTCATCTTTGTGTATGTGCTTTGACACATGTGCAGGCCAGTCAAGGCGATACAGGTTCAGAAGGGGGCGTGTGACACCAGCTGGCCACTGATGAAGCCGTAGGCCACCAGCCCGATGGTCAGGGCCGCCAGGGTCACGCGCACGGTCAGTGCCTTCAGCAAGCGGGTCGAGTTTTCGTCGTCTTTGACCAGGAACACCAGGCCACTGAACAGGCTGGCAACTGTGGCCAACAGCATCAGGACAATCGCGGCCTTGAGCATGGCGCTTCTCCGGGGGGATGCGGTGATGTGGATAAGTATAGCGAGGCGCCTGTGAGGCCGTTTCGCCCAGGTTGGGTCCCGACCCTGGTGGTGCTTGCGCTGCTACCGGGGTTGATCGCGCTTGGCTGCTGGCAATTGGGCCGCGCCGACGAAAAGCGCGCGCTGCTGGCGACCTATGCCGAGCGCAGCCTCGACACGCCGCTCTCCACTGACCAGTTGCAGCAACGCGACGATGCCGCCTACCGCCGTGTGCACCTGTACGGCCGTTTCGAGGGTGAACACAGCCTGCTGCTGGATAACCGAATGCGCGACGGCGAGGCCGGCGTCGAGCTGTTGCAGCCCTTCCATGACCAGGCCAGTGGGCTGTGGTTGCTGGTCAACCGCGGCTGGTTGCCGTGGCCGGACCGCCGCGTGCCGGTGCACTTCGCCACCCCGGCGCAGCCGCTGGCGCTGGACGCGTCGGTGTATGTAGCGCCTGGCAGCACCTTCCAGCTGCACCCGGACCCAGCCGGCGGCCAATGGCCGCACTTGCTGACGGCCATCGATGCCGCCCAACTGTGGCAGCAATTGGGCCGCGAAGGCTACGCCCATGAGCTGCGCCTGGAGCCCGGGCCGGCCAGCTATCGCCTGGGTTGGCCGGTCGTCGCACTGGGGCCGGAAAAGCACCTGGGCTATGCGGTGCAGTGGTTTGCCCTGGCCACCGCGCTGGTGCTGCTCTACCTCTACTTTGGCTGGCACAACGATAAAAAGGAGAACCACCATGGCCGCCGCCACCCGTCCACTGGACGTGCCTGAACGCAGCAAGCCCAGAACCCGCGGGCGTTTGCAGCTGATTCTGATTCTGCTGGTAGTGCTCGGCCCGATGATCCTGGCCACCAGCATGTACAAGCTCAAGTTCTGGGTGCCAGAAGGCCGCAGCTACCACGGCGCGATGATCGGCAACGGCGAGAGCCGCAGCGATATCGGCATCGATGGCCAGGACGCGCGCTGGCAAGTGTTGGTCAGCACGCCCGAGGCCTGCGCCGAAGATTGCCAGCGCCTGGTGTACCTGGCCCGGCAGATACAAGTTGGCCTGGGCCGTGATGCCGGCCGTGCCAGCCATGCGCTGGCTGCCGCGCAGCCGTTGAGCGCTGACTACCAGGCGCTGCTCGGCCGTGAGTACCCGCAGTTGCAACGCTACCCGCTGGATGCCCAGCGCTACCTGAACAAGGTCGGTGAGCTTGGCCCGCAACTGTGGATCGTCGACCCGCACGGCAACTTGGTGTTGCGTTACGACGCCAAGGTCAACGGCAAGCACGTGCTGGACGACCTGCGTCATCTGCTCAAGTTGTCCAACATCGGCTAGGAGCCTGTCATGGCCAGACCCGGATTCCGCCTCGCTGTGTTCGCCACCCTGCTGGCACTGCTGGTCGTGCTGCTGGGCGCCTATACCCGCCTGACCCATGCAGGCCTGGGCTGCCCCGATTGGCCTGGCTGCTATGGCTTTATCAGTGTGCCGAAGACCGACGCCCAGCTGGCCCATGCCGAAATGCACTTCCCCGAGCACCCGGTGGAAGCCGCCAAGGGCTGGGCCGAGATGGTCCATCGCTACTTCGCCGGCACCCTGGCGCTGGTGATTGCCTGGCTGGCCTTGCAGGCCGTGCGCCGGCATGCACGTGATGGCCAGCCCTACCGCTTGCCGGTGCTGTTGCTGGGGGTGGTGTTGGCCCAGGCGGCGTTTGGCATGTGGACAGTAACCCTCAAGCTGTGGCCGCAAGTGGTCACCGCGCACCTGCTGGGTGGGTTCACTACCTTGAGCCTGCTGTTTCTGCTGTCTCTGCGTCTATCCCGGGCCTTTGCGCCATTGCCAAAACTGCCGTTGAGCCTGCGCCGGATCGCGGCGCTGGCGCTGTTGGTGGTGATCGGCCAGATCGCCCTGGGGGGCTGGGTCAGCGCCAACTATGCAGCGGTCGCCTGTATCGACTTGCCGACCTGCCACGGCCAATGGTGGCCGGCAGCGGACTTCAGCAACGGCTTTCACCTGACCCAGCACGTCGGCCCCAACTACCTGGGCGGGCAACTGGACAGCGATGCGCGCACGGCCATCCACATCAGCCACCGGCTGGGTGCCTTGCTGGTCAGTGCCGTGCTGCTGATGCTGAGCTTCAAGCTTTACCGCTGCGGCCTTTCTGGCCTGGCCCGGCTGGTGTTGCTGGCCTTGGCCGTGCAGGTCGGCCTGGGCATCAGCAACGTGCTGTTCCACCTGCCGCTTGGCGTGGCAGTGGCCCATAACGCAGGCGGGGCCATGCTGTTGATGAGCATGGTGCTGGTCAATTACCGCATCCGCGTGGTCGACAAAGTGCGCGTCGGCCATGGCTGGCGCCTGACGCCGGTGGTGGGCGTGGATATCTCCCACCCTATGAGGAACGATTCGTGGCGACGCTTCTAAGCGTACGACGGGCAGGTTGGCGCGATTATCTGGAGCTGACCAAGCCCAAGGTGGTGGTGCTGATGTTGATCACCTCCCTGGCGGGCATGTTCCTCGCCAGCCGCGCAGGCGTTGCCTGGAGCGTGCTGCTGTTCGGCAACCTGGGCATTGGCCTGTGTGCGGGCGCCGCGGCGGTGGTCAACCACGTGGTAGACCGGCGCATCGACGCCTTGATGGCGCGTACCCACAAACGGCCGTTGGCCACAGGCCGGGTCGCGCCGCTACCGGCGCTGGCCTTTGCGTTGGCACTGGCGGTGCTGGGCATGGCGCTGTTGCTGGTGTTCACCAACAGCCTGACCGCCTGGCTGACCCTGGCGTCGTTACTGGGCTATGCGGTGCTCTACACCGGCTTCTTGAAGCGTGCCACGCCGCAGAACATCGTGATTGGTGGCCTGGCCGGCGCGGCGCCGCCACTGCTTGGCTGGGTGGCGGTCAGCGGCCATGTCAGTGCCGAGCCGCTGTTGCTGGTGCTGATCATCTTCGCCTGGACCCCGCCGCACTTCTGGGCCTTGGCCATCCACCGCAAAGCGGAGTACGCCAAGGCCGATATCCCGATGCTGCCGGTGACCCATGGCGAGCGCTACACCACGCTGCATATCCTGCTCTACACCCTGATTTTGCTGGCGGTGAGCCTGCTGCCCTATGCCATCCACATGAGCGGCCCGTTGTACCTCGCTTGTGCCCTTGCCTTGGGCCTGCGCTTCCTGCAGTGGGCCTGGGTGTTGTACCGTGGCAGCCGGCCGCACGCGGCGATTGGCACCTTCAAGTACTCTATCGGCTACTTGTTCGCGCTGTTCATCGCGTTGCTTATTGACCACTACCTGTTGTTGAACCTATGACCCGAACCCAGAAAACCGTCTTCATCCTCGTCGCCCTGGTCGCGTTGATCCTGGGCCTGACCGTCAACAAGGTGCTCAATGGCCGCGATCAGCCGAACCCCACCGAGCTGATCGACGCCGGCATCATCCTCTTGCCGCAGAGCCGTACGGTGGCGGACGTGACCATGACCAACCAGGATGGCCAGCCCGTGCAGCTGGATGACCTCAAGGGGAAATGGTCGCTGCTGTTCTTCGGCTACACCTACTGCCCAGACATCTGCCCCACCACCCTGGCCCAGTTGCGCCAGGTGAAGAGCGAATTGCCCAAGGAAGCCGTGGACCGGTTGCAGGTGGTGCTGGTGAGCGTGGACCCGAACCGCGACACGCCGAACCAGCTCAAGCAGTACCTGGGCTACTTCGACAAAGATTTTGTCGGGGTGGCGGGGTCGATCGAAGACACCCAGAAGCTGGCGAATGCCTTGAGCATTCCGTTTATTCCGGCTGATACCAGTAAGCCTGGGTATACCGTGGATCACAGCGGCAACCTGGCGATCGTCGGGCCGGATGGGCGTCAGCGCGGGTTCATTCGTGCGCCGTTCAACAACCAGAAGCTGGTGGCGCAGTTGCCGGGGCTGGTCAAGCGGGACTAAACAGGCTTTAAAAGCTTCGCGGGGCAAGCCCGCTCCCACAGCATTATCCCAAAGCCTGAGGCTAGCGATGTACCTGTGGGAGCGGGCTTGCCCCGCGAAGAATCCAGCGTGATCTAGAGGCTTAGAACGCTGGAACTACAGCGCCCTTGTACTTCTCGTTGATGAACTGCTTCACCTCTGGCGAGTGCAGCGCGGCCGCCAGTTTCTTCATGTCTTCGGAGTCTTTGTTGTCCGGGCGGGCAACCAGGATGTTCACGTAAGGCGAGTCGCTGCCTTCGATGGCCAGCGCGTCTTTCTCAGGGTTCAGCTTGGCTTCCAGCGCATAGTTGGTGTTGATCAGGGCCGCATCGACCTGGGTCAGCACGCGCGGGATGGTGGCCGCTTCCAGCTCACGGAACTTCACGTTTTTCGGGTTTTGTGCAACATCCTTAACGGTCGACAGGATGTTCTTGTTGTCCTTGAGCTTGATCACGCCGGCCTTGTCCAGCAGCAGCAGCGCGCGGCCGCCGTTGGTGGCGTCGTTGGGGATGACCACGGTAGCGCCGGAGGGCAGCTCGTCGAGCTTCTTGATCTTGGTCGAGTAAACGCCCAGCGGCTCGATGTGCACGCCGGTCACGCTGACCAGGTCGGTGCCCTTGGCCTTGTTGAACTCATCCAGGTACGGCTGGTGCTGGAAGAAGTTGGCGTCCAGGCGCTTCTCGGCCACCTGCACGTTCGGCTGGATGTAGTCGGTGAATTCCTTGACCTTCAGCTCCACGCCTTCTTTCGCCAGTTGCGGTTTGACGAAGTTGAGGATCTCGGCGTGCGGCACCGGGGTGGCGGCGACGGTGAGGGTATCGGCGTGGGCCGAGAAGGCCGCGACAGCGGCAGCAACAGCAAGCAGCTTCTTCATTGATCACTCCTTGTGAGGGCCGCGACGGCCCCCGAACGGGTCGGCCAGGCCGACCCCATTGGGGTTACTTACGGGAAAAATGCACGACCAGTTTGTCGCCCACGCTCTGCAGTACTTGAACCAGCACCAGCAACAGCACCACGGTCACGACCATGACATCGGTCTGGAAGCGCTGGTAGCCGAAGCGGATGGCCAGGTCGCCCAGGCCGCCCGCGCCGACCACACCGGCCATGGCGGTGTACGACACCAGGGTAATGGCGGTCACGGTGATGGCCGCGAAGATGCCGGGACGGGCTTCGGGCAGCAGCGCGCTGGTGATGATCTGGCGCGTTGTGGCGCCCATCGACTGGGTGGCTTCGATGATGCCGCGGTCCACTTCACGCAGGGCGGTTTCGACCAGGCGCGCGAAGAACGGCGTAGCCCCGACCACCAGTGGCGGAATGGCGCCGGCGACGCCCAGCGAGGTGCCGGTGATCAGCACGGTGATCGGGATCATTACAATCAGCAAAATGATGAACGGCAGCGAACGCAGGATATTGACGACCAGCGACAGCAGCGCGTACACGCCTTTTTGCTCGAACATCTGGCGCGGCCCGCAAAGGAACAGCAGCACGCCCAACGGCAGGCCCAGCAGCACGGTGAAGAACAGCGAGCCGAACAGCATGATCATGGTGTCGATGGTGGCCAGCCAGATTTCGGCCCAGTCGACGTTGGCAAAGAAATTCAGGGCGTCCATCAACGCAGTACCTCCATATGTACGTCAGCTGCCTTGAAGCGGTCGAACGCCGCTTCCATGTCGCCGCCGGTGACGGCCAGGGTCAGCTGCCCATAGGGGACATCCTTGATGCGGTCGATACGCCCGGCCAGGATGCTGTAGTCAACGCCCGTCTCGCGGGCGACGGTGCCCAGCAGCGGTGCGTACGTGGCCTCGCCCTGGAAGGTCAGGCGCACGATGCGGCCGGGTACGTGGGCGAAGTCATCACGCTGCTCGCCTTCATCGACCTGCTCGTCCTCCTGGACGAAACGCTTGGTAGTCGCGTGCTGCGGGTGCAGGAACACATCGGCCACCGGCCCTTGTTCGACGATCTGCCCGGCGTCCATCACGGCCACGCGGTCGCAGACCCGGCGGATCACGTCCATTTCGTGGGTGATCAGGACGATGGTCAGCTTCAGCTCACGGTTGATCTCGGCCAGCAGTTGCAGCACCGACGCAGTGGTCTGCGGGTCAAGCGCGCTGGTGGCTTCGTCGCACAGCAGGATCTTCGGGTTGGTAGACAGGGCGCGGGCGATGCCGACGCGCTGCTTCTGGCCGCCCGACAACTGCGCGGGGTACTTCTTGGCGTGGTCTTGCAAGCCGACGCGGGCCAGCAGCTCGGTGACGCGCTTGTCGATTTCGCTGCGCGACAGCTCGCCGGCCAGGGTCAATGGCAGGGCCACGTTGTCGGCCACGGTCTTGGAGGCCAGCAGGTTGAAGTGTTGGAAAATCATCCCGACCTGCTGGCGGAAGCCGCGCAGTTGGTTGGCGTTGAACGCGGTGACGTCCTCGCCATCGACGATGATCTTGCCGCCCGAAGGCTCTTCGAGGCGGTTGATCAGGCGCAGCAGGGTGCTTTTGCCAGCGCCGGAGTGGCCGATCAGGCCGAACACCTGGCCATCTTCGATGGTCAGGCTGGTCGGGTTGAGGGCGGGGATTTCCCTACCGGCGACGCGGTAGGTCTTGTGCACATGTTGGAACTCGATCACGTAGCGAACCTTGTGGGGCGCATGGAATTTGGGGCAGCGGTTAGCTGGGGTGGCGCATTTTAGCCTTTTCCCATAGCTGTTCTTAGCATTTATTTCGTAATGCACCAACCCGGCGGGCATAACGCGACAACCGGTAAAGCTTATTGAACGTAGCCAATCGGGCTCCAGTCACTAATAGAACAAGCCCTCACGGGCAATGCCTGATGACTGATGAGGAACGCCGACCATGCCCAGCAAGAAAGTTGATGCACCCAAAGAAAGCCAGGCCGCCGGGGTCAACAGCCCTGATCATGCCAATACCAATACCAAGCTGCAGAGCCTTGAAGGCGTGCGCAGCGATGCCACAGGCCAGGCCCTGCGCACCAATCAGGGCGTGAAGATCGCCGACAACCAGAACACCCTCAAGGCCGGGCCACGTGGGCCGTCGCTGCTCGAAGACTTCATCATGCGTGAGAAGATCACCCACTTCGATCATGAGCGCATCCCTGAACGCATCGTCCATGCCCGAGGCACCGGCGCCCATGGTTACTTCCAGAGCTACGGCAACCACGCCGAGCTGACCAAGGCCGGTTTCCTGCAGGACCCAGAGAAGATCACCCCGGTGTTCGTGCGCTTTTCCACCGTGCAGGGCCCACGTGGGTCGGGTGACACCGTGCGCGACGTGCGTGGTTTTGCTGTCAAGTTCTACACCGATGAAGGCAATTTCGACCTGGTTGGCAACAACATGCCGGTGTTCTTCATCCAGGATGCGATCAAGTTCCCCGACTTTGTGCATGCGGTGAAGCCTGAGCCGCACAACGAGATGCCCACCGGCGGTTCGGCCCATGACACGTTCTGGGACTTCGTTTCGCTGGTGCCGGAGTCGGCGCACATGGTCATGTGGGCCATGTCTGACCGCGCCATTCCGCGCAGCCTGCGGATGATGGAGGGCTTTGGCATCCACACCTTCCGCCTGATCAATGCCGAAGGCGTGGCCAGCTTCGTCAAGTTCCACTGGAAGCCGCGCCAAGGCGTGCACTCCGTGCTGTGGGACGAAGCGCAAAAGCTTGCGGGCAAGGACACCGACTTTCACCGTCGCGACCTGAGCGAGGCCATCGAGACCGGTGACTACCCTGAGTGGGAGCTGGGCGTGCAGATCGTGCCGGAAGCCGATGAGCACAAATTCGAATTCGACCTGCTCGACCCCACCAAGATCATCCCCGAAGAACTGGTGCCGGTTACACCGTTGGGCAAGATGGTGCTCAACCGTAACCCCGACAATTTCTTTGCCGAAGTGGAGCAGGTCGCGTTCTGCCCTGGGCATATCGTGCCGGGCATCGACTTTTCCAATGACCCCCTGCTGCAAGGCCGGTTGTTCTCCTATACCGACACGCAACTGAGCCGGCTGGGTGGGCCGAACTTCCATGAAATCCCGATCAACCGCCCGGTCGCGCCGAACCATAACAACCAGCGTGACGCGCTGCACCGGCAGACTATCCACAAGGGCCGTGCGTCCTACGAGCCCAACTCGATTGACGGCGGCTGGCCGAAAGAAACCCCTGCCGCGGCCCAGGATGGCGGCTTTGAGAGCTATCAGGAACGCATCGACGCGGTGAAGATTCGCCAGCGCAGCGAGTCGTTCGGCGATCACTTCTCGCAGGCGCGTCTGTTCTTCCACAGCATGAGCCCCAATGAGCAGCAGCACATCATCAAGGCGTACAGCTTCGAGCTGGGCAAGGTGGAGCGCGAGCATATCCGGGTGCGTGAGGTGAACGAGATTCTGGCCAACATCGACCTGAAGCTGGCAGCAGCGGTGGCGGCCAACCTGGGCTTGCCTGCGCCCAAGGCTGGCACGGTGCAAGTCAAAGGCAGCAAGTTGGCGCAATCACCGGCCTTGAGCCAGATGAATCACCCGGGCAGTGTCGGTATCAAAGGCCGCAAGATCGCCGTGCTGGTGGCCGATGGGGTGGATGGGGCGAGTGTCGATCAGTTGGTCAAGGCGCTGGAGGCGCACAGTGCGCGCATTCTGGTGCTGGGGCCGAGTTCGGCGCCGGTTAAAACCGCCCAAGGCAAGCCGCTGCCGGTGGATGCGTCGATGGAGGGAATGCCTTCGATCATGTTCGACGGCATTCTGGTGCCGGCTGGCAAGGCGTCGCTGGATGCGTTGGGCGCCAGTGGCCTGGCCAAGCACTTCCTGCTGGAAGGCTACAAGCACCTGAAGGCGATCGCGTTGGCCAAGGAAGGCAAGGCATTGCTGGGCAGCTTGGGGCTCAAGGAGGACAAGGGCTTGCTGCTGGGGGATGACCAGAAAACCGTGGATGCCTTTGTGAAAGCGGTAGAGGGGCATCGGGTTTGGGAGCGGGAGGCGGCTGCTGAGGCGGTGCCTGCCTGAGGGGGGCTGCTTTGCAGCCCATCGCGGGGCAAGCCAGCTCCTACAAGTGCACCACAGTTCCCGAAGGTAGTGGTGGCCTTGTGGGAGCGGGCTTGCCCCGCGAAGCTGTTCAGCGCTGATGCGGGACCAGTACCACCTGGGCGGGCAGCTTGCGCTGAATTTCGTGCTTCTGGTTTAGCTTGAACCCGCTGTCAATCTTGTGCACTCGCTTTTCCAGCAGCGTCTTCAACCAAGGTGCATCCTCGGTGCGCGGCACCTGGAACACCACGTCGCACTGGTAACTCACCACATCGGCAGCAATCTCATCGAGCTGACGGCGCATGGCGGCAATGTCCGTGGTCTTCAGCGCAATCACCGTGCTCGGTGCAGTTGGGTCGATCACTCGCGCCTGGGGCTTGGCCTCGGCCGCCTTCAGCGCAGCCTCGGCCTTTTCCAGCTCGGCCTTGCGGGCCTGGCTGACGGCATCGCCACCGGTGACCGCCGGGGCCTGGGGCATCAGCGCGCGGGCACGTGCCAAGGCGGTGGCTGCAGCGTTGACGTCGCCCTTCTGCAGGACGATCTGGCTACGCTGCAGGTACGCTTCGGCCAGCTGCCGCTGGTACTGCTCCAGGCGCGGGTCAACGGGTGACTGGGCCTGCAAGGCAGCCAACTGGTCTTCGGCGGTAGCCAGCTCATTGCTGGCGATGTTCTGTTGCAACTGCTGCCAGGCATCGGCTTGGGCAGGTGCGTCGGCCTGTTCGACCGGGGCACTGGAACAGGCAGCCAGGAACAGGGAAAACGCGGCAACAAGCAGATAACGGGAGGCGAACGGCTTCATTCCTGCGACTCTCTATTTGCGCAAAAAGCGAGCAAGTCTACACCCAGGTGCGCACGCTCGAAAACAAGTCTTACAGACCTTTTACCCGCGAAAAGGTTGCAGGGTGCGCTGTTGCGCACCCCGGTTTTCAGCGTTTTGGCAGGGCCAGGCTCAGCAAGAATAGCACTGCCGCGCAGACCACGATGGAAGGGCCGGCCGGGGTGTCCTTGAACCAGGACATGGCCAAGCCGCCACACACCGCCGTCACCCCCAGCAGGCTGGCGCCCAACGCCATCTGCTCGGGCGAGCGGGCGTGGCGTTGCGCGGCGGCGGCGGGGATGATCAGCAGCGAAGTGATCAACAGCACGCCGACGATCTTCATCGCCACGGCGATCACCACGGCAATCAACAGCATCAAGGCCAGGCGCAGGCCCGCCACTGGCAGGCCCTCGACCATGGCCAATTCTTCATGCACGGTCACGGCCAGCAACGGCCGCCATAGCGCGGCGAGCAGCAGCAATACCAGCACGCTGCCGCCGAGGATCCAGGCAAGGTCAGTGGTGCTGATGGCCAGCAGGTCGCCGAACAGGTAGGCCATCAGGTCGATGCGTACATCGTGCATGAAGCTCAGGACCACCAGGCCCAGGGACAGCGTGCTGGGGGCGAGGATGCCAAGCAGGGTGTCGGAGGCCAGCGGTTGGCGTTGCTGCAAGGTCACCAGCAGCAACGCCAGCAGCAGGCAGCCCACGGTTACCGCCAGTGCTGGGCTCACGTCCAGGGCAAAACCCAGGGCTACCCCGAGCAGGGCGGCGTGGGACAGGGTATCGCCGAAATAGGCCATGCGCCGCCACACCACGAACGACCCCAGAGGGCCGGCCACCAACGCCAGGGACAGACCGGCAAGCAGGGCATAAAGAAGAAAATCAGCCATGCTTGCAGTGCTCTCCGTGAACATGGGTGCCAGGGGCGACCACCGAGCCGTGCAGGTCGTGGCTGTGGTCGTGATGGTGGTGATAGATCGCCAGGCTTGGCGCGTTCTGGCCGAACAGCTCGACGAAGGCCGGGTCGTTGCTGACCTGCTCGGGGTGGCCGGAGCAGCACACATGCCGGTTGAGGCAGACCACCTGGTCGGTGGCGCTCATCACCAGGTGCAGGTCGTGGGAAACCATCAGCACGCCGCAACCGTGGCGGTCGCGCAGGCGGGTGATGAGGTTGTACAGCTCGGTCTGGCCGACCACGTCGACCCCTTGCACCGGCTCATCGAGCACCAGCAGTTGCGGCTCGCGCAGCAGCGCCCGGGCCAGCAGCACGCGCTGCATCTCGCCGCCGGAAATGGTCTGGATCGGGTTGTCGATGACCTGCTCGGCCCCCACTTCCTGCAGCGCCGACAAGGCAGCTGCGCGGTCTACGCCGGGTACCAGGCGCAAAAAGCGCAGCACCGACAGCGGGAGCGTGGCATCCACCTGGATTTTTTGCGGCATGTAGCCAATGCGCAGCTTCGGCTTGCGCCAGACTTTGCCCCGGTGCGGCTTGAGCAGCCCCAGCACGGCGCGTACCAAGGTGGTCTTGCCTGCCCCGTTGGGGCCGATCAGGGTCACGATCTGGCCCGGTGCCACTGACAGGTCGATGCTGTCGAGCACCGCCTCGCCGGCGAAGGTGACACCGACCTGCTCCAGGCGGATCAGTGCGTCGCTCATGCCGCGCTCCGGCAGTTGCTGCACAGGCCGACCACTTCCACGGTCTGGGTTTCGACGCTGAAGCCGACGCCCTTGGCGCTGCTGATGATGGCGTCGCTGATGCTGTCCTGCTCCAACTCGATGGCAACATGGCAGGCGCGGCAGATCAGGAACTGGCCCTGGTGCACATGCTCTGGGTGGCTGCAGCCGATGAACGCGTTGAGCGAGGCGATGCGGTGCACCAGGCCGTTGTCGAGGAGAAAATCCAGAGCGCGGTACACGGTCGGCGGCGCGGCGCGGCGGCCGTCCTGCTCGCTGAGCACGGCGAGGATGTCGTAGGCCCCCAGCGGCTTGTGGCTTTGCCAGACCAGCTCCAGCACACGGCGGCGCAGTGCGGTCAGGCGCAACCCCTGGCGGGTGCACAAGGCATCGGCTTCGGCCAGTGCGCTGTGTACGCAATGGGAGTGATCGTGGGGGCGGTTGGCCAGCGGCGTGATGGACATGGGCAGCGACGGTTCTGGATGGAGACGTTATTATGTTACCTGTTTCTGTCGAGCCGAGTATTCACCGTGTCCCGATTCCTAGCCCTTTTTGTCGCTTTCATCGCATTTTCAGCCCAGGCCGACGTGCGTGTGCTGACCAGTATCAAACCGCTGCAGCAGATTGCCGCCGCCGTTCAGGACGGGGTTGGCAGCCCGGATGTGCTGTTGCCGCCTGGCGCTTCACCGCACCATTACGCCCTGCGCCCCTCCGACGTACGGCGCGTCGCGGATGCCGACCTGCTGTACTGGATCGGGCCGGACATGGAGAACTTTCTGCCGCGCGTGCTGAAAGGGCGGGACAAGGCCACCGTTGCGGTTCAGTCGCTGACTGGCATGCAGTTGCGCCATTTTGGCGAAGACAGCCACTCGCATGATGAAGACGACCACGACGACCATGACCACGATCACCGCCCTGGCAGCCTCGACGCGCACTTGTGGCTGTCGTCGGTCAATGCCCGGGTGATCGCAGCGAAGATGGCGGCGGACCTGGCCGAGGTCGACCCGGCCAATGCCCCGCGTTACCAGGCCAACCTGAAGGCCTTCGTCGAGCGTCTGGATGCCCTGGATGGGCGTATCAAGGCGCGGGTGGCGGGTATCGCCGACAAGCCGTACTTCGTGTTTCACGAGGCGTTCGATTACTTCGAGGCCAATTATGGTCTGAAGCACACCGGGGTATTCAGTGTGGCTTCCGAGGTGCAGCCGGGCGCGCAGCATGTGGCCGCCATGCGCAAGCGCCTGCAGGAAGTGGGCAAGACCTGCGTGTTCAGCGAGCCGCCGCTGCGGCCGCGCCTGGCGGAGACGCTGACGGCGGGGTTGCCGGTGCGGTTGGCCGAGCTGGATGCTTTGGGTGGCACGGACCCGGTAGATGCCAAGGGCTATGAGCGCCTGCTGGAGAAGCTGGGTAGCGACCTGGCGGGGTGCCTGGAACAGCTCTAAGGCGCGCGGCTTTTTGGCGGGGTTGCGCCCGGCCTGCGGCCATGCGCGCTTCTGGTAGGAGCAGCCTTGTGCTGCGAAGAGGCCGGTAAAAACAGCAAAGATCCTCTGTGTGTTTACCGGCCTCTTCGCAGCGCAAGGCTGCTCAGGTTCATCATCGCCCTTGGTGGGTTCAGAGGGCGAACGGCAGGTGTAATGCCACCTGCTGGCGCTGCGCCAGGCGCACCTCGAACTCGCTCGGGTCATGGATCATCACATCCATCCCGGCAAACGATTCCGCCGCAATCAGGCGCGACAGCCAGAAACGCACACACCCGACCCGCAACATCTCGGGCCACAGCTCGGCCTCGGCAGCGGTGAACGGGCGCAGCGCCGCGTAGGCCGCCAGCAGCGCCTGGGCGCGTGGCACATCGAGGGCCCCGTGCTCATCGATACACCAGTCGTTCACGGTGATGGCGATGTCATACAGCATCGGCCCCGAGCAGGCGTTGTAGAAGTCGATCACACCGGTCAGGTGGGTGCCTTCGAACATCACGTTGTCGCGGAACAGGTCGGCGTGCAGGTTGGCCCGTGGCAAGGCCAGGATCTGCGCCTTGTGTGCATTGATTTCGTCCAGCGCCGGCTGCAGCAGCGCAACCTGTTCGGCACTCAGGCGCGGCATCAGCTCGGCGCCAGACGCCAGCATCCAGTCCAGGCCACGGTCGGTCTTGCGCTCGATGACGTGGTTGCGGGTGGCCAGGTGGATGTGCGCGAGCAACTCGCCAACCTGGGCGCAGTGCTGGTTGTTGGGTACCTTGATGTGCTTGCCCGACAGCCGCGGCTGCAGCAACGCAGGCTTGCCACACAGTTCGCGCAGGCCATTGCCATCACGGTCACGCAGGGCGTACGGCACGGGCATGTCGGCGTCATGCAGCACGTCGAGCAGCTCGATGAAGAACGGCATGTCTTCGCTCGGGCCGCGCTCGATCAGCGTCAGGACGAACTCACCCTGTTCCAGGCTGACGAAGAAGTTGCTGTTTTCGGTACCGGCGGCGATGCCCTGGAAGTCGAGCAGACGGCCCAGCTGGTACGGCGCCAGAAAGGTTTCCAGCTCAGGCCGGGTCACGGGGGTGAAAACTGACATGATGAAAAATGCCCATACGGGCACTTCCGCCGGGAAGTGCCAGGTTAATGTGAACGATACGCGTCAGCTTACCACTCGAAGATCTTCCAGGACGGAATCAGCATGTCCGGCTGGTCGGAACGAATGAAATTGGCATCAGTGCCGTCGGCGCGTACCAGGAAATAAGGCTTGCCGTTTTTTGGCGTGATCTTGATCGCATACAGGAAGCCGTTCTGACGGTATTCCTGGATGGTTTTATCGCCTTCCGTGCGAATGGTCACCTCGGGATCGGCCGAGGGGGCGTCGTCCGCCGCCAGGGTGACGACTGGCATGGTTGCCAACAGACCGAGCAGTAACAGGCGATTGAGTGTACGCATGATAACCTTGTCCCTTTGTCGTCATTGATCCGGCTATTCTAGCTCCGGACCCGCCGAAAAGGTTGATTCTGCTCATGAGCCAAGCGCCCCTCGTCCTGGTGGACGGTTCCTCCTACCTCTACCGCGCTTTCCACGCATTGCCGCCGCTGACCACCTCCAAAGGCATGCCTACCGGCGCGGTCAAGGGTGTGCTGAACATGCTCAAGAGCCTGCGCAAGCAATACCCTGACAGCCTGTTTGCAGTGGTGTTCGACGCCAAGGGCGGTACCTTCCGCGATGCGATGTTCGCCGAGTACAAGGCCAACCGCCCAAGCATGCCCGATGACCTGCGGGTGCAGATCGAACCCCTGCATGCCAGCGTCAAGGCCTTGGGCTACCCCTTGCTGTGCGTCGAAGGCGTGGAGGCCGACGATGTGATCGGCACCCTGGCGCGCAGCAGCGCGGCGCAAG
The DNA here is from genome assembly GCF_022179005.1 of Pseudomonas sp. PAGU 2196. Classification (NCBI taxonomy): domain Bacteria; kingdom Pseudomonadati; phylum Pseudomonadota; class Gammaproteobacteria; order Pseudomonadales; family Pseudomonadaceae; genus Pseudomonas; species Pseudomonas sp. PAGU 2196. The sequence goes on along the minus strand of NZ_BNTL01000002.1, from coordinate 43,439 downwards.
GCCGGCCGGTGATCATTTCGACGGGTGACAAGGACATGGCGCAGTTGGTGGACGGCCATGTCACCCTGGTTAACACCATGACCGGTAGCGTGATGGATGTTGCCGGCGTGCACGAAAAGTTCGGCGTCGGCCCCGAGCACATCATCGATTTCCTGGCCCTGATGGGCGACAAGGTCGACAACATCCCGGGCGTGCCGGGTGTGGGCGAGAAGACCGCTGCCGGCCTGCTGACCGGTATCGGTGGCGGCCTGCGTGATGTCTACGACAACCTCGACAAGGTTCCGAGCCTGAGCATCCGTGGCGCCAAGACCTTGCCGGCCAAGCTTGAGGAACACCGTGAGGCGGCGTTCCTGTCCTATGAGCTGGCCACCATCAAGATCGATGTACCGCTGGATATCGAAGTCGAGGCGCTGGTCTGCGGCGAGCCAGACCGCGATGCGCTGCTGGCGTTGTACACCGAGATGGAGTTCAAGAGCTGGGTCGCCGACGTTCAGCGTGAAGCTGCCAGGGCCGGGGCAACCGTGGCCGTGCCTGAAGAATCGGCACCGGCGGCCAAGGTCGAACCGAAGTACGAGACGGTCCTCGACCAGGCCCGTTTCGACGCCTGGCTGGACAAACTGCGCCAGGCCCCGCTGTTTGCGTTCGACACCGAAACCACCGGCCTGGACGCGCAGCAGGCGCAACTGGTCGGCCTGTCGTTCGCGGTCGAGCCGTTCGAAGCCGCCTATGTGCCGCTGACCCATGACTACGAAGGCGCGCCGGTTCAGCTGGACCGCGAGGCTGTGCTGCTGGCGCTCAAGCCCCTGCTCGAAGACGCAGCCAAAGCCAAGGTCGGGCAAAACGCCAAGTACGATATCAACATCCTGGCCAATGGCGCCCCGGCTATCCACATGCGCGGCGTGGCCTACGACACCATGCTCGAGTCCTATGTGCTGGACTCCACGGCCACCCGCCACGACATGGACAGCCTGGCGCAGAAGTACCTCGACCACACCACCATCACCTTCGAGCAGATTGCCGGCAAGGGCGCGAAACAGCTGACCTTCAACCAGATCCCGCTGGACAAGGCCGGCCCGTACGCCGCCGAGGACGCCGACATCACCCTGCGCCTGCACCAGGCGCTGCAGGCGCGCCTGGCCAAAACCCCAAGCGTGCAGCCGGTGCTGATGGACATCGAGATGCCGCTGGTGCCGGTGCTGGCCAAGATCGAGCGCCAGGGTGCGCTGGTGGATGCCGAGCTGCTGCACGTGCAAAGCGGCGAACTGGGCGTGAAGATGGCCGAACTGGAGCGCCGCGCCTACGAACTGGCTGGCGAGACCTTCAACCTGGGTTCGCCCAAGCAGCTGGGTGCGATCCTCTACGACAAACTGGGCATGCCGGTGCTGAGCAAGACCGCCAAGGGCCAGCCGTCTACTGCCGAGGCGGTACTCGACGAACTGGCCGAGCAAGGCTACCCGCTGCCTGAGGTACTGATGCAGTACCGCAGCCTGAGCAAGCTCAAGAGCACCTACACCGACAAACTGCCAGGGCAGATCAACCCACGCACCGGGCGCATTCACACCTCTTACCAACAGGCGGTGGCGGCCACCGGGCGCCTGTCGTCGAGCGACCCGAACCTGCAGAACATCCCGATCCGCACCGCCGAAGGGCGGCGTATCCGCCAGGCCTTCGTGGCCAGCCCTGGCTACAAGCTGCTGGCGGCGGACTATTCGCAGATCGAGCTGCGCATCATGGCTCACCTGGCCAAGGACGAAGGTTTGCTGCATGCCTTCCGCAACAACCTCGACGTGCACCGCGCCACTGCGGCTGAAGTGTTCGGCGTGCCGCTTGAGGCTGTTACCACCGACCAGCGCCGCAGCGCCAAGGCCATCAACTTCGGCCTGATCTACGGCATGAGCGCCTTTGGCCTGGCCAAGCAGATCGGCGTCGACCGCAAGCAGTCCCAGGACTACATCGACCGCTACTTCGCCCGCTACCCGGGCGTGCTGGCCTACATGGAGCGCACCCGCGCCCAGGCCGCCGAGCAAGGCTTCGTCGAAACGCTCTTTGGCCGTCGCCTGTACCTGCCAGACATCAACGCCAAGAACCCGGCCCTGCGCAAAGGCGCTGAGCGGACGGCGATCAACGCACCGATGCAGGGTACGGCTGCCGATATCATCAAGCGGGCGATGGTCAATGTGGACAACTGGCTGACCGAGAGCGGCCTCGATGCCCGCGTGATCCTGCAGGTGCACGATGAATTGGTGCTGGAGGTGCGTGAGGAGCTGGTCGAGCAGGTAAAAGATGAAATTCGTCTGCACATGAGCCGCGCCGCGCAACTGGATGTACCGTTGCTGGTGGAGGCAGGAATTGGCGCGAATTGGGACGAAGCTCACTGATTGAGCCGGCAAAGCTGTGTAGGATCTGCGACGTGGTGATGCGGATCCTGGCATGGCTAGATGCCATTAGTGCTGGAGTTTCATGAAACTATCGCAAATAGTTTTCAGGGCTTCGGAACTAAACCGGTGAAGCGGAACTCAGAGTAACTGAATGGCTGGTGAAGCCCTTCGATGCTCCTATGTTGTGTTAAGTGTTGGCAGATATCTGGACCCCGCCCTAGCGGTCCGGACTTGGACCCCGAACTTCCCCCTCCCCATACGAAGTCCGGGGTTTTTTTTGCCTGCGATTTGCCTGACAGGCGCTGCTGCTCCCCACTGTAGGAGCAGCCTTGTGCTGCGAAAGGGCCAATATGGGCAACAGATATCTACAGCCTGACATGGCCTCTTCGCAGCACAAGGCTGCTCCTACTGGAGCCTATGCAGGCTTTCAGGCCACGGGCTTGTCTTCCAGCTCCATCCAGTCCGCCAGTACGCGGTAGGCCTCTTCCAGCCCCAGGCGCTTCGGTGCCGAGAACAGTTGGATGGTCACTGCGTCGCCCCAGCCCTTGCGGATCTCCGACTGCACCTTGAGCAAGGTGTTCTTGCCGGCGCCGTGGGTGAGTTTGTCGGCCTTGGTCAGCAGGATGTGCATCGGCATGCCGCTGGCCTTGGCCCAGTCGAGCATCATCTTGTCGAAGTCGGTCATCGGATGGCGCACGTCCATCATCAGGATCACACCACGCAGGCACTCACGGCTGCCCAGGTAGGCTTCCAGGTGGCGCTGCCAGTGCTGCTTGAGTGGAATCGGTACTTTTGCATAACCGTAGCCCGGCAGGTCGACCAAACGCCGTTCATCGTCCAGACTGAAGAAATTCAACAGCTGGGTGCGCCCCGGGGTTTTCGAGGTACGCGCCAGGCTGGCATGAGTCAGGGTATTGAGGGCGCTGGATTTGCCGGCGTTGGAACGGCCGGCGAAAGCCACCTCGTAACCCTGGTCGTCCGGGCATTGTTCGACCTTGGCTGCGCTGAGGGCGAATGTGGCTTTCTGGCAGAGGCCGAGGATGGGGTTCTTGACTTGCATGGGATATCCGATGTGGGTGTTGCCTGACTCTGAAGGCTCGAGCCTGGCAAGCGGTGTCGTTTCCGTTTGGATGGCGGAAGTATATAATGCCCCAGTTTTTGTGTGCTCATTCTCCCAGCGAAGGAGAGCGAGCATGGGGTGTCGAACAATAGCTCGCGCATCAGAACGCAGCGCGGCCCCCAACCCTGAAGGTCGTTCCGCATGGCGAAATGGCTGCTTGCTGTCGGTATGTTCCTGCCGTTTTTCAGCGCACAGGCTACACAGGATCCCGAGGTGTTGTACAACCGCACGTGTGCGGCCTGTCACGCCGGTCAGTTGCCACAGGCCCCCCAGCGGGGTGACCGGGCAGCATGGGAGCCAAGGCTGGCGCAAGGTGTGGATGTACTCGTGAGGCATGTGACCCAGGGTTTCAAGGCTATGCCGCCGCGTGGATTGTGCATGGACTGCAGTGCCGAGGACTACCGTTTGGTCATCCTTTGGATGAGCGGCAGTCCCGATACATAACATTTCACCCTTAGCCGTGTTGGATTAGCTGATGAACAAACTAGTCGTGAGTCTGCTGTTGACCATGGGTGTCGCAGGTGCGGCCATTGCTGCGGAACCTATCAAAGGCGATGCCGCCGCCGGCCAGGCCAAGACGGCCGTCTGTGGTGCCTGCCACAACCCCGACGGCAATAGCCTGGCACCGAACTTCCCGAAACTGGCAGGCCAGGGCCAGCGTTACCTCGAAAAACAACTGCACGATATCAAGTCCGGCAAGCGCACCGTGCTGGAGATGACCGGCATGCTGGCTGCCTTCAGTGACCAGGACCTGGCCGATATCGCGGCGTACTTCGCCAGCCAAAAAGGCAGCGTCGGGGCGGCCGACCCCAAGCTCGTCGAACGCGGCCGCGCCTTGTTCAATGGCGGCGACCTTGAAAAAGGCATGCCCGCCTGTACCGGCTGCCACTCACCGAACGGCGCAGGTATCGCCCTGGCCGGCTTCCCGCACCTGGGCGGGCAGCACTCGCAGTACGTGACCAAGCAACTGACCGAGTTCCGTGAAGGCGTGCGTACCAACGATGGCGATGCCATGACCATGCGTACCATCGCGGGCAAGCTGAGCAACCACGATATCGAAGCGTTGGCCAGCTACATCCAGGGCCTGCACTGAGGTAAATGGCGAGTTCTTCGCGGGCAAACCCGCGAAGAAGCTGGCGTATTAACATTCGGTTAATGTTGTAAGCCAAAGATGAAAGGGCGGCCGGACCGCCCTTTTTTACGTCCGCAGCCGTTACACTACAGAACTCGGGCCTGGCCCGGCCTGTCTTAACACAGGTCGCGTCGAGGCGACCCATGAATGCTCAGGAGTAAAGCATGCGTAAACTGATTCTCAGCGCTGCGCTGGTCGCCGCCAGCGTATTCGGTATGACCGCCGTACAGGCCGCCGAGCCTGTTGCCGGTAAGGAATATCTCGAGCTGAGCAACCCTGTTCCGGTTTCCGTGCCTGGCAAGATCGAAGTGGTCGAGCTGTTCTGGTACGGCTGCCCTCACTGCTACCACTTCGAGCCGGTAATCAACCCGTGGGCTGAAAAACTGCCGAAAGACGTTAACTTCAAGCGCGTACCGGCCATGTTCGGTGGCCCGTGGGACGCTCACGGCCAGATGTTCCTGACCCTCGAAGCCATGGGCGTCGAGCACAAGGTGCATGCCGCTGTCTTCGACGCCATCCAGAACCAGAAAAAGCGCCTGACCGACCCTCAGGACATGGCCGACTTCCTCGCCACTCAAGGCGTGGACAAGGACAAATTCCTCGCCACCTTCAACTCCTTCGCCATCAAAGGCCAGGTCAACCAGGCCAAGGAACTGGCGAAGAAGTACGAAATCACCGGCGTACCGAGCATGGTCGTCAACGGCAAGTACCGCTTCGACCTGGGCACCGCAGGCGGGCCAGAGGGCGTGCTGAATGTTGCCGACCAGCTGATCGCCAAGGAGCGCGCCGCTAAGTAAGCGGCGTACCCATGCCCCGCTTCCGAAGCACGCGTGGCATTGGCCTGCACCAGCCGCAGGTCAACGAACATCACCTGCAGGCGCCCGGCCTGCCAGAGGATGGGCGCCTGCGGCTGCTCAGTTTCAATATTCAGGTCGGCATCAGCACTGAGCGCTACCGGCATTACCTGACCCGCAGCTGGCAGCACCTGCTGCCGCACACCGGGCGTGCCAGCAACCTGCAAAAAATCGGCAAGCTGCTCAGTGACTTCGACCTGGTGGCCTTGCAGGAAGCCGATGGCGGCAGCCTGCGTTCGGGCTACATCAACCAGGTCGAACACCTGGCCCAACTGGGTGCCTTCCCTTACTGGTACCAGCAGCTCAACCGTAACCTCGGGCGCTTCGCCCAGCACAGCAACGGCGTGCTCAGCCGCCTCAAGCCGCAACACCTCGAAGACCACCCCTTGCCCGGCCCGGCCGGTCGCGGTGCCATTCTGGTGCGCTTCGGCGAGGGTGAAGATGCGCTGATCGTGGTGATGATGCACCTGGCGCTCGGCGCCAAAACCCGGGCCCTGCAGCTTGGCTACATTCGCGAGCTGATTGGCGGCTACCGCCATCAGGTGTTGATGGGTGACATGAACACCCATGCCACCGACCTGCTGGAGCATTCCCCCCTGCGCGACCTGGGCCTGGTCGCCCCGCAAGTCGAGGCCACCTTCCCCAGTTGGCGACCGCAGCGTTGCCTGGACCATATCCTGCTCAGCCCAAGCCTCACCCTTGAGCGCGTTGAGGTGCTGGCGCAGCCAATTTCCGATCACCTTCCCGTTGCCGTCGAGATTCGATTGCCTGATGCATTGACTGTGGATACGCTGCCGGTTTTGAGCTAATTGCCATCACCGTTTGCGGGCCCGGGCATGACTGACGACGCTGAGCGCTGGAAAGAGAAATACCTTAAGAGCATCGAGCAGCAAGAGAAGCTTGAACGCCGTTGGGACGCACGTCTCGACCTGTTGCGTCGTGGGCTGGTGCGCAGCACTCTGGCTGCCGAAGGCAGTGACAAGGTGGTGGACCAGTGCATGAAGGAAATGCGTGAGGTCATCCGCAGCGACAACATGGACGCAGGCCTTGCCGGGCTGATTCCGCGCCTGGAAAAAGCCGTGCTGGATTCCGAGCAACGCCGGGAAACCCGCATGAACCAGGTCAGCGATGCGCTGACGGCGCTAGTCACTCAGCTGCAAGGCTTGCCGCTGCCAAGCGACATTTCGCGGCCGCTGAAAAAACTGGCGAAGAAACTCGACGGCGGGGTTGCCCAGTCGCGTGAGTTGCCCCCGTTGCTGGGCGAGCTGAGCGGCCTGCAAGGTCGCGCGCTGGATGCGTTGGGCAAGCCTGAAGAAGAGCGGCCAGGCTTTTTGCAGCGCTTGTTTGGTGGTCGTGACAGCGAGCAGCCCGACGAAGCAGAGGTTGCACTGGCGGCAGCGCCTGTTGTGGCAATGGCTGAGGCCGTGGCGCCGCCCGTTGCCGCCCCCGTTCAGCACGTTGCCGAAGACCCGCAGCCCGAGGATGTAGACGCACTGCTGCCCTTGGCACCCCCAGCACTGGCTGAGCCAGCCTTGGTAGCGGAGCTGGAAGGGCCGGCGCTGATCGAAACCGCAGACGTGCCGAGCGCGCCACAACCCGAACCTGTGCCGGATGAGCCCCCAGCGCCGGAGCCAGTCCTCAGCCAAACCGCGGCAGAGGCCGCACCGCCGCAGACGCTGGAAGAAACCTTCGGTGAAGATGGCCCTTATGCCCTGCCCTACGCGGTAGAGCCGCCCTACAGCCAAGTGGCCGCCCATATCGAGCAGACCCTGATCGGCCTGCTCGACGACCTCAGCCTGCCCGAGCGGCACAAGGCCCAGGCCCTGGAAATGCGCGAGCGGGTGGCGCGGGGGCTGAACTGGTACGAACTGATCCCGGTGCTCGACGACTTGGCGGTGCTGATGCTGGCGATCACCGACAGCGGCCAGCACGAATTCGAGACCTACCTGCAACAGCTCAACGAGCGCCTGGAAAGCTTCCAGAGCCACCTGCACGAAGCCAGTGCCGGGCATGCCGACAACAGCACCGCCGCCGAGGCGCTGGACACCCAGCTGCGCCAGCAGGTCGATGGGCTGCAGAGCAGTGTGAAAGGCGCCGCCGACGTGGACAGCCTCAAGCACATCCTGGAAAACCGGCTCGAAGGCTTGCTGGTGACCATGGACGAGCACAAGCACGAGCGTGATCGCCGCGAGCAGGAACTTGCCGGTCGCCTGCAGGGCCTGTCCGAGCGCGTGGCGAACATGGAGCACGAGGCGCTTGGCTATCGCGAGCACCTTGAAGAGCAGCGGCAAAAGGCCTTGCTCGACCCGCTGACCGGCCTGCCCAATCGCGCGGCCTGGAGCGAGCACCTGGAACGCGAGATGCTCGACTGGCATGAAAACGGCGGCCACTTGGCCATGGCGATTCTCGACCTGGACCACTTCAAGCGCATCAACGACAACTATGGGCACCTGGCAGGTGACAAGGTGCTGAAGATCGTCGCCGACCAGCTGCGCAAGCGCCTGCGCGGGCGCGACTTCATCGCCCGCTTCGGCGGTGAGGAGTTCGTGCTGTTGTTCCCGCAGACTTCACCCGCTGCGGCCGCGCAGATGGCTGAGCTACTGCGTGCGACCATCGAAGCCTGCCCGTTCCATTTCAAAGGCGAGCGCGTGGTGATCACCGCGTCCATTGGCTTGGGTGCATTCCGCTCCGGCGAGCGCGGTGACCAGGTGCTCAAGCGCGCCGACACCGCGCTGTACCGTGCCAAGGACTTGGGGCGCAACCGTGTCGAGCAGGGGTAAGGGGCGGCGCTGACTCACGGCGAGCACAGGCCATTCAGAGCACGTTATACTGTAGCGCTTACACGCTGAGGCCGCCGACGTGCTTTCCACCGTTAAAAAAACACTGCTCACCTGCTTGCTGGTTGCTGTTGCGGGTTGCTCGACGGGCCTGCGCATCGACCGCAGCCACCCGTCGGCCAACCAGGACGAGCGTATCCAGTTTGTCGTCCTGCACTACACCAATGCCTCGCTCGAGCGCTCATTGGCGCTACTGACCCATGGCGAGGTCAGCAGCCACTACCTGATCGGCGATGGCCCGGCCACGGTGTATCAGTTGGTGGATGAAAGCCGCCGCGCCTGGCACGCCGGTGACAGCCAATGGCAAGGGCGCACCTGGTTGAATTCGACCTCGATCGGGATCGAAATCGTCAACCCAGGGTTCACCGATACGCCGAATGGCCGAGTCTGGCACCCCTACAGCGAAGCCCAGGTTCAGGCCTTGATCGCGCTGCTCAAGGACATCGTCAAACGCAACAACATCGACCCTCGGCATATCGTTGGCCACAGCGATATCGCGCCGTTGCGCAAGCTCGACCCAGGCCCGTTGTTCCCGTGGAAGCGCCTGGCCGACGCGGGTATCGGTATCTGGCCGGAGCCTAACGCAGTGGCGCGGCAACAAGCCTTCTTCAGCGTCAACCCGCCGAGCGTGAGCTGGTACCAGCAGGAGTTGGCACGGTTCGGCTATGCCATCGCGCAAACTGGCGAACTGGACGTTGCCACCCGGCATGTGATCGCGGCGTTCCAGATGCGCTTCCGCCCACAGCGCTTCGATGGCATGCCCGATGCCCAGACGGCCGCGATGCTGCAAGTGCTCAACCGCATGCGTTGATGCAGGAAGAATGGGCTGCGCAGCAGCCCTTGACCCGTTAATCGCCCAACGGCGAGGATGATTCTCGATTCAGTTGCTATACCTTGGTAATCAACTGGATGCCCTTGATGTCAGCCCTCATTACGACGCTGCGCCAAATTTTTTACCGTCCCTGGATGCTGGCCTCATTGGCAGCACTGGCCAGCGCCGCACTGTTGCTCAGCGCCAGCATCGGTATTGCCCTGCAGCAGATGAAACAAAGCGAGAGCGAACAGATGAATGCGCAGGGCGAGCGCTTTCTCGATCGCCTCGAGCAGGTATTTGGCCAGCTTCGTGAAGGGGTCGACACCCTGCAGGCGCAGCCTTTGCGCGGCTGCAGCCCAGAGATGCTGGCGGCATTGCAGCAGGTGGGCCTGAGTTCGCGCTTCATTTATGAAGCCGCGTACGTCGATGCCCATGTCGCCTGCTCCAACCGGGGGGATGAACGGGCCTTCGAGCCACTGCGCGCGCCCGACATCAAGGGGCCGACCTACAGCTACTGGTTGAACACCACGATCGAGCCCGACGAAAATCTGGCGGCCCTGATGCTGGGGCGTGGCAATTTCGTGGTGTCCACGTCGCGCGGGCACCTGACCGATGTTGTCGACCTGCCGCCCGGTGGCAGCCTGGTGGTGGTGCTGGACAACGGTACCCGGGCCATCCCGGTACTAGGCCCGCCGCAGGTGTGGCCACCGCCCTCAGCCTGGTCGGCCAGCCACAAGTCGCTGCTCGAATTGAGCGACCGCCTCATCTACCGCATGCCGACCAAATCGCCGGATTACCAACTGGTGCTGATTGCGCCACGCGCCAGCCTGCCCTTGCGCATGAACGGCATGCTCTGGCTGCTGTTCCCTGGCAGCGTGCTGGCCGCCTGCTGCATTGGCTGGCTGGTGTTGCAGCTGATTCTGCAGCGCCGCTCGATGAGCTCGGAGCTGCAGAACGCACTGCGCCGGGGCGAACTGCAGGTGCTTTACCAGCCGATCATCGAGCTCGACACACGGCGTTGTGTCGGTGCCGAGGCCCTGGTGCGCTGGCGCCGCCCGGACGGCACTTTGACCAGCCCGGACTTGTTCATTCCGTTGGCCGAAAATACCGGGCAGATCCGCCAGATCACTGACTTTGTCTTGCAGCGGGTGCTTGAGCAGTTGGGCCAGTTGCTGCGGTCGCACCGCAACCTGTACATCTCGGTAAACCTTGCGGCGTGTGATGTGATGGTCCCGCGTATTGGCCGGGTGGCGGCGCGGCTGCTGGCCTTGCACCGGGTGGCGGCCAGCCAGATCGCCTTCGAGGTGACCGAACGCGGCCTGATCGACGTGGTGGTAGCGCGCGACAACCTGCAGGCCCTGCGTGCGGTGGGCCACCAAGTGTTGATCGACGATTTTGGCACGGGTTACTGCAGCCTCGCCTACCTGCAGACGCTGCCCGTGGACTGCCTGAAGATCGACAAGGCCTTCATTGACGCCTTGGGGCACGACGCCGCCAGCAGCGGTGTGGCCCCGCACATCATCCGCATGGCCCACGACCTGCACCTGCGGGTGATTGCCGAAGGCATCGAATGCGAAGACCAGGCGGTGTTGCTCAACAGTGAAGGGGTCAATTACGGCCAGGGCTGGTTGTTCGCCCGGCCGTTGAACGCCCGTCAATTTGCCGAGCTGGTGACCCGCGGGTGGCGGGCGGTGCCGGCGCGGCGGGGTACCGATGAGTCTTGAGGGCAAACCCAGTCGTCAGACCGGCAGTGCCATGTAGAACTGAGTACCCTGCCCCGGCCGGGAAAACACGCCCATTCTGCCGCCGTGCAGTTGCACGATTTCTTTGCACAACGCCAGGCCAAGCCCCGCGCCACCTTTTTTGCGCCCTACCTGCACAAAGGGCTCGAAGATGCGCCCTTGCTGCCCATAGGCGATGCCTTCGCCGTTGTCTTCGACACTGATGATCACCCGCTCCGCATGCCGCCTGGCGTGAAGCCGTATACGGCCACCACTGGGGGTATGGCGGACGGCGTTGTGCAGCAGGTTGTCCAGCACCCGGTCGAGCTGGGCGATGTCGGCCTGAATACGTGGCAGCGGCAGTTCCAGCTCCTTGATCAACTCGATCTGTTTGTGCGCGGCCTGCTCGGTAAAACGCAGCTGCGCGCGCTCCAGCAGTTCATCGATGGCGCATGGGGCGAGGTCGAGCTTCTGCAGGCCGCTCTGGTAGCGGGAGAAATTGAGCAGGTCGTTGATCAGTTGGGTCAGCCGCTGCATTTCCTCGCCGATGGTCTCGAGCAGGTCGTACTCGCGCGCCTCGGGCGGGAACTTCACCCGCTCACGCAGCAGGCCGAACGCCATGTGCATGCCCGTGACCGGGGTGCGCAGCTCGTGCGAGGCACGCAGCACGAACTCGCTGCGTACGCGCTCGAAGGCCCGTTGCTCGGTGACATCGTGCAGCACCATCACCGCACCCAGGATCGGCCCCTGGGGGTGGCTGACCGGTGTCAGGCTGTAGGTCAGCAGGCGGGTTTCTTCATCGACGTCAATATTCAGGTCGTCGGGTGGGCGCTCTAGGCTGCCACCGCGCAGCACCTGGCGTAGCTGTTGCTCCAGCTCCGGGCGTTGCAAGGCTTCGGCCAGGGTGTTGCCCAGGCGGCTGTCGCTCCAGCCCAGCTGGCGCTGCGCCACAGGGTTGAGGTGTTCCAGGCGGCCTTGGCGGTCAATGATCAGCAGGCCATCGTCGATGCTGTCTAGCACCGCTTGCAGGCGTTGCTGGCCGGCCAGCAGTTCATCGACGTTGGTTGCCTGGTGCTTGCGCAAGGCGTCGGCCATGAGCCCGAAGCGTCGGGTCAGTTGGTTCAGCTCGATGGCTTGGGTGACTGGCAGCGTCACATCGAAGTCGCCCTTGCCGAGTTGGTCGGCCGCCTTGGCCAAGGCTTCGATCGGTTGGCCGAAGCGTCGCGCGATGTTGTGCGCCGTGATGAAACCCAGCACCAGGATCACCAAGCCCATCAGGCCAAGGACGCCGCTGACCATCAAGGCGCGATCGCGGGTATGTTCCTCGCTGCGGGTAATGTGATCCAGCGCTTGCTTGTGGGCGTCGATGAGGTCGGTGCGCACTTGGTTGAAGGCAGCCCCCAGGGGCTGGTCCATACCCATGCTGCGCGCCGGTGCGGGGCTGTCGCGGTAGGCCTCGAGGAAGGTCTGGTAGTTGCTGCTGGCCTTGCTGAAGCCGGTGCGTTCGCCGCCTTGTTCAAGCCCTTGGTTGAGCAGGGACTGGAAGTTGTCTTGCAGCACTTGCAGGCTTTGCGGCGCGGTGTCTTCGTCGAGGATCAGGGTCAGCTGTTCGCCGAGGTTCTGCCGCAATTTAAGCCCCACTTCCAAGACGTGGGTGGTGTCTCGCACGAGCTGCTGTTGCACCGAGGCCATCTGCAGCACGCTCACCAGGCCCAGCATCAGGCCGAGCAAGGCCACCGTGACCAGCGCCGAAATGCTGAGGAAAAGCCGCGTGCGCAGCTTCATCTGCCACTTCATAGGTTGTACTGCTTACGTTTGCGATACAGGGTCGAGGCATCGATGCCCAGGGTTTTGGCGGCCTGGTCAAGGGTATCGCTGGCAGCCAGCACCGCGCCGATGTGGGCGCGCTCCAGTTCATCCAGGCTCAAGGCTGCGCCAACCCGTGGTGCGTTGCCGGCGGGTTGTTCGCCCATGCCCAGGTGGCTGATCTCGACGCGCTCCTGCGGGCAGATGATGCTGGCGCGTTCGACCACGTTGCGCAGTTCACGGATGTTGCCAGGCCAGCGGTAGTTGAGCAGGGCTGCACGGGCTTCGTCGCTGAAGCCGCGGGCGGGCCGGGAGTATTCCTTGACGAAGCGGGCCAGAAAACGATCGGCCAGGGTCAGGATGTCTTCGCTGCGCTCGCGCAGGGGCGGCAGGTGCAAGGTGATCACGTTCAGGCGGTACAGCAGGTCTTCGCGGAAGCGGCTTTCGCGCACCATCTCCTCGAGGTTGAGGTTGGTGGCGGCCAGAATGCGCACATCGGCGCGTCGGGTGACCGGGTCACCCACGCGCTCGTACTCCTTGTCCTGGATAAAGCGCAGCAGCTTAGGCTGCAAGGTCAGTGGGAAATCGCCGATTTCATCCAGGAACAACGTGCCTCCGTCGGCCTGGCTGACCCGGCCAAGGGTACTCTCGCTGGCACCGGTGAAGGCGCCGCGGGTATGGCCGAACAGCTCGCTTTCCATGAGCTCGGCATTCAGCGAGGGGCAGTTGATGGTGACGCAGGCTTTGCGCGCACGCTTGCTCCAGCCATGAATGGCGCGGGCCAGCTCGCCCTTACCGGTGCCGGACTCGCCCAGGATGAGGATGTTGGCATCGGTGGTTGCGACCTGACGCGCCGTTTCCAGCACCACCATCATGGCCGGGCTGTGCGAGTCGAGGCCGTCCTTGGGTTTGCGCACCTCGCCTTCGAGGGCTTCGAGGCGTGCCGACAGTTGGCGCACTTCCAGCTGTTTGGCGGTGGCCAGGCGCAGCTGGTCTGGGCTGCAGGGCTTGACCAGGTAATCGGCCGCCCCTGCCTGGATGGCATCCACCGCGGTGTCGATCGCCGAATGCGCGGTCACGATCACCACCCGCATCCAGGGGGCCTGGATGCGCATCTGCGCCAGCACGTCGAGGCCGTTGTCCTCGCCCAGGCGCAGGTCGAGGAAGCACAGGTCGAACACCTGGCGTTGCAACAAGGTTTCGGCCTGGGCGGCACTGTTGGCGGTGGCCACGCTATAGCCTTCGTCTTCGAGGCAGTAGCGGAAGGTGCGCAGGATCGCGGACTCGTCATCCACCAGCAGAATGCGGCCTTGGTTGTCCTGGGCTGATTCCATTTCCTGCGCTCCTTAGGATAGATCTTCAATTAGTGTGGGAAAAATCGGGCAAGTTGCATGGTCAATTCTGAAGGATTCTGTCCTTTGCATGCTAGCCAATGGCCAAAGTAAGCCCGAAAACCGCGATATCTCGATGATTTGCTTAGAGCTACGCGCTGGCACATTGGTTGCGACTATTTTCTGTTTTTGCCAACAAAGGAGGCACAGCCATGCCCTTTTCCCCACGACTGGCCGTGTTGGCGGCCACCTTGCTGCCGGTATTGACCCCGGCATTCGCTGACCCTGTGCAGGACGCCCGCCTGGAGGGCTCGCTGCAAACCGCGTTATCGCTCAACAGGATGCTCAACCCGTTTCGCATCGATGTCGAGGTGGACGGCCAGCAGGCGCGGCTGACCGGTGAGGTCGAGAACGATGTCGAGCGCCAGTTGGCCGAGCATGTTGCCCTGGCTACCCGCGGGATCGAACAGGTCGACAACCAGTTGAAGGTCAATGCCCAGCTGGTGGAGCGCCCGCTGGAACTGCGGGCTTATGCACAGCGGCTGGAAGATGCAACGTTGGCTGCCGTGATCAGGGCACGGCTGCTGTGGAGCCGCACGACCGAGAAAGCGCCTATCGAGGTGCAAAGCAGCGATGGCGTGGTGACGCTTCGCGGCAGGGTCGACAGCGCAGAGGCCAAGGAGCTGGCCGGGGTGGTGGCGCGAACCACCGACGGCGTGCACCTGGTCAACAACCTGGTCAGCCTGGATACCGCCGCCATGGCCAAGGCTCGCGAGAACCCGGTGGGTGCCCCGACCGGGCCGCAACCCAGCGATAGCTGGATCGTCGACAAGATCCAGAACAGCTTCCGTTTCAGCCGCAACCTCGATGGCCTGAACCTCAAGGTGGCCAGCCAAGAGGGCCTGGTGCGGCTGTCGGGAGAGGTGGTCAGCAGCGAGCAGAAAACCATCGCCGTGGAGATCGCCCGGCAGATTATCGGCGTGCGCGGTGTGGACGCCGACCTGCTCAAGGTCGCGACCAAGGTCGAGGGCTGATCGTGCAATTCGCACGACGCCAAGGACGGCATCGTGCAGGATACGTCCTTCGGTGCCATGGGTTATTATCTTAAGTATCTGATTTTAAAGGAGTTTTATTGAATTCAAAGGCTGGCATGCAGGCTGCAATTACCTGTTCAGGTTTGAACAACAATTACAGCAGGAGGAGCCGGCATGAACCGCCAATCCGTCAACCGCTCGCAGAACGCCGCACTGCCTTTGCGCCAGTTCCTGTTTCTCGGCATGGCGCTGCTGATGACTTTGGCCGCCGGCCTCTTCTACTACAGCTGGCAGACCGCGCGTCTGGCGGATCAAGTGGCGGCGCAGACCGCGCTGTTGACGCAGATTCAGGCAACCCGTGCCAGCACCCTGGTCAGGGCGGCTGACCCGCTGCCTTCGCCTAAGGCCAATGCCTCGCCGGCCACCGTAGAAACTGTCGTACCCCAGGATCGCTGGGTGTTCTGAGCCTGTCCTGGACGCCTAGGGCCGGATTGATTTCAAAAAAGAAAGGAGAACCACCATGCTGAGTTGGGCTATCACTTTCCTCATCATCGCCATTGTCGCCGCCGTACTGGGCTTCGGTGGTATCGCTGGCGCCGCCACGGGTATCGCGAAGATCCTGTTCATCGTCTTCCTGGTCCTGTTCGTAGCCTCCTTCTTCTTTGGACGTGGTCGAGGTTGACGATGAGCAGGAAGCTTTGCACTGCCCTGGCTGCCGCCTTGTTGCTGGGCGGCAGTGCAGGGGCGATGGCGGCCAATGACGGCCAGGTCCGGGTCGATCAGTTGCTCGGCTCGGACCCTGAATACCGGGAAGCCTGGGAGGACACGATCAAGGGCGAGGAACGGCTGCCCGATTGGGTAGTCAACCTCACCGGCAGTGCCCAGGAGCAGATGTCGGCAGTCACCGAGGACGGCGACCAGTACCTGGTCGGCCCCCTGTGCGAAACGGCGGACAACTGCACCTACAAACGCCTGATCGTGGCGTTCAGTTGGGACAAGGACGATGCCTACGGGATGCTCGTGGAGGTACCCGAAGGCTTGCCGAGCGACAAGTCGCCTACCCGTCATGCGCAGTACCGCTGGCTTGGCAAGCCGGATGACGGCATGAAGGCGATGTTGCGCGAGCAACTCAAGCGTGACCCGAAATGGTACTGAGCTTTTTGCCAGCGCTGATGAACGGTAACGCACTGTCACGTAATAGAAGCTGAACCTTTTTATAGTTCAGGCTTCTATGATGCGCCGCCCCGAGGAGGGGCAGCACATGACCATGGGGCCGGGCTGTTCTGATTGTTGCAAGATCGGAGTGGCCTAGGGGTACAGGGAGTGCCTCCAGTATTGGGCCGGGTCAGGAAAGGCGGAATCGGAAGCCTCAGGTCGGGGGTGTCATCGGGGACACCGCACCGACCTGACTTCCGAGGAGCCATCAGCCATTTCATCAATGCCATCGTCCAATGGCCCCTCTTGCGTGTTTTTCGCTTCGGGACACATTTTGTCTCGACCGTACATCACATTTTTTTTGCGTTCGATGCCGCCGCCGCAAGTGTCATTTCGGCCATTCGGATTGTCGAACAAGCCATTCATCCCCCTCCATACGCACTGCCATATCGGCCCAAAAATGGCGCTTTGGTCTTGTTCGGGTTTCCGAACGTTATAAATCAAGCACTTGCGACATGCCATTTTCAGCGCAAACCGTTATGCAGTATCGGCATGGGTTATGCGTTTCCGGCATTAGATTTCCCCCTTCCCCATCGCAATAGTTGCCGCCTTTTCGCTGGCCCGAGCGCCCTGTCGCTCGCTCGCGGTGTCCTTACATGAGGTCGCCGGACGGAAGCTTTTTCGCTCACCGTGACGTTGCCAACGGCTCTGTTACGCGCGTTTTCGTTCGACGCCCATGACCACTAGAACAAAGGGTAAAGACATGAAGAAGGCAAAACTGAGCCTCGCCTGGCAGATCGTTATCGGTCTGGTCCTGGGCGTTGCAATCGGCGCGCTACTGAATCATTTCAGTGCGGAAAAGGCATGGTGGATCAGCAACGTCCTCCAGCCCGCTGGTGACATCTTCATTCGCCTGATCAAGATGATCGTCGTCCCGATCGTGATTTCGTCGCTGATCGTGGGCATCGCCGGAGTTGGCGACGCGAAGAAACTGGGCAGCATCGGCCTCAAGACCATCATCTACTTCGAAGTGGTGACCACCATCGCCATCGTCGTCGGTCTGGTGTTGGCCAACCTGTTCCACCCGGGCGCTGGCATCGACATGAGCACCCTGGGTACCGTGGACATCTCCAAGTACCAGGCCACCGCGGCCGAAGTGCAGCATGAGCACGCGTTCATCGAAACCCTGCTGAACCTGATCCCGTCGAACATCTTCGCAGCGCTGATGCGTGGCGAAATGCTGCCGATCATCTTCTTCTCGGTAATGTTCGGCCTGGGCCTGTCGAGCCTGCAGGCAGAACTGCGCGACCCACTGGTGCGTACCTTCCAGGCTGTGTCGGAGACCATGTTCAAGGTCACCCACATGATCATGAACTACGCCCCGATCGGCGTATTCGCCCTGATCGCCGTGACCGTCGCCAACTTCGGCTTCAGCTCGCTGCTGCCGCTGGCCAAGCTGGTGTTGCTGGTGTACTTCGCCATCGCCTTCTTCGCCTTCATGGTGCTGGGCCTGGTGGCGCGCGTGTTCGGCTTCTCGGTGATCAAGATCATGCGCATCATGAAAGATGAGCTGATCCTGGCCTACTCCACCTCCAGCTCCGAAACCGTGCTGCCACGGGTGATCGAGAAGATGGAGAAGTACGGTGCGCCGAAGTCGATCTGCTCGTTCGTGGTGCCGACTGGCTACTCGTTCAACCTCGATGGTTCGACCCTGTACCAGAGCATCGCGGCAATCTTCATTGCCCAGCTGTACGGCATCGACCTGTCGTGGAGCCAGCAGCTGCTGCTGGTCCTGACCCTGATGGTCACTTCCAAAGGCATTGCCGGTGTACCGGGCGTATCCTTCGTGGTACTGCTGGCGACCCTGGGCAGCGTGGGCATCCCGCTGGAAGGCCTGGCCTTCATCGCTGGTGTCGACCGCATCATGGACATGGCCCGTACCGCACTGAACGTGGTAGGCAACGCCCTGGCCGCGCTGGTTATCGCACGCTGGGAAGGCATGTACGACGCTGCCAAGGGCGAGCAGTACTACGCCTCGCTGATGGCCGACAAGCAGGAAGCTGCAGTGGTTGGCCAGACCGCCAAACGCTGAAGCTAAAGCGTTGAACAAAAAGCCCCGACTTGTCGGGGCTTTTTGCTATCTGTTGTAAAGCACACCGGCCTGTGGGAGCAGCCTTGTGCTGCGAAGAGGCCGGGGCAGGCGCTGAGAACAGAACAGTTGTCACCGGCCTCTTCGCAGCACAAGGCTGCTCCTACAGGGGGGTGGGCTACGTTTGGCGCTAATGAACAGCTCGATACGCTATCATTCGGGCATTTTTCAGGGGGAATACACGGATGCTCAACGGCCTTTGGCTCGGCTTTTTCCTGGTGGCGGCCGTGTCCGCCCTGGCCCAATGGCTGATCGGCGGTAACGCCGGCATCTTCGCGGCGATGGTCGAGAGCATCTTTGCCATGGCCAAGCTGTCGGTGGAGGTGATGGTCCTGCTGTTCGGCACCCTGACCCTGTGGCTGGGCTTTCTGAAAATCGCCGAGAAGGCCGGTATCGTCGAGTGGTTGGCCAAGGTGCTTGGCCCGCTGTTCGCCAGGCTGATGCCAGAGGTACCCAAGGGCCACCCTGCGCTGGGCCTGATCACCATGAACTTCGCCGCCAACGGCCTGGGCCTGGACAACGCGGCCACGCCGATCGGCCTGAAGGCCATGCGGGCGCTGCAGGAGTTGAACCCCAGCAGCACCACCGCGAGCAACGCGCAGATTCTGTTCCTGGTACTCAACGCCTCGTCGCTGACCCTGTTGCCGGTGACCATCTTCATGTACCGCGCGCAACAAGGCGCGGCCGACCCGACGATGGTGTTCCTGCCGATCCTGCTGGCCACCAGCGTGTCAACCGTGGTCGGCCTGCTGTCGGTGGCCGTCATGCAGCGCCTGCGTTTGTGGGACCCGGTGGTACTGGCGTATCTGATCCCCGGCGCGCTGCTGTTGGGCTGCTTCATGGCCTTTCTCGGCACCTTGTCGGCGGCCGCGCTGTCGAGCCTGTCGTCGCTCCTGGGCAACCTCACGCTGTTTGGCGTGATCATGCTGTTTCTAGTGATCGGCGCGCTGAAGCGGGTCAAGGTATACGAAGCCTTTGTCGAAGGGGCCAAGGAAGGCTTCGACGTGGCCAAGAACCTGCTGCCTTACCTTGTGGCCATGCTGGTGGCGGTGGGTGTGCTGCGCGCTTCGGGCGCCCTGGAGCTGGCGCTGGATGGCATTCGCCATGCGGTGAACTGGATGGGCCTGGATACACGCTTCGTCGAAGGCCTGCCCACCGCGCTGGTCAAGCCGTTCTCCGGCAGTGCCGCGCGGGCGATGTTGATCGAGACCATGCAGACGCAAGGCGTGGACAGCTTCCCGGCGCTGGTCGCAGCGACCATCCAGGGCAGCACCGAGACCACGTTCTATGTGCTGGCGGTGTATTTCGGTGCAGTGGGCATCCAGCGGGTGCGCCACGCGGTCGGTTGCGCACTGCTGGCGGAGTTCTCCGGGGTGGTTGCGGCGATCTTCGTCTGCTACTGGTTCTTCGGCTGAGCCTGCGCGGCCTGGGCGACTGTCCAGGCCACCACCTGCCCTGCCAGCTGGTCGCTGGCCGCGCCGAAGCCTGCGACGACAGCCGCGACCTGCTTGTCGGCCAACGGCCGGCGGATTTCGAACCGTTTGCTGGCCAGAATGCGCTGGCTACGGCCCTGGACCAGCCGCGCATCGTAACGAATCACCACCTCCACTGCCCCGTCCGGGCGGTACTCGCTTTGAAACGCCTGCAGCTCGCCGGCCAGCTCGTAGTCAGCCTGCAGGTTGCTGTCGTCGGCGCTCAGGCGCTGCACCTGGCCGTCACGCTGGAACCCGTCGAGCAGGCGGTTGCGCAGCAGTACCGGCACAGCGTCGCTCCAGCGCGCGCCCTTGTAGCTGCTGACCACGTCGCCGTGTGGAATCACCGTGATCCGGGGGCCGGCCAGCACTTCGCTGGCCAGCGGTTTGTTCAGCCGCAGCGACCAGTCCAGCGGCGTGGCAACGCGGCTTGGCTGGTTCACGGGCAGGCGATAGAGGTCCACAGGTTCGCTTGGCGGCAGGATCGAGCAGGCACTGGCCAGGCTCATCGCGGCCGCCAGGGCCAACAGGCGCAGCGAAGGTTTCATGGCTGGAACTCCTTGTTGTTGTCGCGGCCGAGCAGGTAGCCGCTCGGGTCGGCCTCCAGTTGCCGGGAAATGCCCTTCAGTGCGTTGAGGGTCTCGCGCAGCTCGCGGATTGCGGGGGTTAGCTGGTTCAGGCCTTGGGCACCGTCGCCAATGGCCTCACTGTTGTTCTTGAGCAGCTGGTTGATGGTTGCCGTGCTGTCGGCCAGCGACTGCATGGCCTGCCCGGCATTGCCGATGGCTTGCTTGCCTTCGCTGCCGAGCAGGCCGTTGGCGTTGCGCATCAGTGCCTGGGTTTCGGCCAGGGTGGCGCTGGCCTGTTTGCCAACCTGCACCAGTTGCTCGATGGCCTGGGCAATGCCGCCGTTCTGGCCGGCGAAGGCACTGGTGGTCTTGTCGAGGTTGGCCAGGGTGCTGCTGAGGTGGCCAATGTTGTCGTCAGAGAACATCTGGTTGGCGTTGTGCAGCAGCAGGTTGATGTTGGTGACCAGGTCGCTGCTGTCGTTGAGCAGGCGTGAGATTGGCGAAGGCGAAGCGATGATCACGGGCAACTTGCCGTCCTTGCCCTTGAGCTCCGGGCTGTGGGGCGTGCCACCGCTGAGCTGGATGAACGAGTTGCCGGTGACCCCGGCCAGGGTCAGCTTGGCCTGGGTGTCTTCCTTGACCGGTGTGTCGCCGCTCAGCCGTACGCGGGCGAGCACGCGGCGCGGGTCTTTGGGGTCCAGGCGCAGGGTCGACACGTCGCCGACCTTGATGCCGTTGTACTGCACCGGGCTACCCCGGGACAGGCCCGAGACGGCTTCGTTGAACACCACTTCGTAATCCTTGAAGGCATCGTCGACACTGGACTTGGTCAGCCACAGGCCGAACAGCATGGCACCGGCCACCACCAGGACGGTGACCAGGCCAATGAGGACATGATGTGCTCGGGTTTCCATCGTTCAGCGCTCCTGCCTCGGGCGGGCGGCGGCCTGTTCGGCTGCACGCCCGCGGGGGCCGTGAAAGTATTCTTGAATCCAGGGGTCGTTGGCTTGCTCGACCTCGGCCAGGGGGCCGGCCACCAGCACCTTCTTCTGCGACAGCACCGCGATGCGGTCGGTGATGGTGTAGAGGGTGTCCAGGTCGTGGGTGATGAGGAACACCGAGAGGCCCAGTGCGTCGCGCAGGGTCAGGATCAACTGGTCGAACGCGGCCGCGCCGATCGGGTCGAGGCCCGCGGTGGGTTCATCGAGGAACAGGATGTCCGGGTCCAGGGCCAAGGCGCGTGCCAGCGCCGCGCGCTTGATCATGCCGCCGGACAGCGAGGCCGGGTATTTGTCGGCGGCCGAAATCGGCAGCCCGGCCAGGGCCAGCTTGACCCCGGCCAGGTGTTCGGCATCCGCGCGGGACAAACCAGCATGCTCGATCAGCGGCAAGGCGACGTTTTCGGTGATGGTCAGCGACGAGAACAGCGCACCCTTCTGGAACAGCACGCCGAAGCGCCGCTCGACCAACGAACGCTGCTCTTCGCGCAGCTCGGCCAGGTCTTGGCCGAATACCTTGATCTGCCCTTCGTTGGGCCGGCGCAGGCCAATGATGCTGCGCAGCAGCACCGATTTGCCGCTACCCGAGCCGCCGACCACGGCCAGGATCTCGCCCCGGTACAGGTCCAGGTCGAGGTTTTCATGCACGCTCTGGCTGCCGAAGCGGTTACAGATGCCCCGGGCCTCGATGACTGTTTCCCGCCCGCTCACCAGCCCATCTCCATGAAGAACAGTGCCGCCACCGCGTCCAGCACGATGACCACGAAAATCGACTGCACCACTGCCGAGGTGGTGTGTGCCCCAACGGATTCTGCGCTGCCACTGACCTTGAAGCCTTCAAGGCAGCCGATGGCCGCGATCAGGAAGGCGAAAAACGGCGCCTTGGCCAGGCCGACGAGGAAGTGCTGCACACCGATGTCGGTCTGCAGCAGCGACAGGAACATGGCCGGTGAGATATCCAGCGACAGCGCGCAGACCACCGCGCCGCCGACAATGCCGCAGATCATCGCGAGGAAGGTCAGCAGCGGCAACGAGATCAGCAGGGCCAACACCCGGGGCACGACCAGCAGCTCCATCGGGTTCAGGCCCAGGGTGCGGATGGCGTCGATTTCTTCGTTGGCCTTCATCGAGCCGATCTGCGCGGTGAAGGCACTGGCCGTGCGGCCGGCCATGAGGATGGCGGTCAGCAGCACGGCGAATTCACGCAGGAACGAGAACGCCACCAGGTCGACGGTAAAGATGGTCGCGCCGAAGGCAGCCAGCACCGTGGCGCCGAGAAACGCCACCACCGCGCCTACCAGGAAGGTCAGCAAGGCCACGATGGGGGCGGCGTCCAGGCCAGTCTGCTCGATGTGAGCGACCACCGGGGTAAGCCGCCAGCGGTGCGGCTGGAAGGCCCTTCGCAGCAGGGTTTCCAGAATCAGGCCGACGAAGCCGAGCAATTGCCGGGTGTCTTGCCAAAGGGTATTGACGGCACGGCCGATGCGCTCCAGCAGCAACAGCAGCACCGGGCGTTCTGCCTCCTTGACCGGGATGCAATAGTCCTGGACGGAGCAGTAGACGTTCTTGAGCAGGGCGCGGCTGGCGTCGGGCAGGCTGTCGGTGCAATGGGACAGGCGCTCGGAACCGAGCAGTTCGGCCAGCAGCGAGGCGCCGGCGGTGTCGAGGCGGCCCAGTTGGCTGAGGTCGGCAACGGTGTCGCTGCTGCATTGCGTGCGCAACTGGTCGCTTTCGCGCTTGAGGCTGGCGTAGTGGGCCAGGGTCCAATCACCGGTAATGCGCAGGCAGGCGGGGTGTTGATTGGTGTCCAGGGTGGCACTGGGGGGGGTCATAGGCTCCATGCAACTGACTCGGCGCTAAGGCTTAGGGGCTGATCATAGCGCAGAGGGCATGGGCTGGTTTGTTGATTATGTGCTGAGTGTGGGAGCTGGGGGCCGCATTGCGGCCCATCGCAGCGGTTCGGCGCCCCGGCAAGCCCCAACCATCACTTCGTCGCAGTGTCGTCGACCACCTTGAAGCGCAGCACACCAATCACCTGCCCGTCTTCGGTCAGCACCCTCACCTGCCATTTGCCCACCGGGTTAGGCGGGAAGTTCTGCTTGTGGGTCCAGGCGCGGTAGCCTTCCTTGCGCCCACCGTGGATGTCCAGGGCAATACGGTCGACTTCCGTGCCGTCCTTTTGCCACACGTGATAGATCCGCTCGTTCAGGCCTCGTGGTGCGTTGATCGAGGTGTACGCATACAACCCGCTGCTCTTGATGCGGCTGGCAGCGATCTCGTCCAGCGACTCGCCGGGCTGGCGGTTGAGTACTTCGGTACTGACGGCCACTTCGGTCATCCACAGCGTCGCCGGTGGTACCCAGGAGCGTAGCAACCAGCCTCCGGCCCCGACCGACAGCGTCACCAGCACCAGGGCCACGCCGCGCCGCCAGGTATTCACCGGGAAGCTGCTGGCCAGGCTTGGGAACGACAGGGCCATGGCGATGATCAACGCCAGCTTGAAGCTCTGGGCGGTGGTCAGGTGCAAAATGATGGGCAGCGCGGTCAGCAATGCTGCGAACAAAGTCAGGGTGTGCAGCGCGAGGAACAGCCAGCGCCGTGGGGCCAGCCACTTGTAGTACAGCGGGTCGACGATCGAAATCAGCCCGGCAGCGCCCAGCAAGCCGGTGAACACCAGCTGGCCGCTGTTCCAGGTGGTGGTGATGAAGAAGAACGGCAGGACGAAGAACAGGGTCTCCTGGTGGATCATCTGCGTTGCGTAGCGCAGCAAGGGCTGCGGGATTTCGCGGTTGAAGGTGCGGGCGAACAGGCCGGTAAGGGTGTTTTCCAGCATCAGCCAGACCCAACTGACCAGCATCAGGACGGCTACCCAGCTGGCAAGGCCGGCCTGGCGGTCGACCAGGATGAAGCTGCCGATGCCAGAGAGGAAACCCCCAAGCGCAATGATGCCGGGGTAGCGTTTAAGCAGTTCGATGACGCGCTGGACGAAGCGGGGAATTGGGGGCATGGGTCTACAACAGGAGAGATAGGGTGGCTGTGCCGGCCGCTTCGCGGACAAGCCCGCGCCCACAGGGGCAATGTCTACCGTTGTGGGAGCGGGGCCGCGAACAGGCCGGTACTGGCTAAAGGATACCGCCGAATCACTTCTGCCGTGTAGCACCGCTCGGTGGTTGCGGGGTGTGCCGGCGCCAGCGCAGCAACCCTGCCGCCAGGATCAGCCCCAGCAGCAGGGCGAGCAGCCCGTACAGCTCGTCGTAACCCAGCAGCGGTTTCTCGATGCGCAGGTAACCCGGGTCCTTGAGCAATTCCTTCAGTGCCTCATTGGCCTGTGCCAGGCTGACCTGGCGCAACTTGCGCGCAGGGTTGGCAAAGCGGCCGTCGGTGTAGTCGTTCAACGCGCCCCAGTAATAGTCGGCCAAGGCACTGTTGCCTTGGGTACTCCAGCTTTCCCGGGCAACGCTGGCGTCCTTGATACGGGCGAAGGTGTCCGGGTCGAGGCCTTCCTTGCGCAGGTGATCGAACAAGCCCTGCATCACCTTGACCGCCTTGTCGATGTCGTCGCGTTCCAGGTCGGCGTTAAGACTGAGCATGCCACTGTCGCCGAAGCTTTCGCGCTGCACCGATGGGCCGTAGGACAGCCCATTGCGCAGGCGCAACTGGTCGTACAGTGCCCAGTCCAGGTAGCGTGACAGCAGGTCGAGGGTCGGCTGGTGGTCGTTGTCCAGCACCGGCTCGATGAACAGCCAGTGCAACTTGACGCTGTCGCCCAGCCAGCCGCGGGTCAGGTCGCGGCGTTGTTCGGCCTGCTGGCTGATGCTCTCGAGGTTGCGGCGCTCTTCCGGTTCGGTGGCAGGCAGCTCGCCAAAAGTCCGCTCCAGGTAGGCCGGCAGCAGGCGGTCGAGGCCACCGACCAGGATCAGGGTCATGTTGTTGGCCGCGTACCAGCGGTCGCGCAGGGCCTGCACCTGTTCCAGGGTCATGTCGTCGATGTTCGAGCGCTCGGCGCACTTGAGGCCCAGCTCGGTGGCCAACTGGTCACTGGCGGGGTGGCCGATGTCCTGGCGGTCGAGCCAGCGCTGCAGGTGGCCATAGTGGCCGCCATCTTCGCGCTCGATGATCCTTTTCGCCGTGGCCAGGGCCTTGGCGTCGATCGGGGTGTCGCGGATTATCGCCAGCAGCAGGTCGAGGACTTTACGCTGGTTGCGCGCCGGCGCTTCGATCACGAAGGTGGTATCGGCGCTGCTGGTGTAGGCATTCCACTCGCCGCCCAGGGCTTGCAGGCGCTCTTCCAGGCCGCCCTCGCCCGTTTCGTCGATGCCGCTGAACAGCAAGTGCTCGAGCAAGTGCGGCAGCTCTTTCTGCTCGCAACTGAAGTCATCCAGGCCGACCCCCACCACCAGGCGGATGGCCACGTGGTCACGTTCATAGCCGTTCTTGAGGATGACCTGCAGGCCGTTGGGCAGCAGGTAGCCTTCAACCCGCGAGCGGTCGAGGGCGAGCGTGGGCAGGCTGCAGATCAGTAGGCAAACGAACATCAGGCAACGCATGGGCGAGCTTGAATCTCCTGGTTGGCGAAATCACGGCAAGCGGGCTTCGTCCGGCACGCTGTCGAGCATTAGCCCGCCCGTGTCCGAGCCACCGAGTACCACATAGGCACTGCTGCAGAACAAAGAGTTCAACCGCTTCATGTCTGCGATCAGCTCCAAGTGTAGCGAACTGGTCTCGATACTTTGCACCACCTTGCGTTGCAGGCGGCTGACATGGGCGTGGGCAAGGCGCCGTTCCTGCGCACGAAACCGGCGTTTTTCACGCAGCAACAGCTGCGCACTTTCGGGGTCGGCGCTGAGGAATACGGACAGGCCTAGGCGCAGATTCGACAGCAACTGCTCCTGCAGGCCGGTCAGCTCTTCCAGGCCGACCTGGGAAAACTCGCGGCGCTGGCTGGTTTTCTGCTGCTGGACTTTGCGCAGCATGCGTTCGACCAGGTCGCAGGCCAGCTTGAGGTTGATCGCCAACTCGATGATTTCGGCCCAGCGCCGGTTATCGCGCTCGCTGAGGTCCTCCCGCGTCATCTGCGCCAGGTACAGTTTGATGGCGCTGTACAGGGCCTCGGCGTCCTCGGCCAAGGCGCGCACCTGCTGCGGCAGGGCGGCTTGCGTGCCGCGCAGGGCCCCGAGCATGGCTTCGAGCAGGCTGTCGACGATGTCGCCCAGGCGCAGGGTTTCGCGGGCCGCGTTGGCCAGTGCCAGGCTGGGCGTTTCCAGCGCTGAGGCATCAAGGTGGCGCGGGCGTACTTGGCCATTGCCGTTTTCGCGCTCGGGCAGCAAGAAGTTGCACAGCCGGCCCATGGGTTTGACGGTTGGCAGCATGAGCAGGCAGCGCAGGGTGTTGTAGAGCAGGTGGAACCCGATCACTAGCTCCTGAGGGCTGAAGCTCAAGGTGTCCATCCACTCCACCAGTGGGTGCAGCACCGGAATGATCAGCAACAGGCCGAACAGCTTGTACAGCAAGCTGCCCAGCGCGACGCGCCGCCCGGCGGCGTTCTGCATGCTGGTGCTGATGAAGGCCAGCAAGCCGCTGCCGATGTTGGCACCCACCACCAGGCCGATGGCCACCGGCAGGCTGATCACTTCAGCGCCGGCCAGGGTCGCGGTGAGCAAGACCGCCGCCAGGCTGGAATAGGAGATCATGGCGAACAGCGCGCCGACCAAGGCGTCGAGCAAGATGTCGCCGGTCAACGACGCGAACAGGACTTTCACGCCCTGGGCATGGGTGATGGGCGCAGCGGCCTGCACGATCAGCTCCAGGGCCAGGATGATCAAGCCAAGGCCAATCCCTACCCGCCCCAGCTGGCCGACGCGGGTTTGTTTGCGCGAGAGGAAGAAGATCACACCCAGGAAGATCAGCAGGGGCGACAGCCACGACAGGTCGAAAGTCAGTACCCGGGCCATGAGCGCGGTACCGACATCGGCGCCAAGCATGATCGCCAAGGCCGGTGTCATGGCCATCAGGCCTTGGCCGACGAAGGATGTGACCAGCATCGCGGTGGCGTTGCTGCTCTGCACCATGGCGGTTACCAGAATCCCGGCGATGAACGCCAGGGGGCGTTTGTTCATGTTCTGGCTGATGATGCGGCGCAGGTCAGAGCCGAAAACCCGGAGGATGCCGGTACGCACGATGTGTGTGCCCCAGACCAATAGCGTCACGGCCGAGAGCAGGTTGAGCAGGGTCAGCATGGCGAAGCCCCCTGTTGCCAATGGCCCATGTGGGCCAATAAGTGGAGCGTGGGCGTTTTGGAAAATTTCAGTGCCCACTCAAAGCTTTAGTTGTTTTGTGCAGCGCTTGCCAGCTTCGCATGGCTGTCGGCGATTTGAAACAACCGGTCATGAATGATTGCCCTGCTGGCCTCTTCGGGGGTAAACCCGCTCCCACAGGGATCGTTGGCGGCCTGTGGGAGCGGGTTTACCCGCGAAGAGGCCGGCACAAAAAACTGCATACCTGCCGTGCAGACACGAAAAAGGGCCCCGAAGGGCCCTTGCTTAAAACGCGCTTCCTGGGTTTATTGACCCGGAATGTCCTTGCGCAGTTTCACCGGATCATGCTCTTTGCCATCTTTGCGCGACAGGGCGGTGCGCATACGGATGTTGATCGCTTCGACCGCCAGCGAGAACGCCATGGCGAAGTAGACGTAGCCTTTCGGCACATGCACGTCGAACGATTCAGCGATCAGCACGGTACCGACCACGATCAGGAACGACAGCGCGAGCATCTTCAGCGAAGGGTGTTTGTCGATGAAGTTACTGATGGCACCGGCGCACAGCATCATCACCAGCACGGCGACGACAATGGCGGCGATCATTACCGGCACATGGGAGACCATGCCCACAGCGGTGATCACAGAGTCCAGCGAGAACACGATGTCGATGATGGCGATTTGGATGATGGTGTAGAAGAACTTGCCGCCCGCGCCTTTCGGTTCGTCCGAGCTTTCGTCTTCGCCTTCCAGGCCGTGGTAGATCTCCTGGGAGCTCTTCCACAACAGGAACAGGCCGCCGAAGAACAGGATCAGGTCGCGGCCGGAGATGCCTTGGCCGAAGACCACGAACAGATCGGCGGTCAGGCGCATGACCCAGGTGATCGACAGCAACAGCATGATACGGGTGACCATGGCCAGGGCCAGGCCGAAGATCCGGGTACGTGGCTGCATGTGCTTGGGCATGCGGCTGACCAGGATCGAGATCATGATGATGTTGTCGATCCCGAGAACGATCTCAAGCGCGGTGAGGGTGAAAAAGGCAACCCAGATTTCCGGGCTGGTCAGCCATTCCATGTGTATTCCTTCGAACGGTAAAGGCGACGCGCCCCATTTTGGGGCGCATCGCGGGAGGGGTAATACGTGTTTATTAAAGACTACTGAACAGCGGGAAAATCCCCATTAGCAGCGCGGCGAGCATTATGCACAGGCACACCAGAACTGCCCACTTCAGGGTGAAGCGCTGGTGGTCACCGAACTCGATGCCGGCCAGGGCCACCAGCAGGTAGGTGGAGGGTACCAAGGGGCTGAGCAGATGTACCGGCTGGCCGACGATCGACGCGCGGGCCATCTCGACCGGGCTGATGCCGTAGTGGCTGGCTGCCTCGGCGAGTACAGGCAACACGCCGTAGTAGAAGGCGTCGTTGGACATGAAGAACGTGAACGGCATGCTCACGATCGCGGTGATCACCGCCAGGTACGGGCCCAAGGCCTCGGGGATGACCGCCAGCAGGCTCTTGGACATGGCATCGACCATGCCGGTGCCGGACAGGATGCCGGTGAAGATACCGGCGGCGAAGATCAGCCCGGTTACCGCCAGAACGCTGCCGGCGTGGGCGGCAATGCGGTCTTTTTGCTGCTGCAGGCAGGGGTAGTTGACGATCATGGCGATGCTGAAGGCGATCATGAACAGCACCGGCAGTGGCAGCACGCCTGCGATCAGGGCAACCATCAGGGCTGCCGTCAGGGCACCGTTGAAGTACAGCAGTTTTGGCCGGCGTGCCTCCGGGAACTGCGACACGGTGATTTCGCTGTGGTCGATGTCGTCGGTCGGCAGGTGCAGTTCGCCCAGGCGGGCACGTTCACGCTTGCCGTACATATAGGCAATGGCCAGGATCGCCAGTACGCCGAACAGCATGGCTGGGATCATGGGCACGAAAATGTCCGACGGGTCCACGTGCAGTGCGCTGGCGGCGCGTGCGGTCGGGCCACCCCAGGGGGTCATGTTCATCACCCCGCCGGCCAGGATGATCAGGCCGGCCATGATCCGCGGGCTCATGCCCAAGCGGCTGTACATGGGCAGCATGGCGGCGCAGCAGATCATGTAGGTGGTGGCGCCGTCACCGTCGAGCGAGACCACCAGGGCCAGCACGGCGGTGCCGACCGAGACTTTCAGCGGGTCGCCTTTGACCAGCTTGAGGATCTTGCGCACGGCCGGGTCGAACAGGCCGGAGTCGATCATCAGGGCAAAGTAGAGGATGGCGAACATCAGCATCACGCCGGTTGGCGCGAGTTTGCTGATGCCCTCGAGCATCATGGGGCCGATCTTGGCGGAGAAACCGCCGAACAGGGCGAACAGGATCGGTACCAGGATCAGCGCGATCAAGGCCGACAGGCGCTTGGTCATGATCAGGTACATGAAGGTGATGACCATGGCAAAGCCGAGGAAGGTCAGCATGGCAATACTCCAGGCGTGGCGCGGCGAAAGGACAGTCGATTCGGGCGGATCAGCGCGTCAGGCGCTGTGCAGGGAGCATGCGGAGGGGGACGACATGAAGGCGGGCACAGGAATACATCAGAATCACCATTGTTGTTGTTGATTGGGCCGGGCGCGGAAGATTCCGGGTGCCCTGGCTGACCGGTCTTGTGCCGGTAGTGGGCGCTATCCTAAGAGGGCAAGCTTTCAGCCAGCTTTCGCTGTGACAAAGGCGACGGGAGGTAGGTGATGCAGAATGTGACCGAAGGTGGCTGCCACTGTGGTGGCTTGCGGTATCGGCTGGAGGGTGCGCTTACGGATGTCGCCCACTGCCATTGTTCGATCTGTCGGCGCGTCAGTGGCGGGCTGGTGGTGACTTGGCTGACGGTGCCGCGTTCCGCATTCCAGTGGTTGGCGGGCGAGCCGCGCTGCTATGTGGCGCCGGCCAGTTGCAGCCGGTATTTTTGCGGGCAGTGTGGGGCGCATGTGGCATTGGTCACTTCGCACAGCTCGGACAGCATCGATGTGACGGTGGCGACGCTGGACCACCCGGAGCGGGTGCGGGCCAACCGGCATATCTGGACGGGTAGCCGGTTGCCCTGGTTGCACCTGGATGAGGATCTGCCTGGGGAGGTTGGGGAAAGCCTGTAGGTCATCTGTTTGGTCACATGGCCTTCGCGGGCTTGCCCGCGATGAGGCCGGTGTTGTGATGACTACAACTGCAACCCGCCTGCGGCCTTGTGCAGCGTTCGCAGATGCTCACCCACCTGCTTCACGTTGGTCTCGATCGCGGCAATCTCCTTGGCCCGCGAGGGGTCCAGCAGCGCCCTCACCTCTTTGTCCAGGTCGGTGCTCAGGCGCAGCAACTGGGCCTGCCGCTCGCTGCTGACTTTCTCCAGGTGCTTGCGCTCATCGGGCTGCGGTAGACCATAGCCTTTGGCGTCCAGCAGTTCTGCCGGGCGGCTGAGGAAGCCGCTGTTGGCGAGCATCTGCTGCAGCGTCTGGTTGGCCTTGTCGATGCTGCCATCCTTCAGCGCAGCCGCGTTCAGGTAGCGCTGCTTGACCTCGTCCTGGGCCAGCAACAGCTGGCGGCGCAGGCTGGCCTGCTCGAGCAGCAGCAAGGCAGCGCTGGTGCGCAGGTCGGCCTGGGCGAACCAGCCGCGGCGCTGTTCGGCATCCAGGGCCAGCCAGTCCTCGACCTTGTCCTGCTTGATCGGCAGCTGCTTTTTCAGCACGTCGAACATGGCCTGGTAGCGGTCACGGTAGGAGTCGAAGCGGTAACCCAGGCGCAGGGCTTCGCGGGGGTCATCGAGCACACTGGTATCGGCAATGCCGCGCCCTTTGAGCACTTCCAGCAGGCCGTTGGGCATGATGCTGTCGAGGTCGTTCAGGCGCGGGTTGGCGGTGCCACTGCGCAGCAGTTTCAGCGATTCGACCGCGCAATTGTTGGACAGGAAGTAGTAATTGCCGTCGTAGCTCCAGTGCATTTCCGCCGCTTGGCGCACCAGGTTCTCGACTTCCTGGCGGTCGAGCTTGAGGGGGATCGACGCCAGGCTGCGCAGCTCGGTCTTGGTGTACTCGTCGATGACCTGGCCCAACGGCAACACGAACAGCCGCGATGGATAAGCGCCGACCAGGCCGTCCCAGCTGGACAACTGCACATCGTTGACGAAGGCGCGGTACGACAGCACCAGGTGTTGGTCGAGGTCCAGGCGGCAATCCGGGCCGCGCGGTCGCCCAGGTTTGCAGATGACCAGGCGCAGCATGCTGTGGCCCCAGCGGCTGACCCAGTTCTGATTGGCCTCGGCCAGCAGGTAGTCGACTTCATAAACGCGTTTGGGGTCGATTTCGCCCAGTGGCTGGCGAGCGAAGTCGCTGCCCGCGTTGAGGAATGGCAAGCCCTTGGCGCAGCTCTCTTGCGTGGGTGCCCAGGCGAAGTGGTCGCGCAGGTACTGGTTCAAGGCGGGGCGCCGGCAGGCATAGCTCGGGTCGAGGAGGAAGTACTCCATGTTGACCGCGATGAATTCCTTGGGGCTGCTCAGCTCATAGGTGTCTGGGCTGCGCACGAACTGGCCGTTGTGCTGCTCGCGCTCACCGCGGCGGCCGACATATTGCTGCCAGCCCGCAAGGTCGAGCAGGCGTGGGTCATCGCTCAAGGTGAAGCGCCGTTCGGCCTGGCCGCGGCACGCCTCTGGCAGGCCAATTTTGCCCACGGTGCCCTGCTGGCGCTTGCAACGGGCGATCAGCGAGCGCTCGGTGGCCGGCCACAACCGGGCCCGGTCGTAAATGTGAGTCAGTTCATGCAGGACAGTCGCCAACAGCTCTTCGCGCACGGTGCCGTGTGGGCGGTGGGTGCGTTCGCGGGCGGCGCTGCCATCGACCAGCCCTGGTAGCAGGCGGCTGTTGAGCTCCAGGGTAGAAACCAGCGACGCCTGGCCATAGGCGTCGGCGGGCATGCGCGCAGTCCAGCTGACCTGCACACGCCGGTCCAGTTGCTGCTTGAAGCGCGGCGGCAGCTTGCCCAGAGCTTCGTCGAGCAGTGCCTGGCTGGCTTGGCGTTGTTGAGGGTCGAGGCCGGAAGCCTGCAGCTCAAGCTGCAGGTCGGCCAGGGCGGGTGTGCCGAGCAGCGTCAGGGCGCAGCCGAGCAGCCAGGCACGCACCTGGTTCACAGCGCGAGAATGGCTTCAGCCAGCACTTGGTCGCTGGCGCCTCGCGCTTCAGGCAGGCGCTCGCGCAGGGTATTGAACGCAGCTTCAAGCTGGGCGCCACGAATATCACCGTTGCTGGCGACGAAGCTGGCGGCATCGTCGTGCGCTTCACGCACGACTTTGGAGTCACGGATCGAGGTGGTGGTGTCGGACGTGAAATCGATCGAACGGCCAAAGGCACGCACGATGATGTTGCTGGTGGCCACCAGCGTCTGTGCCTGGGCCAGGTCGGCCAGCAGCAGCATGCCGAGGGTAGCGGCAATCAGCGGTTTACGCATGGAGCATCTCCGAAAAATACAGGGAGTCAGGTGTAGTCATTGGACGAGAATTGCCTGCGCCAGTTCCAGGTCGCCGACAGCCTGTGCGGCACTATGCTGGCGCAGCGAGGCGAACGCCGCTTCTAGGCGCGCACCGCGGATCAGACCATCGCTGGCGACGAATGCTGCAGCATCGTCACGGGCCTGGCTGACCAGCTTGCGGTCGAACGGTGCGGTGGTGACTTGGCTGGTGACATAGCCTGTGATGACCAGGCTTTGCGTGGTGGTGTCCAACGCATGGGCAGGTGCCATGCTCAGGGGGATGCCAACGGCGACTAACAACAACGGCAACAGATAACGCATGGGCTTCTGACGGCTGGGAACGAGGGGGTGAAGACACTGCGGCTGTTTGGGCGAGCACCCGTACAGCCGCAGGGCTCAGTGCAGGTCAGATGGCCAGGATGGCCTGTGCCAGCTGTGCGTCGCTAGCCTGCAGGGTCGGCATTTGCGCGCGAATGTGCAGGAAGGCGCTTTCCAGCTTGGCGCCGCGAATGTCGCCTTGGCTGCCAACGAAGCTGGCGGCATCGTCACGGGCGGCTTGGACGATCTTGTCGTCGCGGAACGACGACGATACGTCGGAGGTGGCGTCGGTGGATGCAGCGACAGCGCCCACGACTGCGTCAGTGGTGACGACGAAGCTGGTGGCGCTGGCGGTGCCGGCCAGACTCAGCATCAGGGCGGCGCCAATCAGGTGTTTAAGGGACATGATCGTGGACTCCTAGGGAATTCTGCTAATCGGACGCTCGCACTGTGCGCCTCGGTACTTTTCAACATCTGGTTTCTACCAGACTGTTAAGCGAAGCGTATCACGCGTCGATGTTTCTGGATGTTAATGAACAGCCCTTCCTAGTACTGTACTGGTGTGTTTTCACTTTATAGAAAACTGTACCTGTATTGCTGATAGCCGCTCTGGCACGTGGCTTACAAACAAAAAAACCCGCTGCAGTCACCTGCAACGGGTTTGAGAATTCTCGGTGCCGGGCGTAGCCGGCAAGCCGGAGCTTAGCGCCAGAAAGGCTTGCTCAGCTCTTCGTAACGCTGCGACTCGCTGATACCGGCGTCGGCCAGCAGGCGGGAGTCCAGGCGAGCCAGTTGACGGCGGCTGGCCATGCGACGCTGCCACAACAGCAGGGTGGACAGGGCGCGCAGAGGCATCGAAGCGTTGGATTGTTGGGCGTTGCTTTCAAAAACCAGACCGGAACTGAGTGTACGTTCCATGATGTTTCATCCTTCCGCTTATGGCGGGATTAGGTAGTGATTTAACTGATGCCAATGATCCTCCTCTCTTGTCCATAACAGTAGATACAGTTCTGCGGCATTACGATGGTTCAGTTAACTGTGTAACCCTACTGTTGCACTCGAAATAGGCGCAACTGTACTGGTCTGCACTTATATGGTGCAAAATGCTCGGGGGTGAGAGGTGGTCAGCAGAAGGTAAGCTAAGAATACCAGTACAGTAGTACAGTTTCTGTAGATTGATTGGCGGTCGTTTCGAGCGAGGGGTTTGACTGTACCGGCCCTATAGTCGGCAAGCCGCCTTTAACCGATACGGCGCTGACGACGAATCGCGCGTGTACCGGTTGAAGGCGGCTTGTTTGGAGCGGTGTAACGACAAGCGTGTGGGAATCAGCTGGCGAGCATGCGCCCGGTCTCTTCCAGGTTTTCGTGCCAGCTCAACGCTTCGCGCAGAATGTGCGGCGTATGGCCACCGCGCTGGCAGGCGCGATCGAAGTAGTCGTTCAGCGCTGCGCGGTAATCCGGGTGCACACAGTTATCGATGATTGCCCGGGCACGCTCGCGTGGCGCCAGGCCGCGCAAGTCGGCAAGCCCCTGCTCGGTGACCAGGATATCGACGTCGTGCTCGGTGTGGTCGACGTGGCTGACCATCGGCACCACGCTGGAAATCGCGCCACCCTTGGCAATCGACTTGGTGACGAACACGGCCAGGTGCGCGTTACGGGCGAAATCGCCAGAACCACCGATGCCGTTCATCATCCGCGTGCCGCACACGTGGGTGGAGTTGACGTTGCCGTAGATGTCGAACTCCAGCGCGGTGTTGATACCAATGATGCCCAGGCGACGGACCACCTCTGGGTGGTTGGAGATCTCCTGTGGGCGCAGCACCAGCTTGTCCTTGTAGCGCTCCAAGTTGCCGAACACATCGGCATTGCGACGGGTCGACAGGGTGATCGAGCTGCCCGAGGCGAAGCTCAGCTTGCCGGCGTCGATCAGGTCGAAGGTCGAATCCTGCAGTACTTCGGAGTACATGGTCAGGTCTTCGAACGGCGAATCGATCAAGCCGCACATCACCGCGTTGGCGATGCTGCCGATACCGGCCTGCAGTGGGCCGAGCTTGTTGGTCATGCGGCCAGCGTCGACTTCCTTCTTGAGGAAGTTGATCAGGTGGTCGGCGATGCCCTGGGTTTCGTCGTCCGGCGGCAATACAGTGGATGGCGAGTCGGGCTGGTCGCTGATGACGATACCGACGATCTTGGCCGGGTCGATCGGGATGGCGGTGCTGCCGATGCGATCATCGACCTTGACCAGCGGGATCGGTGTGCGGGTTGGGCGGTAGGTCGGGATATAGATGTCGTGCAAGCCTTCGAGGTTGGCGTTGTGCGACAGGTTGATCTCGACGATCACTTGCTTGGCGAAGATCGCGAAGCTGGCCGAGTTGCCTACCGAGGTGGTCGGCACGATATGGCCTTGTTCGGTGATGGCCACGGCTTCGATGACGGCGATGTCCGGCAGCTTGAGCTGCTGGTTGCGCAATTGCTCGACGGTTTCCGACAGGTGCTGGTCGATGAACATCACCTGGCCGTCGTTGATGGCCTTGCGCAGGGTGCTGTCGACCTGGAAGGGCATGCGGCGAGCCAGCACGCCGGCCTCGGTCAGCTGCTTGTCCAGGTCATTGCCCAGGCTGGCGCCGGTCATCAGGCTGATTTTCAGCGGCGACTGCTTGGCACGTTCGGCCAGGGCATGGGGTACGGCCTTGGCT
Organism: Pseudomonas sp. PAGU 2196; assembly: GCF_022179005.1. Lineage (NCBI taxonomy): Bacteria > Pseudomonadati > Pseudomonadota > Gammaproteobacteria > Pseudomonadales > Pseudomonadaceae > Pseudomonas > Pseudomonas sp. PAGU 2196. The sequence goes on along the minus strand of NZ_BNTL01000002.1, from coordinate 7,317 downwards.
TCGCCGGCGCGGGTGAAGCCGCTCATGCCGACGGTCATGCCGTCCTCGATCAGACCAGCGGCATCAGCCGCACTCATTACCTTGCTGTGCAGGGAGGACAAGCGGATACGATCACGGTACATGGATTGTTATCTCAGGCTACTGAAGCTACTGGAGCGCAGTCTAGAGATTTCGCCGGTTGCCGTCCCACGACCATGGTCGTATGAGGAGCCCGGAAGTAGAGCCGTTGATCTGGATCAGGCAAATGTAAAAGCCCCGCAGATTTCTCGGCGGGGCTTCTTATATAGCGCACGGTTTGCAGCCAGTGGGTTACTCCACGGCTTTGACCATATCCTCGATTACCTTCTTGGCATCACCGAATACCATCATGGTCTTGTCCAGGTAGAACAGTTCGTTGTCCAGGCCTGCATAGCCGCTGGCCATGGAGCGCTTGTTGACGATGATGGTCTTGGCCTTGAACGCCTCCAGGATCGGCATGCCGGCAATCGGCGACTTGGGATCGTTTTTCGCTGCCGGGTTGACCACATCGTTGGCGCCCAACACCAGTACCACGTCGGCCTGGCCGAACTCGGCGTTGATGTCGTCCATCTCGAACACTTGGTCGTACGGCACTTCGGCTTCGGCCAGCAACACGTTCATGTGCCCCGGCATGCGGCCTGCCACCGGGTGGATCGCGTACTTCACGGTCACACCGTTGTGGGTCAGCTTCTCGGTCAGCTCCTTCAGCGCGTGCTGGGCACGGGCGACTGCCAGGCCGTAACCCGGCACGATGATTACCGTGTCGGCATTGCTGAGCAGGAAGGTAGCGTCGTCGGCCGAACCCGATTTTACCGGGCGAGCTTCCTGGGTGCCTGCGGGGCCACCGGCATCGGTCGCGCCGCCGAAGCCGCCGAGGATGACATTGAAGAACGAACGGTTCATCGCCTTGCACATGATGTACGAGAGGATGGCACCGCTGGAGCCGACCAGCGAGCCTGCGATGATCAGCATCGAGTTGTTCAGCGAGAAGCCGATACCCGCCGCTGCCCAGCCCGAATAGCTGTTGAGCATCGACACCACCACCGGCATGTCCGCGCCACCGATCGGAATAATGATCAGCACGCCCATGATGAAGGCCAGAACCAGCATCAGGGTAAAGGCACTGTAGTGGCCGGTGAAGGTGAACAGCAGGCCCAGGGCGATGGTGGTCAGGCCCAGGATCAGGTTCAGCTTGTGCTGGCCGGCGAACTGTACCGGTGCGCCTTGGAACAGGCGGAACTTGTACTTGCCCGACAGCTTGCCGAAGGCGATCACGGAGCCGGAGAAGGTGATGGCACCAATTGCCGCGCCGAGGAACAGCTCCAGGCGGTTACCCGTCGGGATCGGGTCGCTGATGCTGGCGACGATACCCATCGACTGCGGCTCCAACACGGCGGCAATGGCGATGAAGACCGCGGCCAGGCCGATCATGCTGTGCATGAAAGCGACCAGTTCCGGCATCTTGGTCATCTCGACCCGCTTGGCCATGATCGAACCCGCGGTACCACCGACCAGCAGGCCGACGATCACGTAGCCGATACCGGCCGTTGCCAGTTCTGCACCCAGCTTATAAATGAGGCCAACCGTGGTGACGATTGCCAAACCCATGCCGATCATGCCGAACAGGTTGCCGCGGCGTGACGTGGTCGGGTGCGAAAGGCCCTTGAGCGCCTGGATGAAGCAGATCGAGGCGACCAGGTAGAGAAGCGTTACCAGATTCATGCTCATGCTTACTTCTTCGCCTCGTTCTTGGCTTTCTTCTTGAACATCTCAAGCATGCGACGGGTGACCAGGAAGCCACCGAACACGTTGACCGCAGCCAAGGCTACGGCCAGCGTGCCCATCAGTTTGCCGGCGGGCGTCACGGTCAGCGCCGCCGCCAGCATGGCACCGACGATGACGATGGCCGAGATGGCGTTGGTGACCGCCATCAGCGGCGTGTGCAGCGCTGGGGTGACGTTCCACACCACGTGGTAGCCCACATAGATGGCCAGCACGAAAATGATCAGGTTGTAGATGCCATGGGAAATCAGCATGTCTTCCATTTGTCGTGCTCCTTAGCCGTTCTTGCGGACGACTTGCCCATCGCGGCACATGAGGCAGGCCGCGACGATATCGTCTTCGAGGTTGATGACCAGCGCATTGTCCTTGTCGAACAACAGCTTCATGAAGTCCAGCAGGTTGCGTGCGTACAGTGCCGATGCATCGGCCCCCACCTGGGCAGGCAGGTTGGTCGGGCCGACGATGGTCACGCCGTTTTCCTGCACCACCTGGTCGGCGACGGTCAGCGGGCAGTTACCGCCTTGGGCGGCCGCCAGGTCGATGACCACCGACCCAGGCTTCATCTGCGCGACGGTTTCGGCGCTGAGCAGGGTCGGCGCCTTGCGGCCAGGGATCAGTGCGGTGGTGATGACGATGTCGGCCTGCTTGGCGCGTTCGTGTACGGCCTGGGCCTGGCGCTGCATCCAGCTGGCCGGCATCGGCCGCGCATAGCCACCAACGCCCTCGGCGCACTCACGTTCCTCATCGGTTTCGTAAGGCACGTCGATGAACTTGGCGCCCAGCGATTCGATCTGCTCTTTGACGGCGGGGCGTACATCCGACGCCTCGATCACGGCCCCCATGCGCTTGGCGGTAGCAATGGCCTGCAGGCCTGCAACGCCTGCACCGAGGATCAGCACGCGGGCAGCCTTCACGGTACCGGCAGCCGTCATCAGCATGGGCATGAAGCGAGGGTAGTAGTGCGCTGCCAGCAGTACCGCCTTGTAACCGGCGATGTTGGCCTGGGACGACAGCACATCGAGGCTTTGTGCCCGCGAGGTACGCGGCGCTGCTTCGAGGGCGAAGGCGGTGATACCGCGCTCGGCCATCTTGCCGATCAGTTCACTGTTGAACGGGTTGAGCATGCCTACCAGCAGGCTGCCGCTGTTGATCAGCGCCATCTCCTGGTCGTTGGGCGCAACTACTTTAAGTACCAGTTGCGCGCCGTAGGCATCGGCGGCGGTACCCAGGGAGGCACCCACAGCCTCATAGGCACTGTCCGGAATGCTGGCGTTTAGCCCTGCCCCCCGTTGGACGGTGACCTGATGGCCCTGGGCAACCAGTTTTTTGATGGTTTCAGGGGTCGCGGCGACCCTTGTCTCACCCGTCTGCGTCTCGAGAGGAACACCAATGTGCACGACTATGTCTCCTGCGGTGACCTTTTGTCTTTGTTGAAGCCAGCGTACTTCGGCTGGTGCGCTGGTGCGGTCCAACCCGCCGAATCCTAGGCGGGCCAGGCATTTTGCAGATGAACCCAAGGGGCTTCAACCGGTTCTGGAGCGAAACGAAGTTAAAACTACAAGTCACCCTGTGACCGTATGTCGCAAGTCTTCGATTGCAGCCCGTCAAACATGGGCCATTGGGAGATTAGGAGATAAAACTAAAAAAAATTGCGGTATTTCGCTTACGGTTCGCTCAATGTCGCAATTTAAGCCTGAAAGCCGCGCAGTCAGCAGGGTTAAACGGGATTTTCAGGCTTGCGTAACAGTTTTCGAATATGCGACAAATACATATATCTGTAGGTGTTTAAAATAATTGACTACGAAGTCAGATTGTTTGGCTGCGACTAGGCAGAGCCGGTGGTGTAAGCCTGCGCTTGTGCTACCAGCCAGTCGCGGAAAGCCCGTAGCGAGGCAGACTCCACTTTGCGTTCGGGAATCATCAGATAGTAGGCCTTGTCACTGCTCAGGGCATGCCTGTTAGCGACCACCAACCTACCCTCCTGCAACTCCCGCTGGATCAGAAAGGGCGGGATCAGCGCGACCCCCATTTGGTGCATCGCCGCCTGCGCGAGCATCGAGAATAGTTCATAACGCGGGCCTGTCATGTCGCGCTCCACGTTCATGCCCAGGCCACCGAACCATTGCCGCCAGGCATAGGGGCGCGTGGTCTGCTGTAGCAAGGGGAGTTGCGCAATGCGGCGGGCGTCGAGCATGCCCTGCCCGTCCAGCAACGCCGGGCTGCAGACGGGGACAGGGTTCTCGCCCATCAGCCTATGTGACTGGGTGCCGGACCAGTCGGCATCGCCGAAATAGATGGCTGCATCAAAGGCTGTGTCGGCAAACAGAAATGGCCGGGTGCGGTTGGTCAGGTTGACGGTGACGTCGGGGTGGCACTGCTGGAAGTCCTTGAGCCTGGGGAGCAGCCATTGGGTGCCGAAGGTGGGTACCACGGCCAGTTCGATCACATTGGCGCCCTGCTGGCGCATGACCGACAAGGTATCGCGCTCTACCGCATCTAGCTGCGCGGCAACTTGGCGGCTGTAGGAAAGGCCAGCCTCGGTCAGCTTCACCCCGCGCCTTGAGCGGCGAAACAGTTCCACATTAAGGAAGGCCTCCAGGCCGCCGATCTGCCGACAAACGGCGCCCTGGGTCAGCGCGAGTTCTTGCGCGGCCTTGGTGAAGCTCTCGTTACGCGCCGCCGCCTCGAAACAGACCAGGGCGGCAGTGCTGGGGATCTTGCGGCGCATGTACGTCAACCTCACTTGTAAGGCTGTCAATGTGGCATTTTGCTGATTTACGAAGTGACAAATTATCACTAATCCGTGCGCAATCCTCGTTTGTCCCGACGGCCGATCAGGCCTAGGCTCAAGGGCACAAGAATTTGCTCTCTCTTTTCGAGGATTTCGCTCATGGCCGGTAAAGCAAGCTTCAACTGGATCGATCCGCTGCTGCTCGATCAGCAGCTCACTGAAGAAGAGCGCATGGTGCGTGACAGCGCTTATCAGTTCGCCCAGGACAAGCTGGCGCCGCGCGTGCTCGAAGCCTTCCGCCATGAGCAGACCGACCCGGCGATCTTCCGCGAGATGGGTGAAATCGGTTTGCTGGGTGCCACCATCCCCGAGCAGTACGGCGGTAGCGGCCTTAATTATGTGTGTTACGGGCTGATCGCTCGTGAGGTCGAGCGGATCGACTCTGGCTATCGCTCGATGATGAGTGTGCAGTCTTCCCTGGTAATGGTACCGATCAACGAATTCGGCACCGAGGCGCAGAAGCAGAAGTACCTGCCCAAGCTCGCCACGGGTGAGTGGATCGGCTGCTTCGGCCTGACCGAGCCTAACCACGGCTCCGACCCAGGCTCGATGATCACCCGGGCCAGAAAGGTGGACGGCGGCTACCGCCTGACCGGCAGCAAGATGTGGATCACCAACAGCCCGATTGCCGATGTGTTCGTGGTGTGGGGCAAGGATGACGCTGGCGATATCCGCGGCTTCGTGCTGGAAAAGGGCTGGGAAGGCCTCAGCGCCCCGGCGATCCACGGCAAGGTGGGCCTGCGTGCTTCGATCACAGGCGAGATCGTGATGGACAACGTGTTCGTGCCTGAGGAGAACATCTTCCCAGACGTGCGCGGCCTCAAGGGCCCGTTCACCTGCCTGAACTCGGCGCGCTATGGCATCTCCTGGGGGGCGTTGGGCGCCGCCGAGGCCTGCTGGCATACCGCGCGCCAATACACCCTGGACCGTCAGCAGTTCGGCCGCCCGCTGGCAGCCAATCAGCTGATCCAGAAAAAGCTGGCCGACATGCAGACCGAGATCACCCTGGCACTGCAGGGCTGCCTGCGCTTGGGGCGCATGAAGGATGAAGGCACGGCGGCTGTCGAGATCACCTCGATCATGAAGCGTAACTCTTGCGGTAAAGCCTTGGATATCGCCCGCATGGCACGTGACATGCTGGGGGGTAACGGCATTTCCGATGAGTTCGGCGTGGCTCGCCATCTGGTGAACCTTGAGGTGGTCAACACCTATGAAGGTACCCATGACGTGCATGCGTTGATCCTGGGGCGTGCTCAGACCGGCATCCAGGCCTTCTATTAATAAGGAGCCAGCCCATGGGCGCGCTATCACATCTGCGGGTGCTGGACCTTTCGCGCGTGTTGGCCGGCCCATGGTCTGGCCAGATTCTCGCTGACCTTGGGGCTGACGTGATCAAGGTCGAGCGCCCTGGTAATGGCGATGATACCCGCTCGTGGGGGCCGCCTTTCCTCAGAGATGTCCGGGGTGAGAACACCAGTGAGGCCGCCTATTACCTCTCGGCCAATCGTAACAAGCGTTCGGTGACGATCGACTTCACACAGCCTGAAGGGCAACGCTTGGTGCGTGAGCTGGCGGCGAAGTCAGATATCGTCATCGAGAACTTCAAGGTGGGTGGCCTCGCAGCCTATGGGCTGGATTACCAAAGCCTGAAAGCGCTCAACCCGAAGCTTATCTATTGCTCCATTACCGGTTTTGGCCAGACGGGGCCCTATGCCAAGCGCGCGGGCTATGACTTCATGATCCAAGGGCTGGGTGGCCTGATGAGCCTGACCGGTCGGCCTGAGGGGGAAGAAGGTGCTGGGCCGGTAAAGGTTGGCGTGGCGCTGACTGACATTCTTACTGGGTTGTACTCGACTGTGGCGATTTTGGCTGCCCTCGCCCATCGGGACCAGACCGGCATCGGCCAGCATGTCGACATGGCACTGCTCGATGTCCAGGTGGCCTGCCTGGCGAACCAGGCCATGAACTACCTGACCACGGGCACCCCGCCCCGGCGCCTGGGTAATGCGCATCCCAATATCGTGCCTTACCAGGACTTCCCAACAGCGGACGGCGATTTCATTCTTACCGTGGGTAATGATGGTCAGTTTCGCAAGTTTGCCGAGGTGGCTGGGCAGCCGCAGTGGGCGGATGATCCGCGCTTCGCTACTAATAAGCTGCGTGTGGCCAACCGTGGTGAGCTGATTCCGTTGATTCGTCAGGCTACGGTGTTCAAGACCACGGCGGAGTGGGTGAGCCAGTTGGAGAAGGCTGGGGTGCCGTGTGGGCCAATCAATGACCTGGCGCAGATGTTCCAGGATCCGCAGGTGGTGGCTCGAGGGTTGGCGGTGACTATCCCGCATCCACTGGCGGGGAGTGTGCCGCAGGTAGCCAGCCCTATTCGCCTGTCGGAGACGCCGGTGGAGTACCGGCGGGCGCCGCCGCTGTTGGGTGAGCACACCGAGGCGGTATTGAGTGAGGTGTTGGGGCTGGATACCGATGCGGTGCACCGCTTGCGCAGTGCTGGGGTGCTATGAGGCTATATAGAGAAGTGGAATGACGGGGAGGCCGAAGGCCTCCCCGCTTTGCTTTTTAGCGATATTAAGGTTTCGTGAAATTAAAGGTTGACGGGGTTTAGAATCCCCTTATAATGCGCCCCACTTCCAGCGTAGTCGGAACGAAAAACTCCTTGAGATTCAACGAGTTAAATAGTGAAGATGTAGTTTGAAGGGCTTCGATCGAAAGAT